>CAXTPE010000019.1:0-24963 GCA_964245925.1 uncultured Sphingomonadaceae bacterium
CGGCAGGGGGACGCGATCATCGCCACGATCGGAGATGTCAGGAACAACCATCTCTACTGGGGCGCCGCCGCGGTCGCGGCGACCGCGATCGCCTCCGACGACCGGCGGAAGCTCGACTGGGCGGTCGCGGCGGCGCGGCGCGGGCTGAACGACGTGGACGCGAACGGCGCGCTGCCGCTCGAGATGAAGCGCGGGCCGCGCGCGCTCAACTACCACGCCTTCGCGCTCGAACCGCTGGTCGAGGTGGCCGGCTTCGCCAAGGCCAACGGCATCGATCTGTACGCCGAGAACGACCGCGCGCTGTCGCGGCTGGCCGCGTTCGTCGCCACAAATCTGGCCGATTCGTCCCAGATCAAGCGGCTGAGCGGGGCGGATCAGATCCTCGATGCATCGATGACCGACATGCTCTCCTGGACCGAACAATATCACGCCGATACCGGCGATTGCGCGATCGGCCGGATCGCCGCCTCGCACCGGCCGCTCGCCAAGGGCTATCTCGGCGGCGATACGACGCTGCTCTTCGGCGGCAAACGCCCGGACTGCGGCTAGAACTACATCGACCGGTTCGCGATGCTATCGCTCCTACATTACACCGATATTACAGCCGTCACTATTTTCGATATGTTCACCTGCCGTTAAACTTTCACAAAACTGCTACATAGGCTGACTACCGCTGGCACCGCCACAGGACCGATCAAGCGCCTCTTACACCAGTTCAGCGAGGCGCCGGCGTCGTTCGGTCGATCCCCTGCGATGGCACGCCATGGAGGACAGCATGTACTTGAAGACTTCGCTACTGGGCGCGACGGCGCTTGCCGTTGCCGCCCTCGGCATATCCGCGCCGGCATCCGCGACCGACCGCGCTATCTACGGCGGCGGCTCGTCCCTGATCGCGCCCTACTGGCGCCAGGCCGGTGACTGCTACAGCACCAAGACCACGTTGAAGATCGCGGGCACTCCGCCGACGACGAAAACTCTCGATGACTTCTTCTATGCCGGCTCGCCGTCGTTCGATTGCGCGACGACCGACATGATCTCGGGCTATCTGATCGACTATATCTCGACGGGCTCGGGCACGGGCATCAAGGCCTTCTACAGCCACGATCCGTCGCGGCTCGGCGACACCGATCCAGCCACCGGCACCCAGTTGTTCCCGCTCGTCAACTACGCGCTGTCCGACACCTCGCTCGGCACCAACGAGGTCAACATCTACAACAACGGCGGCACCAACGGCACCGTCGGCGTCACCGTCGCCGCGCCGGGCGCCGCGCCGCCCAGCGGCGGCTACGCCAACCCGAACTACAAATATGGCGCCATGATCCAGGTGCCGGTGATGGTCGCGCCGGTGACGATCGCGTTCGATCCGGTCTACAAGAAGGTGCGCGCCGCGGACGGCTCGATCACCGAGTACAGCTTCCATCTCCAGCAGCCGCGCGCCGATGGCAGCGGCGGCCTGAAGCTCAGCCAGAAGACCGCCTGCCAGATCTTCGATGGCCAGATCACCAACTGGAACGATTCGAAGCTGACCGCGCAGAACGGCGGCTCGCTCAAGGATCCGAACGATCCCGATGCGTTCGACGTACCGCTGCAGCTCGTCGGCCGCCAGGACAGCTCGGGCACGACCTCGATCTTCACGCGCTTCCTCGCGGCGGTCTGCCCGAGCGTTATCAGCAACAACGCATATCTCAACTCCACCTCGCGCATCCCCGGCACCTACACCGATGCCAGCGGTGCCACCCAGACCACCGCGACCGGCGGTCCGGACCTCGCCGGCGTCGTCTATCTGAAGGCCAATGCCAATGATCCGGTCTCGGGAGAGGCGCCCGGCACCTACACGCTGGCCGACGGCAGCGACGGCGTCGCCAAATATCTCGACTTCACGCGCGAACCCGGCAGCAACACCGGCGACAGCCTCGTGCAGGGCCGCATCGGCTACATCGGCCCCGACTATGTCCTGCCCGCGGTGCTCAACACCGAGCTCAATACCTACGACCTCGTCACGGCGGACGTGAAGAATGCGGCGGGCAGCTATCGCGCGCCGACCCCGAACGGCGTCAAGGCGGCCTTCAACATCCTGCCGCCGCAGAGCAACGCCGACGGCACGTACAACGCCAGCTCCTCGGATTCGCGCAGCCGCGCCAATCCGCAGGATTGGGTGGAGCCGGCCGACAAGTCGTCGCCACTCTCCAACCCGAGCGCCAGCCAGGCCTATCCGATCGTCGGCACGACCAACCTGCTGACCTATACCTGCGGCATCTCGAACGACGTCAACGACGCCAAGACCGGCTATCTCTACAATTACGAGACGTCCAAGCTCATCAACGACGGTGTGCTCGGGCTGCTCGTCAAGGCCGGCTTCTTCCCGCTGCCGCCGGCCTGGCGGACCGCGATCAAGGACACCTTCCTGAAGCCGGTCTCGGCGACGACGGGGCTGAACCTGGCGATGGTGAAGCACGGCACGACGAGCTACTGCTCGTCCCAGCCGGGCGGCTGATCGCCGATCGAAGGGGGCGGCACCGGTTTCGACCGGTGCCGCCCGTCTTCGCGTCCGCATCGCGCCATCGGCAACCGGCGTGATCGGATCCCTATCCCGACGCCGCCATGCGGAAAGCCGGATCGACGTCACGCGACCGGGGCGGGTACGGCGCCGGGCGGCCGTGTCTTTCCAGCGCTGGTCGCGCCGTTCATGCCACTGCATACGACGCCGGCTCGCCGGCGCGGACGCCCACCGAGTTCAGCCGGCGGTATGCCGCATCAACGCCGTCAGATCGTCTGTGGGAAGGTTCGCGGGAATGCCCGCGGGGACCGTCGACGTCACCACGCCTCCCCTGCCGACCGTGGCGATGGCGATACCCCAGACGCTGAAGCTCGCCATCGCGGCGCCGCGGGGCGCCGGTGCGGGTGATGCCGACGGCGTCCGTGCAGCGGAGGCGGCGGCCGGCTCACCGGCGGCACGCGGCCGATAGAAGATATGGGCACCGATCTGCTTCACGCGCACGAGGCTGTTGCGCCAGGCCGGCGCGACATAGTCGGCGTGGTAGTTGAGCGCCTGGGCCAGACCGCTGGCGGCGAAGCCGTGCAGCGCCTGCTCGGCGACATCGCGCGCCTGCTGCCACAGCCGCGCCACCGGCGCTCTCGCCAGCGAGCCGTCGCAGGTGAAGGTGAACTGGCAGCCCGTGCGACGGCGCGATCCCTGATAGACGACGCCGCAGACGGTCTTCGGGAACAGCGGGCTGCGGAGCCGGTTCAGCACGACCTGCGCGACCGCCTCCTGGCCGGCCCGCGGCTCGGTGGCCGCCTCGTAATAGACGGCGCTGGCAAGACACTGCGCGGATGCGGCATCGGCCGACGGAATAACCCCGCCGTCCACCGCTGCCGCCCAGGGCGGCGCGAGCAGGCCCGGCGCGGACGACGGCGCGGCGAGGTCGGCGGCTTTGCCGGATCCCGCGCACAGCATCGCCAGACCGCAGAACAGAGCAGCGCGCATCGCCGTCGTACACCACCGTGAAGGATCGCCCGGAACCGATCCGCGCGGACCGGGAGCGCGATGCCCGTTTCACCGATTGCCTACAAGAACAATCCTCGCTGTAACATCTCTATAACATTACTGACTTATCTCTGTAATAGATCATCTCGATGTCGGTCATTCACAGTATAGCTTCACGAAGCTTGAATCCCGGACGGCGCTGCGCTACCGCAAACCGGGGTGCATGATCTCCGTTGATCCGAAGTTGGAGCGCGCAAAGGTCGTGTTCGCCGATGAGAAGCCATGTCTTGTTGGGATATTCGGCAGCGTTGCGTTGCTTGGAAGCCTGATGTCTGCCGCGGCGTCCGCCGAGCCGACTCCGGCTCCTCCGGCCACCGTGCAGCGGTTCGACATCGGCGCGATCGACGTGACCGGCAACAGCCTGCTGCGGGAGGTCGAGATCGAGCGCGCCGTCTATCCGCATGTGGGGCCCGGACGGAGCATCGCCGACGTCGAGGCGGCGCGCGCGGCGCTCGAGCAGGCCTATCGCGCGCACGGTTATGATTCGGTCGTGGTGGAGATCCCGCCGCAGTCGGCATCGAGCGGCGTCATCCGGCTGGCCGTCACCGAGGCGAGGATCGCCTCCGTCACGGTGACCGGGGTCGGCGCAGGCGCCGCGCGCTCGGTGCGGGCGCGGACGCCGGCGCTGCGCGAGGGCGCGGTTCCCGATCTGACGCGCGCGCAGGCCGAACTCGCCGAGGCCAACCGCTTCCCCGGGCGGCAGATCACGCCGCTGCTCAAGCCCGGCAAGGTGCCGGGGACGATCGACGTCGAGCTCAAGGTCGCCGATCAGGATCCGCTGCACGCGACGCTGGAGCTCAGCAACGACCACAGCCCGAACACCCGCCCGCTGCGGCTGCGCGGATCGATCCGCGATGACAACCTCTGGGGGCTGGGCCACACCATCTCGGGAACCTATGTCGTCGCGCCGCAGAACCGCCGCAACGCCGAGGTGCTCGCGGGCTCCTATCTCGCGCCGATCTGGAACACGCCGTGGAGCGTGCTGCTCTACGGCTACACGTCGAACAGCAACGTCGCCGCGCTGGGCGGCACGAACGTGCTCGGCGACGGCTACGCGGTCGGGATACGCGCCATCTATCGGCTGCCGTCCTCGGGCGCCTTCTCCCAGTCGGCGAACATCGGCTTCGACTACAAGAACTTCAAGGAAACCATCACGCTGGCGCAGGTTGCCGACGCGGTGCGGACGCCAATCGACTATGTGCCGCTCGTGGCGAGCTACAGCGCGAGCTACGCCGGCGACAAGACGAGCCTGACATCGTCACTGGCCGTCACCGCCGGTCTCCGGCCGCTCAGCATCGGTCAGATCAAGGTCAACGGCGCGACCGCCGACCCGGAGGACGTCGTCCTGCTCGACGCCTTCGGCAACAAGCGCGGCAGCCTGCGCGCGCGATCGAACTTCGTCCACGTCAACCTCGATGCCGAATATACGCGGAGCCTGCCGAAGGATTTCGTCGGCGTCTTCCGCTTCTCGGGGCAGTATGCCGACGGACCGCTGATCTCGAACGAACAGTTCGCCGCGGGCGGGCTGACGTCGGTGCGCGGCTATCTCCAGTCGGAAGCGGTCGGCGACGACGGCGCGGAGGCGGCATTGGAACTCCGGTCGCCGTCGCTCGCGGGGCTGCTCGGCGCGTCGGTCGACGAGCTGCGCTTCTATGGGTTCACCGATGCCGGCTACGCGCGCCTGCGCGATACGGCGGCCGAGCAGATCAGCGACTATACGCTGTGGAGCGCCGGGTTCGGGGCCAGGTTCCAGCTCCTCAAATATCTCAGCGGCGACATCTCGCTGGCCTTCCCGCTGACCCACGGGGTCCGCGAGCGGCAGCCCTACGGCGGGTTCACCGTCAAGGCGGAATACTGACATGCGCCCGGCCCTCGAAAGAACCTCGATCATGAAGATGTTAGCGAAGCTCGCCGCGCTCCTGCTGGTGTCGCTGCCGATGCCTGCGATGGCGGCGTGGTGGCAGGATGCGTGGCCCTATCGCAAGTCGATCACGATCGACACCTCGCCCGCCGGCCTCAACGTCATCGGCGACATCGGGCGGACGCCCGTGCTGGTGCGGCTCCACAGCGGCAATTTCAGCTTCCCCGACGCCGCCGACAACGGTGCCGATCTCCGCTTCGTCGCCGGCGACGACAAGACGCCGCTGCCCTTTCACATCGAAAGCTTCGACAAGGCGAGCGGCATCGCCACGATCTGGGTGAGCGTCCCTGGCCTGAAGGGCGGCGAGAAGACGCAGCTCTGGCTCTATTACGGCAACAAGACCGCGCCCGCGGCATCTGACGCGGCGGCGAGCTACGATCCCGACTACGGCTTCGTCTATCATTTCGGCGAGGGCGCGGGCACGCCGAGCGCCGACTCCACCGCGAACAAGAACAACGCGGCGACCGCGCCGGCCGGCGTCAACGACGGCGCGATCATCGGGCGCGGCGCGCGCTTCCCGGGCGGCGCCGCGATCAGCGTCGCGCCCACCCCTTCGCTCGCCGTGCCGGCCGGCGGCGCCTTCACCTTCAGCGCCTGGGTCAAGCAGGACAACATCACGCCCGACGCGCAGATCCTCGCGCGCGGCCCGCTCGTGATCGGGCTCGCGGGCGGCACGCCCTATGCCGCGATCGGCGGCGCGCGCATCTCGGCGAAGCAGCCAGTCAAGCCGGCGGACTGGAGCCACATCGCGGTGACCGACGACCGCGGCGGGCTCAAGCTCTATGTCGATGGCGTCGAGGCGGCGGCGGGCGCGGCGGCGCTGCCGGGGCTGGCCGGGCCGTTCGCGATCGGCGGCTCGCTGATCGGCGAGATCGACGAGGCGGAATTCTCCAAGGTCGCGCGCCCTGCGGCCATGCTGCTCGCCGAAGCCAGCAACCAGGGGCCGGCGGACAAGCTCGTGGCGTTCGGCAACGACGAGAAGCAGGGCGGCGGCGCGGGCGTCATCACCTACATCCTCGGCCAGACCCCCGCGCTCGATTGGGGCATCATCGGACTGTGCATGGTGCTGCTCGCGCTGGCGATCCTGGTGATGGTCTCGAAGGGCGCGTACATCTCTCGCGCGCGCAAGGCGAACGCCGCCTTCCTGCGCCGCTTCCGCCAGATGCATGAAGAGCTCGTCAGCATCTCGCAGCTCCCCGACATCCCCCCGCGCGAGATGGCGATCATCAAGCACGCGCCGCTCTACGACCTTTACGAGATCGGCGTCGAGGAGCTCGAGGTGAGGCGCCGCGCGCGTGGCGACCGGCCGCTCACCGGCGAGGCGGTCGAGGCGCTGCGCGCCGCGGTCGACGCGCAGCAGGTCGAGGAGAACGAGCGGCTCGACAAGTGGATGGTGATCCTCACGATCGCCATCTCGGGCGGGCCGTTCATCGGCCTGCTCGGCACCGTGATGGGAGTGATGAAGACGTTCGGCGGCGTCGCCATGGCGGGCGACGTCAACGTCAATGCGATCGCGCCGGGCATCGCCGCGGCGCTGCTGGCGACGATCGCCGGGCTCGCCTGCGCGATCCCGGCGCTGTTCGGATATAATTATCTGAACAGCCGCGTCAGCAGCCTCGCCAACGAGATGCGCGTCTTTGTCGACCGGCTCGTGACCCGGCTGGCGGAGATGCAGGCCGATGCCGCGTCGGCGGCATCGCTCAAGCTCGCAGCCGAATAGCCAGGGGGAGACGCGACATGCAGGCAGGCGGCGGCCGCAAGGCCTATGACGACATCAACATCACGCCGATGCTCGACCTCGCCTATGTGCTGCTCGTCATCTTCATCCTGATGACGACCGCGCAGGTGCAGGGCATCAAGGTCGATCTGCCCAAGGCGAGCTCGGCCAAGAGCCTGTCGCAGCCCAAGACGATCGCGATCACGGTCAACACCGCCGGCCAGCTCTTCATGGACGCCTATCCGGTGACGCTGCCCGATCTCGAGACGCGGCTGCGCAACGCCAAGGCCTCCAACCCCGATGTGCCGATCGTGCTCAAGGGCGATCAGGCGGTGCAGTACCAGAAGGTGATGGAGGTGCTCGACCTCTGCCGCCGGCTCGATCTCAGCAAGGTCGGGCTCGTCACCGGCAAGCCGCAGGGTTGAGGCCGCGCCGCGGACATGACGGCGAGCGACGCCTTCGCGCGATACCGCCTGCCGGCGGTGCTGCTGCTCCTGCTGCTGGCGGGAGCGTGGCTCGTGCATTCGCTGCTGTCGAGCGTCAGCGGCGTGCAGCGGCAGGCGGCGCCGGTGACCTCGATCGAGATGCTGCCGCCGCCACCCCCTCCCCCGCCACCACCGCCGCCGGACAAGCAGCCGCCCGAGCCCAAGGAGCCGACGCCGAAGGACGTGCCGAGCCCGGCGCCGACACCGGCACCGACGCCCAATCCGCAGGCGCCGGCGCCGGTCACGATCGCCGGGCCGGCGCAGGCGGGCACCGATGCGTTCGGCATCCAGTCGGGCACCGGCGGCGGCATCGGCTCGCCGGGCGGCACGGGCAGGTGCGTCGGCGAGAATTGCGGCGGGGGCGTCGGCGACGGCTTCTACCGGCGCTATCTCGGCTCGGCGCTCGAGCAGGCGCTGCGCCGGAACGACAGGATCAACCGCCGCGTGTTCGCGATCGACGTCTCCATCTGGCTGGCGAGCGACGGGCGGGTGGCGCGCGTGGCGATGCTGAAGGGCAGCGGCGACGACAAGGTCGACGCGCTGCTGCTCGCCTCGCTGCAGGACGTCGGCGGGCTCGACGCCCCGCCGGCGAGCATCAGGTTTCCGCAGCGGGTGACCGTCCGCGGCCGGAGGGGGCTGTGACGGCGATTGCCAGGATCAGAAAGCAGGGGCACGCATGACCATCACGTCGTTCGCCATCTTCGCGGCGGCCGCTGCCGGTGCGGCGGTGCCCGCGCTGGCACAGGACGCCGCGCCCGCCGCGCCGCCGGTCGTCGCTTCCGCTCCCGAGGCGGCGGAGGCGCCGGTCGCGCCCTCCCCCAACGCGATGGTGAACCTCATCCGGCTGCTGGTGGCGCAGAAGGTCATCACCGCCGATGCCGGCGACAAGCTGCTCGCCCAGGCCACGTCCGAGGCACAATCGGCGCAGGCGCAGATCGCGGCGGAGACGCCGGCGCCGGCCGGCGCGGTGCGCGTCCCCTATGTCCCGCAGGTGGTCAAGGACGAGATTCGCGAGCAGCTCAAGGGCGAGCTGCTCGCCGACGCGCGGACCCAGGGCTGGGGCGCGTCGAAGCCGTTGCCCGGCTGGATCGACAAGGTCAGGATCAGCGGCGACCTGCGCTTCCGCGACCAGTCGGACTTCTACTCCAAGTCGAACACCAACGAGTTCCTCGACTTCAACCAGATCAACGCGAACGGTCCGGTCGACATCAACAGCAGCACGAACCCGGCCGGCTTCCCGATCCTCAACACGCGTCGCGACCGCCCCAACCGGCTGAGCATGCGCGCCCGCCTCGCCGTGGACGCCACGCTCAGCGATCAGGTATCCGTCGGCGTCCGGCTGGCGAGCGGCAACGACGACAGCCCGATCTCGACCACGCAACTGCTTGGCGGCGGCTTCGGCAAGAAGGACATCTGGCTCGATCGCGCATTCATCAAGCTGACGCCGTTCAGCATCGCCGGGGTGACGCTCGGCCGCATGCCGAACCCGTTCGTGTCCACCGACCTGCTCTACGACGAGGATCTGAATTTCGACGGCGTCGCCGTGGCGCTGCGCAGCACCGACGATCCGGACGCGCCGCTGAAGAGCTTCGCGACCGCGGGCGTGTTCCCCTTCGAATACGGAACCTCCGTCTTCCCGAACATCTCGAGCGCGCTCACTTCCGCCAACAGCCAGCGCCGCGCGCATGACAAGTGGATCTTCGGCGGCCAGGTCGGTGGCGAGTGGCGGGCGGGTCCGGTGCTGAGCGGTCGGTTCGCCGCCGCCTATTATGATTTCTCCAACGTCTCGGGGAAGCTCTCCGATCCGTGCCAGCTCGCCGGCGGCAACAGCCAGTGCTCGACCGACGATACCCGGCCGGCATTCCTGACCAAGGGCAACACGCTGTTCCTGCTCCGCGACGTCACGCCCGATCCGGCATCCCCGCAGAACTTCTCGCAGCCGCAATATGTCGGGCTGCTGTTCAAGTACCGCCTGCTGGACGTGAACGCGGAGGTGAAGGCGAAGTTCTCCGACGACTGGCTGCTGACCGTCGGCGGCGACTTCGTCCGCAACATCGCCTACCGGCGCGGCGACATCTGCCGGCGGCTCCCGCTCGGCCTGCCCGTCAACAACATCGGGGCGCTCGCAGGCAGCACCGATCCCTGCACGGCCAACGCGGCGGGCGACAAGGCGCCGTTCCTCGGCAGCGGCACGGCCTGGATGGCGCGCGCGACGATCGGCACGCCCGGCCTCCTGAAGGCGGGCGAGTGGAGCTTTTCGGGCGCCTACAAGCGGATCGGATCGGACTCGATGCTGGACAGCCTGACCGACAGCGACTTCCATCTCGGCGGCACCAACGCCAAGGGCTATGTGCTCACCGGCAACTATATGCTGCTCGACAATGTCCGGCTGACCGCCCGTTATCTCAGCGCCAACGAGATCTCCGGCCCGCCGCTCGGCATCGACGTGCTCCAGCTCGATCTCGTGCTGGCCTTCTGACGATGCGTGCGCCGCGTACACGCCTGCTGATCGGCGCCAGCGGCCTGGTGCTCGCCGCCACCGGCACCGGCGCGAGCCCGGCGTGGGCGCAGAGCGCGGCGCTGGTGCGCGCCGCCGCCGGGCTGCCCTCGGTCGCGGTGCCGATGCCGCTGGTGCCGCGGCCGGCCCCAGCCGCCGTCCCGACCGGCGGGCTGGGCTCGGCGAGCGCCAGGGCGATCCGCGCGCAGGCACGCGTGGCGACGGCGCTCGGCCTCGCCGCGCAGGCACAGGCGGCCGCCAAGGCATCGACGGGCAGGCTGACGGTGCCGAACGGCCTCGCCGCGGGCGGGCTGGTGCCGGTCTCGAACCCGATGCTCTCGTCGCTCGATCCGACCGGGCTGCACACCTGGCAGGGCGCCGCCCAGCCGGTCCAGCAGACCGCCGGCGCCGCCACGACGGTGACCGTGACCCAGACCGACAGCCGCGCCGTGCTGTCCTGGCAGAGCTTCAACGTCGGCAAGGACACCACGCTCGTCTTCGACCAGAAGGCCAACGGCGTCGCGCAGAAGGACTGGGTCGCGCTCAATCGGGTGGTCGGGCAGCTCGATCCCGTCACCGGCCGGCGTGATCCGAACACGGCACCCGCGCCCAGCCAGATCCTCGGCAGGATCAAGGCGGACGGCACCGTCCTCGTCCTCAACCAGGCCGGCGTGATCTTCGGCGCCGGCGCGCAGGTCAACACCCATTCGCTGGTCGTCAGCAGCCTCGAGATCGGCCGCGCGCGGGCGCTTGCCGGGACCACCACGACGCTGCTCGGCATCCGCCAGCGCGACGACGAATTCCTGAACTTCGGGCTGCTCGGCATCGCCGATCAGGCATCGCAGGCCGAGAAGCCGCAGATCTTCACCTTCTCGGCCCAGGCGGTGAGCGCGACCGAGGACGATCCGCTGCGCGAGGGCGACATCCGCGTCGATGCCGGCGCCAGCATCGCGACCGATGCCGGCGGGTTGATCCTGCTTACTGGACCGACCGTGGTCAATTCCGGCAGCCTCTCGGCGATCGAGGGGCAGGTCAGCCTCCAGTCGGGCCGCCGCATCCGGCTGACGCGCTCCGAAGGCACCGCGACCAGCGCCGACCCGAACGTCCGCGGGCTGATCGTGACCTCGGAGAACCGCGAGAACGATCCGATCGACTATGTCTGGAACACCGAGGACGCGATCATCGAGAGCCGCCGCGGCTATCTGTCGCTCGGCGCGACGGCGAGCGGCGCCACGCTCGACGACGGCGTGCTGAGCGCCACCACCAGCGTCTCGCGCAACGGCTTCGTCGATCTCACCGGGGGCAGCATCAGGCTCGGCCAGGGCGCGACGATCGCGATCTCTCCCGACGACGGCGCCGAGACGATCCCGCAGTCGGCAAGCTCCGTCGCCGCGTTCAAGCGCTCGCGGGTCGTGATCGGCGACGGGGCCTCGTCGATCGAGGTTGGCCGCAACGCCACGGTCTACGCGCCCGACGGCGACGTCCTGATCGGCGCGCCGTCCGGCGCCGGCACGCTCGTCGCCGATCCGGCGGATGGGACGAGCCCACGCGTCTTCGTCGACGGCGGCGTGCTGATCGACGTCGCGGGCCTCAAGGACGTGGTCATCCCCGCCTCGCGCAACACGATCCTGATCGATCCGGTCAAGGGCAACGAGCTGCGCGACACGCCCGGCTACCGCGACAGCTTCCTCAACGGCGCCACCGTGGCCGTCGATCCGCGGCTCTCGGGCGTGCGGGACGACGGCGTCGCATGGGTCGGATCGCCGCTGATCGAGGCGGCGAGCTATTATGCGCAGGTCGGCGTCACCGTATCGGAGTTGATGACGAAGGGCGGCAACATCGCGATCGGCGTGCCGAGCTTCTCTGGCAGCGGCGCCGCCGCGCTCGCGCCGGACATCGTCGTCAAGCCGACGGCGGCGTTCGACATCTCGGGTGGCTGGGTGCGCTACGCGGGCGGAACGATCCAGACCAGCCGGCTTATCACGCCCGGCGGCGAGGTGATCGACATCGGCGCGGCCGATCCGAACGGCAGCTATGTCGGGCTGGTCACACCCTTCCAGGCGCAGCAGACCCGCTACGGGCTGACCGAGAGCTACGGCAACCCGGTGCTCGCCGGCACGCACTACGAGGCGGGCTATGTCGAGGGGCGGGACGCCGGCTCGCTGACGCTCAAGGGCTCGGCGATCGCGTTCGACGGCACGCTCTACGGCCAGGCCTATGCCGGCAGCCGGCAGCTCGTCGACGCCGCCCCGGGCACGGCCTCGGGCACGGCCTATGGCGACCTGCGCCGGCTGCAGGCGGCGCCTTCGGAGCTTCCGTCCGGCGGCTATCTGAACGTGCAGGCGCTCGGCATCTCCTCGGTCGACGGCACCGTCACCGGCGGCGGCGACATCCGGGTAGGCGCGGCCGGATCGATCACTCCGCTGTCCGGCGATCTGGCGTTCGGCGGGAGCACGTCGGTCGGCGCGGACGGCATGCTGGTCGAGCATGCGCGCGATCCCGCCAGCTTCCTGCCGGAGGAGCGCCGCGATGCGATCCTGCTGTCGGCCGATGCGCTCGACGGCGCGGGCCTGGGGCAGGTGTCGCTGCGCACCAGCGGCACGGTGACGATCGACCGGGGCGCCGCGCTCGATGTCGCTGCGGGCGGCATCGTCACGGTCGATGCCGGCCGGTCGATCTCGGTCGCGGGCGCGATCCGCGCGCCGGGTGGCAGCATCGCGCTCACCACCTACGAGACGATCGACGGCTCGCTCTTCGCCGCCGAGCCCGCGCGGACCGGCGCCTTCGACATCATCATCGACGGCACGCTGTCCGCCGCCGGCCGCTGGATCAACGACTATGGCGCCGCCACGGGCGCGCAGCTCGGCGGCGCCTACACCGACGGCGGCAGCGTCGCACTGACCGTCGCGCCGCGGGTGAGCACGCCCAAGGCGAACGGCAAGGGCAGCGCGGACGTCTCGGGAAGCGTCGTGATCGACGACGGCGCGCTCGTCGACGTCTCGGGCGGCGGCTATGTCGACTATGCCGGCACGATCGACACCTCGGCGCGCGGCGGCGACCTCAGCCTCGTCAACCAGACCAATTATTTCCAGATCTCCCCCACCCCCATCCTCGGCCTCGAGAGCCGCGGCAACGTCCCCGGCTTCCGGGTCAGCGGCAATCCGGGGCTCGACTATGCGCTCAACCCCGACGTGATCGCCGGCCGGGTCAGCATCGCCGACGGCACGATCCGGGCGAACGGCTTCGCCGGCGGCGGCACGTTCACGCTCGACACGCCGGCGATCGCGTTCGGCAACGCGCCCGCCCGCAGCGGCACCGCGCTCCCGCTCGGCTTCTTCGCCAGGACCGGCTTCGCCGACTATGCG
Source organism: uncultured Sphingomonadaceae bacterium (assembly GCA_964245925.1). Taxonomy (GTDB): domain Bacteria; phylum Pseudomonadota; class Alphaproteobacteria; order Sphingomonadales; family Sphingomonadaceae; genus Solisphingomonas. The sequence continues at coordinate 13,533 of CAXTPE010000019.1, forward strand.
ATCACCTCCTATGGCACCGCGCTGGTCGCCAATGCCTTCGACAATGGCCTCGGCGGCTATAATGCGGTGCTCGCGACGCAGACCCTGACGGTCCGGGACGGCGAGACGCTGAACCTGACCCAGTCGCGCTTCTCGCCGCTGCTCGACGCGACGCAGACCGTCGCGCTCCAGAGCATGGCGAGCGGCGGCAGCCTGTACTCCGTGCTCACGCCGACGAGCGGCGGCGACGCCTATGACCGGCTCGGCATCGGCCTCGCGCTCGGCGGCCTCGTCGAGCTGGACGTCGCGCGCGGCGGACGTGTCACCGGCGACGCGGGTTCCTCGCTTACCGTCGCCAAGCTCTGGAACGCCGGCAGGATCCGCCTCGTCGGCGGCACGATCACGCAGAACGAGCTGCTGCCGGACCTCTATATCGGCGCGCTCGGCGTCCACGGCCTCGACACCGCCTTCACGAGCGATGCCGACGGCACTGTCCATGAATCCGCCGCCAATGCCGCCGGCGTTCGCGACGGCGGTGGCAGGCTGCTCACCAACGCGGAGCTCGCGCTGCGGCCTCTCTATCTGCTCGGCGCGCTCGATGCCGACGAGGGTGTCCGGCTGTCGCCCGGCAGCGTCACCGATCTGTCGGGCGCCAGCCTGCGCAACCCGCGCGAGGCGCGGCCGTCTGGCGCGCCGACGCCGGTGATCGGCGGCACGATCCTCGCCGGCGGCACGCTCGAGACGCTGGCCGCCTATACCGGCACCGGCGATCTCTTCGCGCGGCCGGCGTTCGGCGAGGGTGCCTTCAACAACACGCTGATCTCGGTCACCGGCTCGCGCGCCGCCGAACTGCTGAACGCGCAGGCCGGGGCGGTCATCGACATTTCCGGCGCGTCGGACAGCTATTCGCAGGCGGTCGCGAACGGCGGCTATGTCCAGCAGCCGGTGTGGAGCTCGGGCGGAAGGCTCGCGCTCGGCAACGGCGGCACGCTCACCGGCTCGGTCGTCCACGCCGAAGGCGGCGCCACGGCGGCGGAGGGCGGCACGCTGGAGATGCTCGATCCGGTGCTGAGCGCTTCGGACCTCGCGGGCGACGGCCGCGATCATCTCTCCACGCGATGGTTCGAGCACAGCGGCTTCGACGATTTCACCGCGTTCGGCACGCTGAGCGGCGACGGCGACGTGCGCCTCGACGTGCGCAACGCCTTCACCGTCGCCTCGCGCCGCTACGACGGCGTGCTGGACGACATCGGCCGGTTCGTGCCGGTGATCGCGTCGACCGGCCTGCTCGATGTCCGCGCGAACCATATCCTGCTCGACGGGCTGCTGCAGTCGTCGAGCACGCCGGCGCTCGGCTCGACCGGCGGCGGCGCGGTGTCTTTCAGGGCCAATTCGATCGACGTGCGCGGCGCCGTCGTCTTCGATCGCTCGGTAGCCGCGCTGTCGCTCGCCTCGGCGGGCGACCTGCGGCTGATCGGCGCGCGGCCCTATCAGCAGGTGCTGGGGCTCGACGCCAGCCAAGTGCAGAACTCGCTCGGTGGCCAGCTCCTCGCCGGCGGCGACGTCAAGATCACCGCGGCGCAGGTCTATCCGACGACCGGATCGAGCTTCCTTATCGCATCGGCGGACGGCGATGCGACGCTGACGATCGCGCGCGCCACCGGCGCCGCGGCGGCGACCCCCTATTCGGCAGGCGGCGACCTGCTGATCCAGGCGGCGCATATCGTCCAGAACGGCACGGTGCGCGTGCCGATCGGCACGCTCACGATCGGCGGCGCCGCCGCGACGCCCTATGCGCCGGCGACGCGGTCGGTGAGCCTCGGCGGGGGCAGCATCACCTCGGTTTCCGCCAACGGGCTGTCGATCCCCTACGGGACCACGACCGACCAGACTGAATATTTCTTCACGCCGACCAGCGCCGACGCGCTGACCGCGCCGCCGGCGGCGCTGCTGCATATCGCGGGCGCCGACGTCGCCCTCGACAGCGGCGCGACGATCGACATCAGCGGCGGCGGCGACGTCTATGCCTATGAGTTCGTGCCGGGCACGGGCGGGTCGCGCGACGTGCTCGATCGCTTCGCCAGCGATCCCTACAGCAGCGACGGCGGGTTCCAATATCCCGACGGCCGGCAGGTCTATGCGATCGTCCCCGGCCTCAGCAAGGCGGACGCCGCGGCCTATGACCCGCTCTACTCGGCCAATTATGCTTCGCTCTACGGCGCCGACGCCGGCCGGAGCGTCCATCTCGACGCCACGCCGGGCCTCGCGGCAGGCTGGTACACGCTGCTGCCGGCGAAATATGCGATGCTGCCGGGCGGCATGCGGGTCGTCGAGCAGGTCGGAACCGCCGCGTTCGCGGGCGGCGGCGGGACGTTGCGCGACGGGACGACCATCACCACCGGCTATTACGGCGTCGCCGGCACCGGCATCCACGACGCGACGCTGCGCAGCTTCAGCGTGCAGGGCCAGTCGGTCTTCCGGCAATATTCCGACATCGTGCTGACGTCTGCGAGCACGACCTTCAGCGACCGGGCCACGCGCGATGGCGTCGCGGTGCCTCGCCTGCCGGGCGACGCGGCGCGGCTCGTGCTCGAGCCCGGCCAGGCGCTTTCGCTCGACGCGACGCTGCTGACGGCGGCGGCCGGCGGCGGCCGCGGCGCCCGCGTGGACATCGCCGGCGATGCGTTCGCGATCGTCGCCGCGGCCACCGGCGCCGAACCCGCCGGTGCGATCGTGCTGACCGCCGACGAGATCGGCACGCTCCACGCGGACAGCCTGCTGATCGGCGGCGTCCGCAGCGACAACGCCGACGGATCGACGAACCTCGCGGTCACCGCGCACGACATCACGATCGCCAACGACGCCGCGCACCCGCTCGCCGCGCCGGAACTGCTGCTCGCGATCGACGGCGACGGATCGACGCTCGACATCGCGGACGGCGCCGCGATCCGGGCATCGGGCACGCTCGCGGACACCGCGACCGGCGACTATATCGTGACCGGAACGACCGGCGGCCAGACCGCCGACGGCGCGGTGCTGCGCATCGCGAACGGCGCCGAACGGCTGCTGACGCGGACCACCCCGCTCGGCGTCGCGACCGCGCCGTCGCTGCGCATCGGCGCCGCGGCGATCTCGGGCACGGCGGTACTCGCCGATTCGAGCGGCGATGCCGCCATCGCCGCCGCGGCGACGATCGAGGCGACGGACGTCGCGCTGAGCGCGAGCGCGATCGCCTTCGGATCGGATCCGGGTCAGAGCGGTCTCGTCATCGCGCCGGCGCTGCAGGCCCGGCTCGACGGCGCGGAGCGTCTCACGCTGCGGACGCCGGGCGCGATCGCGTTCGAGAGCGGCGGCTACACGTTCGGCGATCTCGTGCTCGATACGCCGGGGCTGCGCGGCATCGCCCCCGCCGGCGAGGGCCCGGCCGTGGTGACGGTCACCGCCGGCGACGTCAGGCTGGCTAACTCGGCCGGCACCGGCGCCGCCTGCGGACAGGATTGCGGCGGCGGCGCGCTCGCCATCGTCGCGAAGTCGCTCGAGTTCGGCTCCGGCGTCGTCCACGGCGACGGCTTCGGCGGCGGCGTCAAGCTCACCGCCTCGTACGGCATCAGCTATGGCGGCCGCGGCGGCTTCGACGCCGGCAGCGGCGCCTTGTCGATCCGAACCCCGTTCATCGCCGACGCGGCGGTCGCGATCGTCCCGGACGCGACCACCATCCTGCCGTCGCTCAGCCTCGCCAGCACGGGCGTGGTGACGATCGCGGCGCAGGCGGGCGCGACCGCGACCGCGCCGGCGGGCACGCCGGGCGCGGCGCTGGCCGTCAGCGGCGCGAGCATCGCCATCGCCGACAGCGATCTGCGTGCCACGGCGGGGAAGCTCTCGCTCGCGGCGCCGGGCGACATCATCCTCACCGGCAGCGCCAGCCTCGCGACGCCGGGCTATGCCAAGAGCTTCGGCGACGCGGCGGATCCGTACACGGTATCCGCGCCCGGCGGCACGCTGTCGCTGACCAGCGCCGCGGGCAATATCTCGCTGGGCGCCGGCACGCTGCTGACGGTCGGCGGCGGTGCGGGCGCGGCCGGCAGCGTCCGGCTCCTGGCGGACGCCGGCGACATCGCGTTCGGCGGGACGATTGACGCGACCGCGCCAGAGGGCGCCGGAGGGCTCACCGTCGATACGGGGGGGAGCTTCGACGTTGCGGGCTTCGCGGCCGCTCAACACGGGTTCACGGGAAGCATCGACATCCGCTCGGGCAGCGGCGATCTCGTCCTGAACGCGGGCCAGACGATCGACGCGACCGCGCTGCGGCTCGTCGCCGATGGCGGGGGGGTCGACGTCGCGGGGACGATCGATACCTCGGGAGAAGCCGGCGGCGATGTCGCGCTCTATGGCGAGACCGGCGTCCATCTCGCCTCCGCCGCGCTGATCGACGCGCATGCGGACGGCCATTCCGATACCGATGCGCGCCCGGCGAGCGGCGGCGACGTGACCTTCGGCGCCGGCGACACCGGCAGCGTGACGGTCGACGGCGGCGCGACGATCGACGTCGGCGCGCGCCGCGCCGGCAACCGCCTCGTGCGCCTGACACGCAACGGCCAGACCTATTACAGCTTCGTTGAGGCCGACAGCGGCGGCACGCTGACGCTGCGCGCGCGCGACATCGTCCAGGCCGGCCCCGACACCGCGAACGTCGGCTTCGCCGGCACGGTGACGGGCGCGCGCGCGATCACGCTCCAAGCCTATCGCCGCTTCGATCTCGCCGCTCTCGCCGGTGACGATCGCTTTACCGGCGTCGCGATCGTCGACGGCACCGCCGTGCTCGACACCGGCGCGACCACGGCGGGCAGGATCAACGTGCTGGCCGACGACGGCAGCGGCACGATCCCGCGGTTCGTCCGCGATTTCGACGTATCGGGCGCCTATGCGGGGCTCGGCACGCTCGTCCAGGATCCCGCCTTCTCGGCACGTCCGGAGATCGAGCTCGCCTATGAAGGCAACGTCAGGCTCGCCTCCAACTGGAACTTCGGCGCCGGCACGGTCGATACGGCGGCCGCGCTGGCGGCGGGCGACCTGCGCGCCTCGGATGCCCTGCCCGGCCGGGTCGTCGTCGTCGCCGGCCGCGAGGCGGACCTGCTTGAGCGCTTCACCGACATGACCTACCGCGTCGGCGGCGCGATCGATGGCGCGCCGGGCACGCTGACGATCCGCGCGGGCGGCGACGTGACGATCGCGGGCGTGGTGAGCGACGGCTTCTTCAACTTCCGCGACCAGACCGATCCCGCCTATCTGACCAAGGTCGTCGGCGGCGACAACAGCCTGTACGAGCCGTCGGTGGTATCCTCCTGCCTGCCGAACACCTGCTCCAACGTGCCCGATTTCGCGCTCAACCGGAATGGCGCCGCACGCATACTGGTCGAGCTCACGCAGTTCGGCGATGTCCGCGTCGGCGGCGGCACGGTCGCGCCGGCGCCGCTGCCCGACGACATCCCCTTCAGCGCCGCCGCCAACACCGCCGCCGCGGCGGGCGGCGACGCGCCAGGCGGCGCCGCGCTCTTCCCGGTGCTGGCGGACGGCGGCCATGCCGCTTCCTGGTCCTACACGCTGGTCGCCGGCGCGACCGCCAGCGCCGATCCGCTGCGCGTCGATCCGGAATCGAGCGCGAACCTCGCCATCGTCGGCAGCCGCAGCTATGCCTACGGCGGCTCTAACGCGAGCTACGCGGACGGGCTGCTGCTCACGGTCAACAGCAAATATGTGACCCTGTCCGAGCTGCTGGAAACGATCCGGAGCTATTTCCCGCGCACCAGGTCCACGGCCAACACCGTGATCGCGTTGCCGGCCGGCAACTCGACGCTCGCGAAGTTTCTGCGCACCCGCGTGCGGGCGTTCGTCGCGGCGCATCCCACCGAGGCGAAGGTCAGCGGAACGCCGGTCGTGCCGACCGCGCTGAACACCACCGTCGAGCTCGCCGACAGCTTCCTGACGTCGATCGAGAACGAGCTCGCCGCCATCGTCGAGGATCCGTCGAGCGGAGCGTTGCCCAAGCTCACCGGCGGCGGCCAGACCGTCGCGACGGTGCGCAACTACGTCCGTACCGGCACGGGGGACATCCGCCTCGCCGCCGCCGGCGCCGTCGACCTGCGCGACGGCGCGACGATCCGCTACACCAACGGCATCGGCGCCGCGTCGACCGCGTCCGCCGGCTATCAGCTCGGCGGAAGCGCCGTGTACACCGCCGGCTACGCCACCGCGCCAGCGGCGGCAAGCGCGGTCGATCCGGTCTCGGGCGAGGTGAGGACGCTGGACGCCTCCACGCTCGCGCTCGGCGCGACCTCGTCCGCCGACATCGCGCGCTACCTCTACGGCACGCGGGGCCAGGCCGCGCTCGGCGGCATCCTCGTTGACGATCCGGTCTATGCGCAGGGCGGCGGCGACGTCTCCGTGCAGGCGGGCGGCGACGTCCTCGGTCGCCGCGACGCCTCGCTCGAGCAGCGGCTGAAGCCTTCGGGCGACTATGATTTCAGCAGCTTCATCGGTGCGGCGGACCAGCCCTGGCGGGTCGGATCGGTCGGCGACGTCACCAACCTGCGTATCGCTCCGCAGCTGTTCACGTCCGGTATCGGCGCGCTCGGCGGCGGATCGGTCAGCGTCACGGCGGGCGGCGACATCTCGGACCTTACCGTCACCGCGCTCACCAGCGCCACCACCGCGGAGGTCGCGGCCTCGGCGGCCGCGCCCGCGACGCGCGCGCTCTGGACGATGGGCGGCGGCGACGTGGCGCTCGCCGCAGTTGGCGACATCCTCGGCGGACGCGTCGATGTCGGCCGCGGCGCCGCGACGGTCACGGCCGGCGGCGCCATCGCGCCCGCCGCCGCGCTGGTCAACGCGCCCGACGGCATAGCCGCCGACAACGCGCTGCGCCTGCGGCTGGGCGACGCCACCATCGCCGCCGCCGCCGACGGCATGCTGCGGCTTGCCGGCATCGCCGCGCTGGGCGCGAGCCGGCCGGCGAGCGACGCCACCGCGGCGCTGGACAGCCGCGGCTTCTATTCGGCCGATGCCGCCATTTCGCTGCGCGCCAACAGCGACGTGACGATCGACAACCGCGGCGACGACGTGACGATCGCCACCTCGCGCACCGGCGTGCCCCGCACGGCGGTCTATCCAGGCACGCTGGAGGCGGTGTCGCTGGTCGGCGATCTCGCGATCTCGCCCGACCCCGCGGACAGCGGCTCGGCCGCGGTGGTCGATCTCGTGCCGAGCCCGTCAGGGCAGCTGCGGCTGCTTGCCGGCGGATCGATCGCGCCGGTCACCATCGTGATGGACGATCGCGATTTCGGCCAGTTGCCGGGCTATTTCTCGGCATTCGCGGCCACCTCGCAAGGCCCGCTGCTCGCCGGCCAGGACTATGGCTTCCCGGCCGTGCTGCCCGATACCCCGACCGCCGGGCGCGTCGCGCTGCACAATGCCGCGATCACGCATCTCGGCGACGCGGAGCCGGTCCGCATCGCCGCCGGCGGCGACATCACGAGCATGATCCTGTCGACGCCGAAACAGGCCCGCATCTCGGCCGGGCACGACATCGCCGACATGATGTTCTTCGGCCAGAACCTCGCGTCCGGCGACATCACCCGCATCACCGCCGGGCGCGACATCGTCGCGACGACGCGGCTGATCCGCGCCGTGCTGCGGGACGGCAGCCTCGGCGATCCGCTTTCGGCGCTCCAGGGTAACAGCTTCGTGATCGGCGGCCCGGGCGCGTTCATGCTCGAGGCGGGGCGCGACGCCGGACCGTTCCTCAACTCCGCCACCGCCGATCCCCAGCGCCCGGGCGGCGGCACGATCGGCGCGCAGGGAACGGTGTCCTACGGCGGCGGCATCCGCTCGATCGGCAACGAGGACAATCCCGCGCTGGCCGCGACCGGCGCGTCGCTGGTCGTGCAGTTCGGCGTCGCCAAGGGCGCGAGCTACGACGCGCTGCGCGAGATCTATGTCGATCCGGCCAACGTCGCGGCGCTGCCCGACGAGCTGTTCGTGCAGGTCGCCGACGCCAACGGCAATCCGGTCGCCGATCGCAGCCGGCCGATCTACGGGCCGGTGCTGATCGCCTGGATGAAGGCCAATGCGCCGGATGCGCTGCTCGCCGTCGCCGGCACCGCCGACGTCGATTACGAGCAGGCCTATGCCGCCTTCGCGACGCTGTCGCCGCTGCGCCAGCGGGTGTTTCTCGTCGAGAAGGTCTATTTCAACGAGCTCCAGCAGACCTCCATCCCCGGCGGGCCATCCTATTTGAAATACAGCCGCGGCTATCGCGCGGTGAACACGCTGTTCCCCGCATCGCTCGGCTATACTGCCAACAGTCTCGACGGCGGCGCGGCAGGCGCCGCGCGGACGGTCGCAACCGGCAATCTCGACCTGCGGCTGGCGACGATCCAGACCGCGCGCGGCGGCGACATCGACATCCTCGGCCCCGGCGGCCGCATCCTCGCCGGCTCGACCGTCAGCACCGCCGATCAGGCCGCGCGGCGCAGCTATGACGGCGCGCGGCTCTACGCGGGCGACCGGCCGACGACGCTGCTCGGCAACGGCAATCCGGCGATCGGCTTCAGCCAGACCGCGCCTGCGCAGATCGAGAGCATCCCCACCGGCTTCGAGGGCATATTGACGCTGCGCGGCGGCGCGATCCGCGCCTTTGTCGACGAGGATCTGCTGCTCAACCAGAGCCGGCTCTTCACCCAGGCCGGCGGCGACATCACCCTGTGGTCCTCGAACGGCGACCTCAACGCTGGCCAGGGCCCCAAGACGTCGGCCAATTTCCCGCCGGTCGCGGTGCGGATCGATCAGGACGCCTTTGCCGAGGTGGACGCGGTCGGCGGCGTGTCCGGCGCCGGTATCGCCGCCTTCCAGCCGGCCGCCGGCGTCCCGGCGCCCGACGTCTATCTGATCGCGCCGCGCGGCACGGTCGATGCGGGCGACGCGGGCGTGCGCGTCGCCGGCAACCTGTTCATCGCGGCGGCCTCGGTCGCCAACGCCGACAACTTCAAGGTCGGCGGCACGTCGTTCGGCATCCCGGCGGCGGCCACCGTCGACGCCGGCGCCGCCGCCGCCGCCAACTCCGCGTCCGCCGCCGCGCAGCAGCTCGCCACGGCCGCGGCGAGCGGGAGCAGGACCGCCGACGCGCTCTCGCGCATCACCGTCGACGTGCTCGGCTATGGAGGCGGCGACGATCCGTGCGACAACAGCGGTCCGAAGGCGGCGGACTGCCCGCCCGGCAACTGACCGCGCCGGCGACGCTCGCCACGGCGATCGCGCTCGTGGTGGCGCTCTGCTGGGGCGCGGCGGCGGTGCCGCCGCCGCTGCGCGGCGCGACGATGCTGCTCGGCACGGCGCTCGTCCTGCTGGCGCACTGCGATCTCCGGCATTTCCGCCTTCCCGACATGCTGACGCTGCCGCTGATCCTCGCCGGCCTCGCGACGTCGGCGCTGTTGCCCGCGCCGGATCTCGGCGGACATCTCGCCGGTGCCGCGGCCGGGTTCGCGGTGCTGGCGGTGCTCGGCTGGGGCCATCACCGGCTCACCGCTCGCGACGGCATCGGCGGCGGTGATGTCAAGCTGCTCGCGGCCGGCGGCGCGTGGCTGGGCTGGCAGGCGCTGCCGGCACTGATGCTGATCGCGGCACTCGGCGGCATCGGCTGGGCGCTCGTCGCGGCGCGCGGAAAGCAGCCGGACGGGCCGGTGCCGTTCGGCGTGCCGCTATCGGCGACGATCTGGCTGCTCTGGCTCTATGGCGTGCCGGGTTATAGCCGATAGCGGATGCGCCAGGCCGATGGCGTGACGAACTCGATCACGGTCGCCCGCACCAGCCGCCCGGCGCTCCCGTCGTCGACGCGCACCCGCACCGTCAGCGGATGGCCGACCAGCGAGACGTCGTCGGCGATGTCGAGCGCGGTGCGCTGACCGGCCAGCTCGCGGCGCCGCTCGATGTCGGCGGGCGCTCCGCCGCCGCCCGCCGACATCACCGCCAGCGCGAGCGGCTGCGCGGTCCGGTCGCTGAAGGCGCCCCGCGCGCCGGTGCCGACGGTGATCGCGCCCGCCAGCCGCGCATAGAGCGCGTCGTCCATGCCGGGCAAGCCGCGCAGCTCCTCGATCGTGCGGAACCTCCCCGCGCCCGCGGGCGCGCCTCCCCCATCGCGTTGCGCGATGAAAGCGGCGGCGAGGCGGCGCGCGCGATCGTCCGGGGCGCCGCCCGCCGCGAACATCAGCTTGGCCTGCGCCTCGTCGATGCTGTCGAGCGGCACCTTGCCGCGCTCGTCCTCGACGAGGATCGTGAGGCGCATGCCATCGAACGCCACCGCCCGGCCGCGCCCGTCGATCGGCCAGCGGCGGGTGCGATTCTTGATCGAGAGGCCGCCGACCGCCAGCGCGAGCCCGCCGTCGGCGGCGGCGGCGAGCCTGGCCTGCTCGACGAGCCCGCCGACCTCCGCGATCGTTCCCCGAACGGCGGCGAGGCTCACGAACGCGATGCAGGCGAACAGCGCGAGCGCGGCGAGCGCCGCCAGCAGCGCATAGCCGCGATCGCCGGCGCGGATCACGGAAAGTCGCCGAACTTCGTTCCCGCCCGGAGGGTGCGCAGCTTCTCGCGCAGCTCTTCGGTGATCGCGCGGCCATCGTCGACGGTCCGCACGACTCGCGGCTTCAGCAGCACGACAAGCTCGGTGCGGCTGGCGACGTTGCCGTGGGTGCCGAACAGCGCGCCGATGACGGGCAGCGTCGACAGGATCGGAATGCCGGTCTTGCCCTTCTCGCGCCGGTCCGTAATGAGTCCGCCGAGCGCGATGGTCTCGCCGTCCTGCACCGCGATCGAGGTGGCGATCTTGCGGGTCGAGATGGTCGGCGAATCGATCCCCGAGGTAGTCGTCTGGCTCACCGCGCTGACCTCCTGCGCGACGTCGAGCAGGACGAGGCCACCGCTGTTGACGCGCGGCGTGATCTTCAGGATCACGCCGGTGTCGCGATACTCGACCTGGTTGACGATCGGCGCATCGACGTTCTGCGTGCTGACCGACGACGCGGTGGTGACCGGCACCTGATCGCCGACCTGGAGCGAGGCGGTCTGGTTGTTGATGACCAGCAGCTTCGGCGCCGAGACGACGTTGATGCTGGTAAGCTTCGAGAGCGCGTTCAACGTCGCGGTGATCGACTGCTTGGCGATGATGCCGGACAGGCCGGGAAATATCTGCGTCGGCGCGGCGGTGTTGCCCTCGGAATAGCCGATGCTCCCGTCGTTCTGGTTGAACAGCCACTGGACGCCATATTGCAGGTTCTTGTTGAGCGTCACCTCGGTGATCGCGGCCTCGATCATCACCTGCAGCGGCGGCAGGTCGAGCTTGCGCAGCGCATCCTCGATCACCGCATAGTCGCGCTGCGTTCCGAAGACGACGATCGAATTATTG
>CAXTPE010000020.1:0-24872 GCA_964245925.1 uncultured Sphingomonadaceae bacterium
ATGTCGCGGCTCTTCAAGTCCTTCACGAGATCGCGGATGTCGGAGATCGAGATCGGGTCGATGCCGGCGAAGGGCTCGTCGAGCAGCATGATCGAGGGATCGGCGGCGAGCGCGCGGGCGATCTCGCAGCGCCGCCGCTCGCCGCCCGAGAGCGCGGTGGCGGCGGCGTCGCGCAGATGCGCGATGTGGAACTCGGCGAGCAGCTTCTCCAGCCGCGCGCCGCGCGCCGCCGCCTCGGGCTCGGACATCTCGAGCACCGCCATGATGTTCTGCGCGACCGTGAGGCCCCGGAAGATCGAGGTCTCCTGCGGCAGATAGCCGAGGCCGAGGATCGCGCGGCGGTACATGGGGAGCCCGGTGATGTCCTGCCCGTCGAGCAGGATGCGGCCGGCGTCGGGCTTCACCAGCCCCATCACCGAATAGAAGCAGGTCGTCTTGCCGGCGCCATTGGGGCCGAGCAGCCCGACCACCTCGCCGCGCGCGACGTCGAGGCTCACGTCCTGGAGCACCGCGCGGCGATCATAGGCCTTGGCGATCGAGACGATCGCGAGGCCGCGCTCGGCGGCCTCGGCGGCGCGATAGTCGATGGTGGCGCTGTCGTTCATGCCTTCGCTTGCACCCGCGTTCGGATCGGCGCCATCTGGCAGGCTATATGCATGCCGATCAAGTGTGCTTGGCGACAGCTTCGGCGGGGGGTCCGGCCGGCTCAGGTGCCGGGCTTGGCCGCCGTCGCGCGCTGCGGGACCGTGAAGCGGCCGCTCACCCGCCCGCCCGGCGCCGCCGAGGCGCCGCCGCCGACGCTGCTGCCGTCGACCGTCGCGCGGTTGGTGTTGAGATCGAGCACGGCGCGGCCGCCGCGCACGACGTTGCCGGCGCGGGTCAGCACGACGTTGCCGAGCATCGTCACCAGCTTGCGGTCGAGATCGTAGATCGCATAATCGCCGGTGGCGCGCTCGGTCGGATTGGTGACGACCACGGCGCCGGTGGCGTCCATCCGCTGGATCTGCGGATCGCCGCCCTTGCCGGGCGCGGCGCCGGCGGGCGGCTTGGTGTAGGCGACCGTGATCCGCGCCGCCGTGAGCGTCATGTCGGCCTGGCGGGCGCGGACGTTGCCGGAGAAGATCGCCCGATCGGCGCGGTCCTGCACCTCGATGCGATCGGCATCGACGTCCACCGGCGCGTTGCTGTCATGCCTGGCCAGCACGCCGGCGGGAACCGCCCTCGGCGCGGGCGCGGGCGGCGGCGCGGGCGCGGCCGCGCGAGGATCGGCGGCGGCCGCGGAACCCAGCCCGAGCAAGCCCAGCCCGAGCAAGCCTGGCGCGAGCAAGCCTGGCGCGAGCAGGAGGAGGCGGGCCGCGCGGCTCATCGCGCCGCTCTGCCTCCGCGCTGGACCAGATGCAAGCGGGCGTGGCCGGTGAGCACGACCGTCTTGTCGGCGAGGTTCCCGGCGATGTGATCGGCCGCGAAGGTGCCGAGCGCCATGGTGCCGGTGACCGGCCGGACGCTCGCGAACCGCCGCGTCGGCACGTCGATCACGACATCCCGGGTATCGACGCGATAGCCGTCCTGCGTGGCGAGGTTGACCGGGCCGTCGATCGCGACGCGCTGGCTGTCCATGTCGTAGCGGCCGCGCTGCGCGACGATGACCGCCGGCCCGTCGGCGAGCGCGATCCGCGCGCGCAGCGTCTGGAGCTGCATCACCGGATCGGCCGAGGTCCGCTGCACCGCCGATCCGGCGCGCAGCTCGAACGCCTCGTTCTTGGCGTCGCGGCCGCGATACACCGCCTCGGTGACGCGCATCCGCTCGCGCGCGACCTGCACCTTGTTCTTGTCGAGCACGAAGGAGATGTCCCGCCCCGTCGTCAGCGGCGCGACCGCCAGCAGCGCCGTCAGCACGCCGATCGCGGCGGGCAGCGCGATCCGCGCCACCGCGATGGCGCGGTCGTGCGTGCTGCCGGGCGCCGCCCAGCGGCGGCGCTCGTCGCGGATCCGCGCGGCGCGGGTCGGCATGGCTCCGCTCCGCTCCTCAGATATGCGCGAAGATGTCGATCTCGGGCCAGCCGGCGAGATCGAGTTCGGCGCGCGCCGGCAGGAAGTCGAAGCAGGCCTGCGCCAGGCCCGCGCGGCCCTCGCGCGCGAGCCGCTCGTCCAGCGCCAGGCGCATGCGGTGGAGGAAGCGCACGTCGGAGGCGGCATAGTCGCGCTGCGCGTCGCTGAGATCGGGCGCGCCCCAGTCGGACGACTGCTGCTGCTTGGAGATGTCCTGCCCGCACAGCTCGCGCACCAGCTCCTTGAGGCCGTGGCGGTCGGTATAGGTGCGCACCAGCCGCGACGCGATCTTGGTGCAGTAGACCGGGCCCGCGACGACGCCGAGATAGTGCCGGATCGCGGCGAGATCGAAGCGCGCGAAATGATAGATCTTGATGCGGGCCGGATCGGCGAGCACCGCGCGCAGCTCCGGCGCGGCATAGTCGCTGCCGGGCGCGAAGCGGACGAGATGCTCGTCCCCGCCGCCGTCCGAGATCTGGACCACGCACAGCCGGTCGCGCGGGGTCATCAGCCCCATCGTCTCGGTATCGACGGCGACCGGCCCCGGCGCCAGCACGCCGGCGGGAAGATCCTCTTCGTGGAGATGCACAGCCATGATCGCAGCGCATAGGCGCGTGGCCGCTCCGGCTCAATGCCGGACCGAGTCACCGCGCGCGGCGAATCAAACCGCTCGCCCGGCGGCGCGTTTTCGACTATGCCTGCTTGCTGGCGTGTGAATTTGCGCCGGGAGGATCGTGCGTCGCGCCCGCCGCTCGCTCCTCGATACCTGGGGCGAAGCGGAAAGATTAGCACGGCATGAGTTTCGATAAAGGACGGCGCGGCCCACGTGGCGGCAGGGACAAGCGCGACGGCTTCGGCGGCGACGATTTCGGCGGCGGCGGGGGCGGCTTCGGCGGCGGTGACTTCGGCGGCGGCGGCGGTCGCGGCGGCTATGGCGGCGGCGGTAATTTCGGCGGCGGCGATCGCGGCGGCTTCGGCGGCGGCGGCGGCTACGGCGGCGGGGCCGGCGGCGGCGGCTTCCGTGGCGGTGGCAGCGGCTTCGGTGGCGGCGCCGGGGGTGGCGGCGGCAGCCGCATGCCCGCGCAGGTCGTCGGCGAGGGCAAGGGCACGGTCAAGTTCTTCAACGGGCAGAAGGGCTTCGGCTTCATCGTCCGCGAGGATGGCGGCGAGGACGTGTTCGTCCACATCAGCGCGGTCGAGCAGGCCGGGCTGACCGGGCTGGCCGACGGGCAGCCGCTCGAGTTCACGCTGGTCGATCGCGGCGGCCGGGTCTCGGCGACCAATCTCCAGATCGTCGGCGATGCGCTGCCGGTCACCGATCGCGCGCCTCCGCGCGAGGGTGGCCCGGGCGGCGCGCCGGGTGGTCCGGGCGGCGCCGCCGGCGCGGCCGGCGGCGCGCGCCGCCAGCTCACCGGCGAGCGCGCCTCGGGCACGGTCAAGTTCTTCAACGCCATGAAGGGCTTCGGCTTCATCCAGCGCGACGATGGCCAACCGGACGCATTCGTCCACATCAGCGCGGTCGAGCGCGCCGGCATGACCTCGCTCAACGAGGGCGACCGGCTCGAGTTCGAGCTCGAGGTCGATCGCCGTGGCAAATATGCCGCGGTGAACCTCAACGCCGTCGCCTGACGGCCGGGCGCTCCTCCCCCACGGGGAGGGGCGCCGGCCCGACAGGGCGGGCTTTCCCGCCTTCCTCGGGTGACGGATTCCGCTGTCGAGCGGTTGCGGGTCTCGTCGCTGGCCAAGGCGGTGCCCGGCCCGCGCCGCCTGTTCGCCGGCCTCGATCTCGCCGTCCGCGCCGGCGAGCTCGTCGCGATCGTCGGCGAATCGGGCGTCGGCAAGTCGACGCTGCTCAACATCCTCGCCGGCCTCGACGATGCCGACTCGGGCACGGTGCTCGTCGACGGCATCACGCTGGGTCCGCTCGACGAGGCCGCGCGCACCCGGTTGCGGCGCGAGCGGATCGGTTTCGTCTTCCAGGCCTTCCACATCCTGCCCTATCTGACGCTGCGCCAGAACGTCGCGCTGCCGCTGGCGCTGGTCTCGTCCGACGGCCGCGCCGCCGCGGCCCGCGCCGATGCGATGCTGGCGGCGGTCGGGCTGGCGGCGCGCGGCGGCGGCTATGCGCGCGACCTATCCGGCGGCGAGCTCCAGCGCGTCGCGATCGCGCGCGCGCTGGTTCACCGGCCGGCGCTGATCCTCGCCGACGAGCCCACCGGCAATCTCGATCCGGACACCGCCGGCCGCGTGCTCGCGCTGTTCGGGCGCGCGGTGCGCGAGGGCGGCGCGGCGGCGGTGCTGGTGACGCACTCGGATGCCACCGCCGCGCACGCCGACCGCGTCCTCACCCTCACCGCGGATGGCCTGCATGCGCGTATCGGCTAGGCGGGAGCCGGGGCCGGAGCCGGGGCCGGGGCCGGAGCCGGGGATCGTCTCGGCGCGGCTCGCGCTCGGCTGGCTGATCGGCGGCGAGTGGCGCTGGCATCCGGCGCGCTTCCTGCTGACCGCGGTCGCGATCGCGGTCGGCGTGGCGCTCGGCTTCGCGGTCCATCTCGTCAACGGCTCGGCGCTGGCGGCGTTCGATGGCGCGGTGCGCGGCGTCAACGGCGCCGCCGATCTCTCGATCGGCGCGGCGACGCCGCTCGGCTTCGACGAGCGGCTTTACGCGCGGGTGGCGCTGGCGACAGGCATCGCGGATGCAAGCCCGGTGGTGCGGCTCGACGCGCGCGCCGGCGGCAAGCCGCTGACGCTGCTCGGCCTCGATGCGATCCGCGCCGCCGCGGTGACGCCGAGCCTCGTCGGCATCGGCGCGGGCGGCGGGCGCGGCGCGATGTTCGATCCGTCCGCGATCTTCCTGTCGCGCGCCGCGCTCGCCGCGACCGGCGCGCGGATCGGCGGCCGGCTCGCGATCGCCGCCAATGGTCGCGTCCTGCCGCTCACCGTCGCCGGCACGCTGCCGGCGCTCGGCGACGATCAGGCGCTCGGGGTCGTCGACATCGCGGCCGCGCAATGGCGCTTCGGCCGGCTCGGCCGGCTCGACCGCATCGATCTGAAGCTCGCCGATCGCGCGGCGGCGCGGGCGGCGCTCGGGCTCCTGCTGCCGCCGGATGCGATGCTGGCGAGCGCGGACAGCCAGGCCGCGCAGGGCGATGCCCTGTCGCGCGCCTATCGCGTCAATCTCGACATGCTCGCGCTGGTGGCGCTGGTGACGGGCGGCTTCCTGGTGTTCTCGGCGCAGTCGCTGTCGGTGGCGCGGCGGCTGCGCGCCTTCGCGCTGGTGCGGACGCTCGGCCTGCCCCGGCGCGGGGTCGTCGCGGCGGTGACGCTGGAGGGGCTGGCGATCGGCATCGTCGGGGCCGGCGCCGGTCTGCTCGCCGGCTATGGCGTGGCGATCGCGGCGCTGCGGCTGTTCGGCGGCGATCTCGGCGCGGGCTATTTCGGCGGCGGACGCGTGCGGATCGCGTTCCAGCCGGTCGCGGCGGCGGGCTTCTTCGCGCTCGGCCTGCTCGCCGCCGTGCTCGGCAGCGCGCTGCCCGCCCGCGCCGCCGCGAACGCCGCGCCGGCCGCCGCGCTGAAGAACGCCGGCGATCTGGTCGATCCGCGCGCGCCGGTGCCGTGGCGGCCGGCGCTGGCGCTGCTGCTGGCCGGCGGGCTGGCCGCGCTGCTGCCGGCGATCGACGGCCTGCCGTTCTTCGGTTTCGCCGCGATGGCGCTGCTGCTGGCGGGCGGGGTCGCGGGCGTGCCGTGGCTGGCGCGGCGGCTGCTCGGCGGGCTGGCGCGGCGCGAGCTCGGCGCGGTGCCGCCGCTGCTCGCGATCCGCCACGTCCATGGCGCGCCGGGCGAGGCGGCGACCGCGCTCTGCGGCATCGTCGCCTCGACCGCGCTGATGATCGCGATGGCCACCATGGTGACGAGCTTCCGAGGCGCGGTCGACGATTGGCTCGGGCAGGTGCTCTCCGCCGATGTCTATCTGCGCGGCGATGGCGGGCCGGCGTTCGATCCGGCGACGCGGGCGCGGCTGCGCGCGGTGCCGGGCGTCGCGGCGATCGATTTCAGCCGGCAGCTCCCGCTCACCCTCGCGTCCGATCGGCCGCCGGTGACGCTGGTCACGCGCTCGCCGGGCCCGCCGCCGGTGCTGCTCGAGCGCGCGGGGACGCCGCCCCCGGGCGCGGTGCCGGTGTGGGTGTCGGAGCCGGCGGCGCGGCTTTATGGATGGCATGTCGGCGAGGCGATCGCGTTGCCGATCGGCCATGCGGCCCGCTTCGCCGTCGCCGGCATCTGGCGCGATTATGCCCGCCAGTCCGGCGCGGTGGTGATCGGCGACCGCGATTATGCGCGGCTGACCGGCGACACGCTCCGCGACGAGGCCGCGGTGACGCTCGCGCGCGGCGCGCGGCCGGCGGACGTCGCCGGCGTGCTGGTGGCGCGGCTGGACCCCGCGATGCGCGACCGCGTTTCGATCGCCGAGCCGGCGGTGCTGCGCCGGTTCGCGCTCGGGCTGTTCGACCGCAGCTTCGCGGTGACCTATGTGCTGGAGATCGTCGCGGTGGCGGTGGGGCTGGCGGGCGTCGCCGCGACCATGTCGGCGCGGACCGCGGCGCGCGCCCGCGAGTTCGGCATGCTCCGCCATCTCGGCGTCGCGCGCCGCCAGATCGCCGCGACGCTGGCCATCGAGGGCGCGATCCTCGGGCTCGTCGGCGGGGCGGCGGGGGTGCTGCTCGGGCTCACGATGTCGCAGGTGCTGATCCACGTCGTCAATCCGCAGTCGTTCCACTGGACGATGGCGACGCGGGTGCCGATGGGCACCATGCTCGGCGTCGTCCTGGCGCTGGTCGTGGCGGCGGCGGGGACGGCGGTGCTCGCCGGGCGGCGGGCGACCGCGATCGATGCGGTCCTCGCCGTGCGGGAGGACTGGTGACGCGCCGCCCGGGTCTGCTGGCGGGCCTGATCGCCGCCGCCGGGCTGGCCGCGCCACCGGCCTGTCCGGCACCCTATCCGGCGGTGCGGCCCGGCGCGGCGTTCCGCTTTCCCGCCGATCACGGCGCGCATCCGGCATTCCGCATCGAATGGTGGTATGTCACCGGCTGGCTGCGCGCGCCGGACGGCCGCGACCTCGGTTTCCAGCTCACCTTCTTCCGGGTGCGCCCGCCGCCGCGTGCCGCGAACCCGAGCCGGTTCGCGCCGACCCAGCTCCTGTTCGCGCATGCCGCGCTCTCCGATCCCGCGCTCAGCATGCTGCTGCACGGCGAGCGGGCGGCGCGCGCCGGCCTCGGCCTCGCCGGCGCGGCGGCGGGCGACGCCGACGTGCGCATCCGCGACTGGCGGCTGCGGCGCCTCGCCGACGGGCGCTTCGTCGCCCGCGTCGATGCCGGCCGCTTCGCGCTGGACCTCGCCTTCCGGCCGACCCAGCCGCCGCTGCCCCAAGGCGACGGCGGCTACAGCCGCAAGGGCCCCGCGCCCGCGCAGGCCAGCTATTATTATTCGATGCCGCACCTCGCCGCGACCGGGCGGGTGGTCCGCGACGGCAGGGCTGCCGCGGTGACGGGCGAGGCATGGCTCGATCGCGAATGGTCGTCCGACTATCTCGCTCCCGGCGCCGTCGGCTGGGACTGGACCGGCCTCAACCTCGACGATGGGAGCGCGCTCATGGCCTTCCGCATCCGTCGCCGCGACGGCGGCACGCTCTGGGCCGGCGGCTCGCTGCGCCGGCCGGATGGCACGATCGTCCGCTTCGCGCCAGGCGACGTCCGCTTCCGTCCGCTGCGCCGCTGGACCAGCACCGCCACCGGCGCGACCTATCCGGTCATGCAGGCGCTGAGCGTGCGCCTGCCCGAAGGCGTGCGGCGCTATGTGCTGTCGCCGCTGTTCCCCGCGCAGGAGCTCGACGGGCGCGCGAGCGGGCTGCCGGTCTATTGGGAGGGGGCGGTCCGCACGGCGGGCGGGCGTGGCTATCTGGAGCTGACCGGCTACACCGCGCCGCTCAGCATGTAGGACGAGCGAGGGAGAAGCGGCATGGCGACCACTCCGGCCCCGGTGGCGATCGCGTCCGCCGGGCTCTCCGCCGCGATCTCCCCGCTCGGCGCCGAGCTGGTCGAGCTGGCCGACGCGGCGGGCAGCCCGCTGCTGTGGAGCGGCGACCCGGCGGTCTGGCGGGGCCGCGCGCCGATCCTGTTCCCGATCGTCGGCATGCTGGCCGGCGGTCGCTACCGGCTCGACGGCACCGCTCATGCGATGCCCAGGCATGGTTTCGCGCGGCATTCGCGCTTCGAGGTCGTCGCGCGGTCGCCCGCGGCCGCGACCTTCCGGCTGGAGGCGAGCGCCGCGACGCGCGCGATCTACCCCTTCGACTTCCGGCTCGACATGGGCTTCGCGCTGACCGGCGCGACGCTGCGGATGGCGGCGTCGATCGCGAACCTGGGCGATCGGGCGATGCCGGCGAGCTTCGGTTTCCATCCGGCGTTCCGCTGGCCGCTCCCCTATGGCGAGCCGCGCGACGCGCACGACATCCGCTTCGCGCGGGCCGAGCCCGAGCCGATCCGGCGGATCGATGGCGACGGCCTGCTCACGCCCGCGCCCCTGCCGACGCCGGTCGCCGGCGATCGGCTGGCGCTGCGCGACGCGCTGTTCGTCGAGGATGCGCTGATCTTCGATCGCCTGCGCGGCCGCGGCCTGAGCTACGGCGCCGCGCGGGGGCCGCGCCTCGCGGTGGACTTCGACGACCTGCCGCTGCTCGGCGTCTGGACGAAGCCCGGCGCGGGCTTCGTCTGCATCGAGCCCTGGCAGGGCATCGCCGATCCGCGGGGCTTCGCCGGCGACATCCGCGACAAGCCCGGCATCATCGCGATCGCGCCCGGCGCGACCCGCGAGCTCGCGATGCGCGTGACGCTCGTGCCGGGGAGCGCGCAGGTCGGCATGACATCCAGCCGATCCGCTGCTCTGCTTCCTTCGTCATCCCCGCTTTCGCGAGGATGACGGAAAGCAGCTCCGGGCGCCGAACCTCATCCCGCCAGCGGATGCTCCAGGAAGAAGCGCAGCATCTCGCGCGATGCGTCGGGGCCGGCCGGGTCGGTGTAGGAGCCCGCGCCGTCGCCGCCCGACCAGGCGTGGCCGGCGCCGTGGATCGTCCATTGCTCGATCAGCACGCGGCCGGCGCGATCGATGCCGGCGGCGCGGGTATAATCGCG
Source organism: uncultured Sphingomonadaceae bacterium (assembly GCA_964245925.1). Lineage (GTDB taxonomy): Bacteria > Pseudomonadota > Alphaproteobacteria > Sphingomonadales > Sphingomonadaceae > Solisphingomonas. The sequence goes on from CAXTPE010000020.1 coordinate 9,234, forward strand.
GCCGCCGGCGCTTCGCCCGCCGTGGGTGACGGTGTCGAGCGGGATGCCCGCCGCCGCTGACGCCGCCGCGACGATCTGGCGGCTGTTGACCTCGTGCACCGTCCTGTCCCGATCGCCGTGGAAGGTGATGACCGGCACGAACGCGGTCGATCCCGCCCCCGCCCCCGCCGCCGCGCCCCGCTTCATCGCCATGAGCGCGCCCGGCAGGTCGCGCGCCGCGCCGCAGGCGAGCCCGGAGTGGATGCCGGCGGCGGCGTAGAGATCGGGATAGCGCGCCGCCATGATCGCCGCGGCCGCCCCGCCCGCCGACAGCCCCGCGACATGGACGCGACGCGGATCGATCGCATGCCTGGCGACGATCGCGCGGGTCGCGCCCGCGATCAGCGCCGGCTCGCCGGAATCGCGCTGCTGGTCGCCGGCGTTGAACCAGTTCCAGCATTTCTGCGCATTGGCGGCCTGGGTCTGGCGGGGATAGGCGACGAGCAGGCCCTGTTCGTCGGCAAGCAGGTTCATCCGCGTGCCGCGCGCGAAATCCTCGGGCGATTGCGTGCAGCCGTGCAGCATGACGACGAGCGGCATGCCGGCGGCGGCGCGCGCCGGCACGTAGAGCCGGTAGCCCAGCGTTCCCGCCGGCCCGCTCCAGCTCTCCTCGCGGAAGCCGCCGGCCGGTTCGCTCCCGTCGCGCGCCGCTGCCCGGACCCGTTCGGGCGTGAGCGCGACGGTCGCGCCGGGGGATGCGGGCGGCGGCGCGCCGCCGGCGAGCATGGCGCGGATCGCGTCGGTGGCGCCGGCGAGGTCGCCGGCGCGGGTGCGCCGCATCGCCTCGATCAGGGCGGGGGCGAGATCGGTCGTCATGCGGGTTCCTCGGGGCATGGGGAAGGGGATCAGGCGATGCGGTCGGCGAGCGCGGCCTTGACGGCGGCGCTGGCGTGCAGCGCGCCGAGCACGGTGAGCGATCCGATCGCGGCGCGGGCGAGCTCCGCGGGCACGTCGGCGGCGATGCTGGCGAGGCCGAGCACGCGGATGTCGAGCAGCTCGCCCGCCGCCCGCGCCGCCTCGAGCCGCTCGCGCGTATAATGGCTGATGCCGAGCTCCAGCCGCCTGCGCGCGAGCGACTGCCGCGCCGCCTCGCCATGGCGGTCGAGCTGGTTGCGGATCGCGGTCCGGATGAAGTCCGTCCGGTTCGAATAGAAGCCGTCGCGGACGAGCAGGTCGACATGCCCCAGGTCGACGAAGCCCAGGTTGATGGTGATCTTCTCGCTGTCCGCCTTCGGCCGGGGTTCCAGCGGGTGCGGCATCCGATCTGCTCCATCCATCTGGATGGTATGGGGATGGTGCGCTCGATCTTCAAGCATGGCGATGCACCGGATCCGATCTTTCGCCGGCGCGGTCGCCGCCTATATTGCGATCGGGCGAGCGCCCGGGCATGGTCGCCCGGGTATCGCCGCGGGCGGGACAGGTTGGACGCTCGGTTTCAGGAGAGATGATGGCCGCCACCCACTCCACGCGCATGCTGATCCTGGGCTCGGGGCCGGCCGGGCTGTCGGCGGCGATCTACGGCGCGCGCGCGGGGATGGCGCCGATCGTCGTGCAGGGCATCCAGCCCGGCGGCCAGCTCACCACCACCACCGACGTCGAGAATTATCCCGGCTTCCGCGAGGTCGTCCAGGGGCCCTGGCTGATGGAGGAGATGCAGGCGCAGGCCGAGCATGTCGGCGCGCAGATGATGTGGGACATGATCGTCGAGGTCGATCTCTCGCGCCGCCCGTTCCGGCTGGTCGGCGATGGCGGCACGGTCTATTCCGGCGACACGCTGGTGATCGCCACCGGCGCGCAGGCGCGCTGGCTCGGGCTGGAGAGCGAGACGCGGCTGCGCGGCCAGGGCGTCTCGGCCTGCGCGACCTGCGACGGCTTCTTCTATCGCGGCAAGAAGGTCGCGGTGATCGGCGGCGGCAACACCGCGGTCGAGGAGGCGCTCTACCTCACCAACCACAGCCACGACGTGACGCTGATCCACCGCCGCGATCATCTGCGCGCCGAGAAGATCCTCCAGGAGCGATTGTTCAGGCACCACGGCATCAAGGTGCTGTGGGACAAGGAAGTCGCCGAGTTCGTCGGCGGCGAGGGCAATGCCGGGCTGGTCGCGCTCGATCTCAGGGACACGCGCACCGGCGAGGTCAGCCGGCTGGATGTCGACGGCGGCTTCGTGGCGATCGGCCACCATCCCGCGACCGAGCTGTTCCAGGGCCATCTCGATCTCGACGAGGACAGATATATCCGCGTCGCGCCGGGGACGACGCGCACCAGCGTCGACGGCGTGTTCGCGTGCGGCGACGTGATGGACAAGCTCTATCGTCAGGCGATCACCGCCGCCGGCACCGGCTGCATGGCCGCGCTGGATGCCGAGCGCTTCCTCGCCGAGGAGGATTATGAGGTCGAGGCGCAGGCGGCGGAATAGCCGCGGCGGGGCCGGGACCGCTTGCCGACCCGCCGGCGGCGCGCGATAAGCGCTGGCCGACGGATCGAGACGGAGAATGACCATGGTGCGGCCGATCGCCTGCGCGCTGCTTCTGGCCATGCTCGCCGCGCCCGCCGCCGCGCTGGCGCCGGCGCGCTCCGCCGCCATCGCGGCGGCGGTCGCCGATCCGCACCGCACGCCGGCGAACCGGCTGCGAGACCGCTATCGCCATCCGGTCGAGACGCTCGCCTTCTTCGGCGTCCGGCCGGAGCAGACGGTGGTCGAGTTCCAGCCGAGCGGCGGCTGGTACACCGAGATCCTCGCGCCGATGCTGAGCGCGCGCGGCCATTATGTCGGGCTCGTGGCGGGCGACCAGAAGGCGCGCGACGGGTTCGCGGCGCGGCTCGCCGCCGGCGGCGAGCGCTACCGGGGGGCGACCGAAGCGGTGCTCGATCCGGCGCTCGGCACCTCGACGGTCGCCGACGGATCGGCCGACGCCGTGCTCACCTTCCGCAACGTCCACAATCTCCTCATGGCCGGCGGCGGCGCGGCGCAGAACGGCTTCAAGGCGTTCTTCCGCATGCTGAAGCCCGGCGGCGTGCTGGGCGTCGAGGAGCACCACCTGCCCGAGCAGGCGGACGACGCCGCCGAGCTGGAGAGCGGCTATGTCAAGCGCTCGACCATCCTCCGGCTGGCGACGGCGGCCGGCTTCCGCCTCGCCGGCGAGAGCCCGGTCAACGCCAACCCCAGGGACACCCACGACTGGCCGGAAGGCGTCTGGACGCTGCCGCCGACGCTCGAGCTCGGCCAGACCGACCGCGCCAAATATCTCGCGATCGGCGAGAGCGACCGGCTGACGCTCCGCTTCGTGAAGCCGCGCGCATGACGCCTCCGCCGATGTCCCGCGCGCCCCGGATTATCGATCCGCCGCGCTTTCCGAGCCGGCAGGCGATTCCGCCTGCTTCGAAAACGCGCTAATCGATCATCCGCCGCCGCCGCAGCCTTGCCAGCAGCCACGTCCGCAGGGGCTCGTCATAATATCTCGCGAGCAGCAGGCCGGCCGGCGGGATCAGCAGGATGCTCGCGACCGCGACCGCCGCCGGGGCGATGCCGAGACGCCCGGCCGCGGTCGCGGCGATGTCCCGGACCGGCTGGTGGAACGCGTAGATCGGATAGGAGCCGAGCGCCAGCCACGCCGCCAGTCTCCTGCCCGCCGGCGACGGCTCGACCGCCACCGCCAGCATGATGAGGATCGGTGAGCCGATCATGATGAAGGCGACGTCGTAGAACGGGCGGAAGGCGTGGGGCGCCGGCACGTACAGCCCCGCCGACGCGGCGGCGAGGATGAGCCACGGCGGCAGCCTGGGCACCCGCGGCAGCCAGGTCTCACGGCCGCGCGCCAGGGCGACGCCGGCGAAGAAGGAAAAGCCGGCCCGCAGCGCGCCGAGCTGGATCGTCGCATAGGTGTAGCCGTCGTGCAGGCGGCCATATTCGGCCGCGCACAGCGTCAGGCCCGCCGCCGAACCGGCGATCAGCGCGGCCAGCGACCTGCCGTTCAGATGGCGGAACAGCGCCACGAAGATCAGGTTCGCGGCGAGTTCGAAGAAGAGCGACCATTCGGCGCCGTTCGACGGGAACATGTACGCGTTCCACGGCAGCGGCGTCGGCAGGATGAAGGCGTTCGCCAGCGCGGCGACGAGGAGATGCGCGCCATCGACCTCCGCCCGCCACCAGAGGAGGACCGTCGCCAGCGCGATGCCGACCCAGATCATGGGCAGCAACCGGATCAGCCTCAGGATCAGGAACGCCAGGAACGACATGCCGGCGGCCAGCCGCCGGTCATAGGCATGGGCTATGACGAACCCGCTCAACGCGAAGAACAGGTCGACCGCGAGATACCCGCTCGCGAAGACGAAGCGGTCGCTCACGATGCCATCGAACATGAAGCGGAAATGGTAGAGCAGCACCACGATCGCCGCCACGCCCCGCATCGCGTCGAGCGTCGCGAAACCATGCTTCCCGGTCGCCGTCATCATCGTCCTTCGTTGACGTCGCGACGCCGGCGCGATGACTGTTCGAGAACGGCGGTCGGAGCGGGCCGGAACCCGCGGTGGAAAGCGCTCTCCGGCCTTCCCGGACGGTCTCCTAGACTTTCCACCCCGCCGGTTGCAACCTGCCCGCGCGCGTCCCGCCCCGGATGGCGGCCGCGAAACCGCTACCAACGATATAACATTTCCTCTAACGGGCGAAGCCGTCCCGATGAGGGCACGAGCTTTTGAGGCGATGTCCGTCATGGTCCCCGCATCCCCGATCGACGGCATGGTGCCGATCCTGCTGGGCGCGGCGGCGGGCGGCGCGACGCTCTCCGGCGGCATGATCGCGCTCAGGCTCGGCAACCGCATCCACCTCGTCATGGCGCTGACCGCGGGCATCGTGCTGGGCGTCGCCTTCTTCGATCTGGTGCCCGAGGCGATGGCGATCGGCGCGGGCATCTACACCACGCGCACGCTGCTGGGCGCGCTCGCGATCGGGCTCGCCGCCTATATGGCGATGGACCGGCTGCTCGCCCGCCACGGCGCCGGCGGCGGGCTGCGCACCCAGCTCGGGCCGGCGAGCCTGACGCTGCACAGCTTCATCGACGGGATGGGGATCGGCTTCGCCTTCCAGGTCTCGCCGGCGGTCGGCGGCATGATCGCGCTGGCGGTGCTGGCGCACGATCTGTCGGACGGCGTCAACACGGTCGGCCTCTGCCTCGCCGGCGAGCGGCCGGGCGACGCGCGCAAATGGCTGGTCGTCAACACGCTGGCGCCGCTCGCCGGCGTCGTCGTCGCGCGCTTCATCGCGATCCCGGCCTCGATGCTGGCGCTGCTGCTCGCGCTGTTCGCCGGCATGTTCCTTTATATCGGCGCCTGCGAGCTGCTGCCGCGCAGCTACGCCACCCGCCCTTCCCCGCTCACCACCGCCGCGACCATCCTCGGCATGGCGGCGATGTACGCGGTGGTGACGATCGCGGCGGCGTAGCGCGGGACGACTTCGGCATCATCCGGCGTCATCCCCGCTCTGGTGGGGGTGACGACGGGAAAACGGCAATTCCGCTTGATGTCATCCGACCCCGGCCCTCACGGCAGCGCGGGGCGATCGAGATCGAGCGATGCCGCCGGGATCACATCGGGCTTGAGGCCGGCCGCGGCCAGCGCCGGCAGGAACTGCCTGGCGTCGCCCACCACCACCACGCTCGCCGGCGCCGGGTCGAGCAGCGCGGCCGAGACCCGCTGCACGTCGCCGGCGCCCACCGCCTCGATCGCGGGCGCGTAGCGGCTTATCTCGTCGAGCGGCACGCGCTGGGTGACGAGGCCGGCGATCAGCCCGGCGAGATCGTCGGTCGTCTCGATGGCGCGCCCGAAGTCGCCGGCCAGCGCCGCCTTGCGCGCGGCGAGCTCGGCGGCCGGCACCGGCTCGCTGCCCATCCGCCGCATCTCGGCCGTGATGAGGGCGATCACCTCGGGCGCGGTCGGGTTCTTGGTCTGCGTCACCGCGCTCAGCGGGCCGACGGTGCGGCGCGCGTCGAAGCCGCTGCCGGCGCCATAGGCGAGCCCGCGCTTGATCCGCACCTCCTGGTTCAGCCGCGACGAGAAGCCGCTGCCGAGCACCGTGTTGGCGACGAGCAGCGGATAATAGCGCGGATCGCTCCGCGCGATGCCCCGCCGCGACACCGCGACCGCCGCCTGCGGGGCATCGGGCAGGTCGACCACGATCAGCCGCGGGCGCTGCGGCGCGGCCGCCGCCGGCGGCGGCGCCGGCGCCGTGCCGTCCGCCCGCCAGTCGCCGAACAGCCGTCCGGCCAGCGCGACGGCATCGTCCACGCCCACGTCGCCGACCAGGATCAGCGTCGCCCGGTCGGGCCGCCAGGCCGCCTGATAGGCACCGAGCACGTCGGCGCGCGTGATCGCGCGCAGCGAGGCGGGCGTGCCGGCGGCGGGGTGGCCGTAAGGCGCATCGCCGAACACCGCGCGCGCCGCGACCAGCCGGGCGAGCGCGCCGGGATCCTTGTAGGTGACCGCGAGATCGTCGATCGCCTGGGTGCGCGAGCGGTCGAGCTCGGCCTGCGCGAAGACCGGATGGCGCGCGACATCGGCGAACACCGCCAGCGCCGGCGCCAGCTCGTCCGACTTGACGGTGAGCGCGAGCGACTGCCCGTCCCACCGCGCATCGCCGCCGATCGATCCGCCGAGCGATTCCACCGCGCTCGCGATCTGCGTCGCCGAGCGCGTCGTCGTGCCCTTGGTGAGCAGCGCGGCGGATAGCTCGGCGAGCCCGGCGCGCGATTTCGGATCGGCCGCGCTGCCGCCGCCGGCGACCAGATCGGCGGTGACGATCGGCACGCCATGCCGCTCGACCACCACCACCGTCAGGCCGTTCGCCAGCCGTCGCTCGACCGGCGTCGGCAGCGATGGCGTCACCGCCGGTCCGGGCGCGGGCGGCGCGACGCGCTCGGCCGCGCTCGCGGCCAGCACCACCGGCACGTCGGCCGGCGCCACCAGCGGCACGGTGACGACGCCCGGCCCGACCCCGACCGGCGCCGCCGCGACACCCCTGGGCGCCTGCTCGGCGGGCAGATAATAGACCGTGCTCGAGCGATCGTCGGCGAGCAGCGCGCGCGCCACCCGCTGGACATCCGCCGCGCTCACCGCCTGCACCGCCGCCAGGCGGCGATCGGCGGCATGCGGATCGCCATCGAGGATCACGCTGGCGGCGAGGATGCCGGCGCGCCCGGCGGCGGTCTCGCGCTCGCGCAGCGTGGCGGTGACGATCTGGTTCCTGGCGCGCGCCAGCTCCTCGTCGGCGACGGGCGCGTCGCGCAGCCGCGCCACCTCGCGGCGCAGCGCCGCCTCGCCCTGCGCCGCCGTCCTGCCGCCGGCCATGATCGCCACCGCGGTGATCGATCCGGTCGATTTCTTGGTGTCGGTGATGAGCTCGGCCTGCGCGGCGAGCTGGTCGCGGTAGACGAGCGTCTGGAAGAAGCGCGCGCTCTCGCCGCCCGAGAGGATGCCGTCGATCACGTCGAGCACGGCGTGATCCGGATCGGTGGTCGGCGGGATCAGCCAGCCGACCGACACCGCCGGCAGCGGCGTATTGGGTTCGTGGACGGTGGTCCGGGTGGGGGCCGTCCTTGGCGGCTCGACCGCGCCGACGCGCGGGATCGGGCGCCTGGGGGTCGGGATCGGCGCGAGATAGCGGTCGATCCAGCGATCGAGCTCGGCGGGATCGAACTTGCCCGAGACCACCAGCACGGCATTGTCCGGCCGGTAGTAGAGCGCGTGGAAGGCGCGCACGTCGTCGACCGTCGCGCTGTCGAGCTCCGCGATCGTGCCGAGCGTCGGGCGGGCATAGGGATAGACCCGGTAGGTCGTCTCGGGAAGGATGCGGTAGAACAGCTCGCCATAGGGGCGCGCCGCGTCGCTGCGCAGCTCCTCCTCGACGACGTGGCGCTCGGAGGTGAAATCGCCCTGGTCGACGACGAGCGAGCCCATCCGCTCGGCCTCCGCCCAGATCAGCCGCTCGAGCTGGCCCGCGGGCGCGGTCTCGTTGAACTCGGTATAGTCGTCGTTGGTGGATGCGTTGTTCTCGCCGCCGACGTCCTCGGTGAGCCGGTCCATCGCCTCGGACGGCATGTCGCGGGTCTGCTTGAACATCAGATGCTCGAACATGTGCGCGAAGCCCGAGCGCCCCCGCGGATCGTCGCGCGAGCCGACGTCGTACCAGACCTGCACCGCCACCGTGGACCCCGCCGGATCGGGCAGCGCGAACACGCGCAGCCCGTTGGGCAGCACGCGCCGGGTGAAAGCCAGCGGCGCCACCCGCGCCGGCGCGGCGGCGGCGGCGGCGGCGGCGGCGGCGGCCGGCGCCGCCATGCAGAGGCAAGCGAGAGCCGCCGTGGTAAGCAAGGACCGCATGATGTCTCCGGGAGGCGCGGGATGGATATAAAGTCACCTGATCCGACTTGCCGCCGCTGGCAAGCCCCGTCAGGATCGTGAAACATCGTCGGACAGTCAGCAGCATCAGCAAGGTGAGGGGACGAGGCATGTGGCGCGCGCTCCGGATGCTCGCCCTGGCATGGGCCACCGCCGGCCTCGCCGCCGGCTATGATCCGCGCGCCGCCTTCGCGCCGCTGACCCTCCCCTCGCCGCCGGGCGCGACCCGCGGCGCCGGCGGTCTGCCTGGCGCGGCCTATTGGCGGAACCGCGCCGACTACATGATCCGCGCGACGCTCGACCCCGTCGCCCGCACGATCCGCGGCATCGCGACGATCGCGTACACCAACGCCAGCCCCGACACGCTCGACTGCCTGTGGCTCCAGCTCGACCAGAACCACTATCGCGCCGGCTCGCGCGGCGGCATCGCGCGCGGCGGCCGGCCGGCCGGCAACACCGACGGCATGACGATCGAGGCGGTCGCGATCCGGCGCGGCAGGCGTTCGATCCCGGCGATCCCGCTCGTCTCGGACACGCGGATGCGCGTGCCGCTCGCGACGCCGCTGCCACCGCATGGCAAGCTCCAGCTCGTCGTCCGCTACCATTATACCATCCCCGCCGCGTTCGGCGGCCGCACCGCCTGGGGGCCGGCCAGGGCCGGGCCGATCTTCGACATCGCCCAATGGTATCCGCGCATGGCGGTCTACGACGACCTGCGCGGCTGGGACACGCTCCCCTATCTCGACCAGGAGTTCTACCTCGAATATGGCGACTTCGATTACTGGATCACCGCGCCCGCCGACATGATCCTCGCCGGATCGGGCGAGCTCCGGAACCCGCGCCAGGTGCTCACCGCCACCGAGCTGGTGCGGCTCGCCAGGGCGCGGACCAGCGACGCCACCGTCGCGATCATCACGCCCGCCGAGGCCGGCACGCCCGCCACCCGCCCGGCGCATGCGGGCACGCTCACCTGGCATTACAGGATGGAGCACACGCGCGACGTGGCGTTCGCCGCCTCGAGCGTGTTCGCCTGGGACGCCGCGCGGATCGACCTGCCGGCGGGCGGCCACGCGCTGGCGATGTCCGTCTACCCGGCCGAGAGCGCGGGCGCGGAGGCATGGGGCAGGTCGACCGAATATCTCAAGGACGCGGTCGAGCGCTTCTCGCGGCGCTGGTATCCCTATCCCTGGCCGGTCGCGATCAACGTCGCCGGCCCGGCGAGCGGCATGGAATATCCCGGCGTCCTGTTCGACGGGATCGACGACAAGGGCAAGGCGCTGTTCTGGATCACCGCGCACGAGATCGGCCATAGCTGGTTCCCGATGATCGTCGGCTTCGACGAGCGCCGCGACGCCTGGATGGACGAGGGCTTCAACACCTTCATCGATGTCTACGAATCCGACGAGTTCAACCACGGCGAATATGGCCCGAAGCGCGACAGCGAATATGCGCCGGGCGGCGGCAACCCGGTCGACGAGATCCTGGCCGTGCTGGCCGATCCCGAGGCGCCGCCGATCCTCTCGCGCGCCGACACGGTCATCGAGCGGTATCGGCACCCGGTGACCTATTTCAAGTCAGCGCTCGGCCTCATCCTGCTGCGCGAGCAGATCCTTGGCCCCGACCGCTTCGACCCCGCCTTCCGGCGCTTCATCGCCGCCTGGGCGTACCGGCATCCCAAGCCGTCCGACTTCTTCCGGGCGATGGAGAGCGAGGCGGGCGAGGATCTCTCCTGGTGGTGGCGCGGCTGGTACATGAACGACTGGACGCTCGATCTCGCGGTGACCAGCGTCGCCCCGGTCGACGGCGATCGCGCCAACGGCACGCTCGTCACCGTCGAGAGCCGCGATCCGCTGGTGATGCCGGCGACGCTGCGGATCGACTACCGCGACGGCGCGCACCGCGACATCCGCCTGCCGGCCGAGACCTGGATCCGCGAGCGCGCGACCAGGGTGTTCGTGGCGGGGCCGGGCGTGGTGGCCGCCGCGACGATCGACCCCGACCACCGCCTGCCCGACCGCGACCGGAGCGATGACCGGGCCGTCGCCGCCGGGCCGCCGTGATGATCCTGGCGCGCGATGATGTCACATCGAACCACCGTTCGTCCCGAGCGCGGAAATCATCCCCCCGCCACCGGATCGGCGTTCAGGGGAAGGTGGCGACCGCGTTCGGGATGTCCGGCGTGAGGGGCGCGCCGGCACGCTGCTTGGCGAGTACCTCGTCGGCGGCGAGCGTCAGGAAGCGGATGCGCTTGGCGCCGTTGAGATGGGTGCCGTCGGAGAAGATGCCGGCGCCGTGCGCATGGTTGAACCGCACCCAGAAGCGCGCGGCGGCGGACGGATCATAGCCCGCGCGCGCCATGATGTAGACGCCGAGATAGTCGGCCTCCTCCTCGGTCTCGCGAATCTTCGCGGCGCCGCCGCCGAACGCCGACAGCATCCCGAACGATACGCCTTCGCCCTCGAGCCGGACATGATGCCCGAGGATGTTGTGCGACATCTCGTGGCCGATCAGGAAGGCGAGCTCGTCGTCGTCGCGGGTGTCGTCGAGGATCGCGGTGGAGAGCGTCACGATCCGCCCGTCGGCGCCGGCGTTCTGCTTGCGACTCGGCAGGAGCTGGATGCGCGACGCGCAGGCCGTCTGGCCGGTCACGACGGCGGACACCGCGCGCCCGTCGCGCAGCAGCCCGAGGCGGAGCGGCCCTTGCGCCAGCGCGGCATCGATCGCGTCGATCAGCGCCTGGGTCCGGCCGAAGCTCTGGCCTTCCGCCGGCACCGCCCGGAGGATGTCCTGCACGGGCCGATCACCGATCGCCTGCACGACGTCGTTGGCCCGCACCCCCGCGCGCGCCGCCGGACCATCCGGCACCACCGCCTCGACCGCCGGCCCCTGATCGAGATGGAACACCGCCGCGGCGGCGCCGCGCAAGCCCCGCTGATATTGCGACAGATCCTGCACCAGGAGGCCGGAGCGCGGCTCGGTCCTCGTGCAATAGCCGAGCGCGTGGGTAGCCAGCCGATATTCGACGGCGGCGACGCGAAGATCGGCCGCGCGCAGCGCCTCGAGCTCAGCCGCCTGATCGGCGCCCGCCGCGAGCGCCGGCGCCCCGCCGAGCAGGAGCGCGGCGACGAGCGGCATCGCGACGGACGACCGCCTCATCGCCCGGCTCCGGGAGCGGACGCCCTGTCGCACACTGCGTCGCGGATGGTCGCGCCGAGCGAATCGTCGGCGATGGCGACGAGCGGCATCGGCGGATCGGGCGCGGCGCGGCGCTGGACGATCGCGCCGGCGTCGTCATAGGCGGCATAATCGAGCAGCCGCCAGCGATTGGCCGCGCAGTCGATCTCCTCGCCCTGCGTCACCTCGACGATGGTGCCGACGATGGCTCCCGGCGAGCCGAGCCGCACCATGACATGCCGCAGCGCCTGGCGATCGGCGATCGAGGCGCGGTCGACGAACACCCGCAGGCCCGCCCTGGTGACGCCGACGAAGTCCCACGACGGGGTAGCCGAGAGCAGCGCGGCGGCGAGGAGGCCCGTCATCGGATCACCGGCTCAGCGGACACTGGCGCCGGTCATCTGGAAGAAGAGGCCGTTCTCGCCCTTGTCCTCCAGCGTGAAGCGGCCGGTGACGGTGACCAGCCTGGGCGAGTAGCTGATCGGCCTGGCGCTATGGATCTCGACCACCTCATTGGGCTCGCCGGGCGGGCAGAAGGCGCAGACGGGGGTGTATTTGGAGAGCAGGAAATGGGTGCCGCTGGTCTGCGCGTCGAGCGGCATGAGGAAGCCCGGCAGGCTGATCGTGCGGCCGGCGAGCGCGCGGACGGCGGGCGGGTGGCTGGCGGTGAAGAGCCCGCGCGCATCGTCCTCGCCGATCTTCGTCTGGCGGAGCGTCGCCCAGAGCGCCGACTGGCCCTGCGGCAGCTTCGCCTGCGCCGCGCGTTCGCCCTCGCCCTGCAATTGCGCGCCCGCGGGCACGGCGGCGAGCGCCGCGACCGCGAGGAGCAGCAGTCGGCGGCGGCGGATCATCCGGCCACCTTCGCCTGGTCGAGGCGGTAGAACAGCCCGGTCTCGCTCCGCCCGACGAGGTGGAGCCGGCCCCGCACGGTGACCGGGGCTTGGGTGTAGTCGACCGGCTGGACGGTGAAGATCTCGATCGCCTCGGTCGGCTCGTTGGGCGGGCAGAACGGGCAGCCGGTGCTGCGCCGGGTGAGGATGAAATGGGCGGCGTGCGTCGTCGCCTCGACCGGCAGCATATAGCCGGTGATGTCGAACGGCTGCCCGTCCATCCTGGCGAGCGCCGGGCTGAAGCTGGCCTTGTAGATGCCGCGCGCCTCGTCGGCGACGATCCTGGCATCATGGAAGAACACCCAGCGCAGATCGTCCGAATGGTCGAGCGTGCCATTGCCGTTGGGGCCGTAATAAGCGCCGCCGGCCTGCATGCCGGTAAGCGCGACGAACAGCGCGGCGGCGGCGAGCAGGCGGCGGGGACGGATCATGCGCGGAGCACCTGTGCGGGTCGGAGACGATAGGCCGATATGGCGGGAATGGCGGCGGCGGCAAGGGCGAGCAGCATCGCCGTGCCGACGATGGCGAGATCGACCAGGCCGACCGACGGCAGCGCCAGCGCCGGCCCGCCGCCATGCGCGACCGCCTGCGCCGCGGCGCCCGCCGCGATCCGCCCGACGATCAGCCCGGCGACGCCGCCGACGAACCCGAGCAGCAGCGCCTCGACCAGCACGAGCCGCAGCAGCAGCCCCGGCGATCCGCCGAGCGCGCGCAGCAGCGCCAATTCACGCTGCCGGTCCTGCACCGCCGAGAGCAGCGCCACGAAGAAGCCGATACCCGACAGCGCCAGCAGCCCGATGCCGAACCCCCGCAGCACCGCGCTGCCGGTGCCGAGCAGCTGGTTGAGCCGGATCAGCTCGAGCGCGGGGATGGCGGTCTGCACATTGGGCTCGTTCTTGAGCATGCGCGGGATCATCAGCGCGCCCATCGCCGAGCGGTAGCGCACCAGCACCGAGGTCACCTCGTTGCCGACCGAGGGATAGAGATCCGGCCCCTCGTTACCGGACGCCTTCGTCTCGGACGCGACGGCGGCGGCATGCTCGGCATTCTCGTGCTCATGGACCTTCCAGACGCTGGCGATGTCGGTGAGCGCGAGGCGATCGGCGACGGTGCCGGTCGGCGCGAGCACGCCGACGACATGATAGGGGCTGTGGAAATGCTTCTCGCCGCCGGGCGCGAGGCCATGCTCGCCGACGAACATGTCGCCGACCTCGAGATGCTCCTCGCGCGCCACCTCGTCGCCGAGCACCGCCTCCAGCACCCTGTTCCACAGCCGGCCCCGCGCGAGCTTCGCGTCGTGGAGCCTGAGATAGTCGGTGCTCGTCCCGACGATGCGATAGCCGCCGATATTGTCGCCGAGCGAGACCGGCACGGCGTCTTTCACCAGCATGTTGCGCTGGAGCCGCGTCAGCACGTCGAGCGGGACGTTGCCGGTCGGCTGGTCGATCTGGAAGATCGACGAGAGGATGATCTGGAGCGGGCTGCCCTTGGCGCCGACGACGAGATCGACCCCGCCGAGATCGCGCGCGAAGCGGTTGTCCAGGCCGGTATCGATCGCCAGCAGCGCCACCACCACCGCGACGCCGAGCGCCAGCGACAGGATGTGGAACGCCCAGGCGAGCGGCTTCGCGCGGATCGACGCCCAGATCAGCCGGAGCAGCATCAGGCCGCCTCCGCCAGCACGGTTCGCGGGAGCAGCGCCTTGACCCGCGCGTCATGGGTGGCGACGACCAGCGCGGCGCCGGTCTCGCGGGTCGCGTCCAGCAGCAGCCCGAGCACGGCGCGGCAGGCCTCGTCGTCGAGGCTGGCGGTCGGCTCGTCGGCGAGGATGAGCCGCGGGCGCATCAGCATCGCACGCGCGATCGCGACCCGCTGCGCCTCGCCCCGGCTGAGCGTCTCGGCGCGCGCGTGGATGCGGCGGGCGAGGCCGAGCTGCTCGAGCAGCGCGACGGCGCGCGGCCGGTCGCGCGGCGTGCCGGCGGCGAAGGGGGCGAGCAGCATGTTCTCGAGCGCGGACAGGCCGGGGACGAGGTGCAGATCCTGGAAGACCAGGCCAATGTGCCGGCCGCGATGGCGGTCGCGCGGCCGGGCACCGAGGCGCGTCACGTCCTCGCCGCCGATGCGGACGCTGCCCGCCAGCGTGTCGGACAGCCCGGCGATGGCGAGCAGCAGCGTGGTCTTGCCGGCGCCGGACGCGCCCGCCAGCACCGCGCCCTCGCCGGCGGCGAGGTCCAGCGCGCCCATTCGCGCGATCGGCTTGCCGCGATAGCCGGCGACGAGGCCCTCGATCAGGAGCATGGTTTCGCCCAGGCGCGGAGCTGGTCGGTCCCGAGCAGCCCGTGCTTGCGGCCGCACACCCGGCCGTGGCGATCAAGCGCGACCGCCAGCGGCAGCGCCGTGCCGCCCCAGTCGGCGAGCACGTGCGCCGGCGGCCGGTCATCCGCGAACGACGCGACATCCACGCCATCGAGCGCGGCGCGCGCGGCCGCCGGTGGATCGAGGGCGAGCAGGGACAGCGGCAGCGGGCTGGCGGCGGCGGCGAGCTCGGGCAACCGCTTCAGCTCCTCGCGGCAGGGCACGCACCAGCTCGCCCACAGCAGCACGACGCCCGGGCGCGGCATCGCCCTCCCGCCGCCGTCGAGCGCGACCGGCATCGCGGACGATCCGGACGCCGCGACGAGCCCTGCCGCCGCGATCATCCACCCATGGCGCCGGACCATTCGCATCGGCGAGATGCTATATCATCGCTGGCCGGTGCAAAAGCGCAATCGGCGCGTGTCGATGGCGCGAGCCGATGTCCGCGTCCGGCGAGCAGGTCGCGGCCCCGGGTGACGTGGATGCGGGCCGGCTCGCGCGGGTGGCCTTCGTTCGAGAAGTGGAAGCGATAGCTGTCTTGCCGGAAGACGACCGGCATCGCTCCCGCTCCCTCGATCCTATTCCGCCGCCACGCCGCTCGGCCCGAACAGCTCCATATCGGCCGCGTCCTCGTTCGCCGCCGGCCCCGCCTTGGCCTTGCGGCGCCCGTCGAACGCGTCCCACACCTCGCCCCAGTTCCCCCGCGTCGCCGCCTTCGAATATTCGGTCGCCCGCGTCTCGAAGAAGTTGGCGTGCTCGACGCCGTTGAGCAGCGGCGCGAGCCAGGGGA
>CAXTPE010000021.1:0-24865 GCA_964245925.1 uncultured Sphingomonadaceae bacterium
TCGGCGTAGCGGACGAAATCGGGGTTGCCGTAGGTCAGCCCCCAATCCTCGAAGCCCATGTTCGCCTGCTTCCAGCGGATCATGCCGTAGCTGTTGTCGTTGAGGACCAGCACGGTGATGTTGAGGCCGAGGCGGACGGCGGTTTCCATCTCCTGGCTGTTCATCATGAAGCCGCCGTCGCCGCAGACCGCGAGCACCTTGCGATCGGGATAGACCATCGCCGACGCCATCGCCGAGGGCAGGCCGGCGCCCATCGTGGCGAGCGCGTTGTCGAGCAGCACGGTGTTGGCCTGGCGCGCCTGATAGTTGCGCGCGAACCAGATCTTGTAGACGCCGTTGTCGAGGCAGAGGATGCCGTCCGCCGGCATCGCCTCCCGGATCGCCTTCACCGCGTGCGGCGGATAGATCGGGCAGCGCATGTCGTCGCAGAGCGTGGCGGTATGCTCGACCTCCGCCCTGCGCGCCGCCAGCATCCGCCTGAAATCCCAGCCGCCGGAGGGGACGATGTCGTCCTTCATCTGCCAGATCGCGTTGGCGATGTCGCCGATCAGCTCGATCTGCGGGAAATAGACCGGGTCGACCTCGGCCGAGCGGGTCGAGACGTGGATCACCTCGGCGCCGCCGCGCCCCATGAAGAAGGGCGGCTTCTCGATCACGTCGTGGCCGACGTTGACGATCAGGTCCGCCGCCTCGATCGCCTTGTGGACGAAATCGCCCGACGAGAGCGCCGCGCAGCCGAGGAACAGGGCATGCGCCTCGTCGATCACGCCCTTGCCGAGCTGGGTGGTGACGAAGGGGATGCCGGTCTTCTCGACGAACTGGAGCAGCATGCGGCCGGTCATCTTGCGGTTCGCGCCGGCGCCGATCACGAGCACCGGGGACTTCGCCGCCTCGATCCGCTTGACCGCCGCGCGCACCGCCTTCTGCTCGGCCGACGGGCGGCGCGCGAGGCTCGGCTTGAGCGGCGTCGCATCGGTGTGCTCGTCGGCGATGTCCTCGGGGAATTCGAGATGGGTGGCGCCCGGCTTCTCCTCCTCGGCGAGGCGATAGGCCTCGCGGACGCGGCTCGGGATGTTGTCGGCGGACGCGAGCTGGTGGGTGTATTTGGTGATCGGGCGCATCATGCCGACCACGTCGAGGATCTGGAAGCGGCCTGCTTGCTCTTCTTGATCGGCTTCTGGCCGGTTATCATCAGGATCGGCATGCCGCCGAGGAAGGCATAGGCCGACGCGGTGACGAAGTTGGTGGCGCCGGGGCCGAGGGTGGCGAGGCAGACGCCGGTCCTGCCGGTATGGCGGCCGTAGGTGGCGGCCATGAAGCCGGCGCCCTGTTCGTGGCGGGTGAGGATCAGCCTGATCCTGGTGGAGCGGCTGAGGCTGTCGAGGAAATCGAGATTCTCCTCGCCGGGGACGCCGAAGACATATTCGCAGCCCTCCTCCTCGAGGCACTGGATGAACAGATCGGATGCCTTGGTCGCCATGCGCATGTTCCCCTCGCTCGGGGCCCGCGCGAGCCGGCGCGGCCCTGTTCGCCGATGCGCAACCCGGCGGCGCGAGGGCTACGCGAAATCGCGGAACGGGGGTAGGGTTTGGACTCGCCGCATGTCCTGGACCCCGGCGTCCGCCGGCGGACTAGAGGATGATGCGCCACTCCCAGCGCAGCGGATCGCCGTCCATCACCTCGACGCCGGCTTGCGCCAGCTCGGCCCGGATCGCGTCGGCGGTGGCGAAATCCCGGGCGTTGCGCGCGGCGAGGCGGGCGTCGAGCCTCGCGTCGACCTCGCCGGGCGCGAGCGTCGCCGCCGCCGGGCGCAGGCGCAGGTCGGCGCGGGTGACGTCGCCGAGCCGCAGGCCGAGGACATCGTCGAACGCCCGCCACAGCGCCGCGCGTCCGGCCGCATCGATCAGGCGGTCGGCGAGGAACTCGTCGAGGATGGCGAGCGCGCGTGGCGTGTTCAGGTCGTCGGCGACGGCGGCGTCGAGGCGATCGCGATACCGTTGCGCCGCCTCGGGACCGGGATCGCCCCCGACCGGCGTGCTCCGGGCCTTCTCCATCGCCATCACCAGCCGCTTGAGCCGCGTCAGCGCCGCCAGCACCGCCTCGCCGGAGAACTCCAGCTCGGATCGATAGTGCGCCGAGAGGCACAGCAGCCGGTACGCGAGCGGATGCACGCCGCCCTCGACGAGCGCGTTCAGCGTCGCGATGCCGCCCTTGGATTTCGACATCTTGCCCGTGCGATCGACGAGGAAGTTGTTGTGCATCCAGACGTTCGCGCCGGTGCCGTTGCCCGTGCAACCGCCGGTATAGCCCTGGTTCTGGGCGATCTCGTTGGGGTGGTGGATCTCGCGGTGGTCGATGCCGCCGGTGTGGATGTCGAACTGCGGCCCCAGATATTTGAGGCTCATCACCGAGCATTCGAGATGCCAGCCCGGTGCCCCCGCCCCCCAGGGCGACGCCCACTCCATCTGGCGCCGCTCGCCGGGCGCGGACGCGCGCCACAGCGCGAAGTCGGCGGCGTGGCGCTTGCCCTCGACCTCGGCGATGCGGCCGATGACATCGTCGGGCCTCGATCCGGCGAGCGCGCCATAGGCCGGCACGGTGGTGGTGTCGAAGTAGAGGCCGGAGGGCAGCGCATAGGTGTGGCCGCCCGCCTCCAGCACGCGCGCGAAGGCGATCATGTCGGCGATATGATCGGTGGCGACGCTCCAGCGGGTGGGATCGAGGATGTTGAGCGCCTTGAGATCACGCTTGAAAGCATCGGTGTAGAAGGCCGCGACCTCCCAGATGGTCCGCGCGGCGCGGTGCGCGGCCGCCTCCATCTTGTCGTCGCCGGCATCGGCATCGGAGGTCAGGTGGCCGACGTCGGTGATGTTGACGACGTGGTTGACCGCATGGCCCTTCCATTCGAGCACGCGGCGCAGCGTGTCGGTGAACACATAGGCGCGCAGATTGCCGAGATGGGCATAGTCGTAGACCGTGGGGCCGCAGGAATAGACGCGCGCATGCCCCGGCGCGATCGGGACGAACGGCGCGAGCGAGCGGGTGAGGCTGTTGAACAGGGTGAGCGGGGCGGGCACGGGTATCTCGCGGGCGGGAGGGACGCCTCGCCTCTAGACGAGCATCGGCTTGCGTGGAATCACTTACACGGCCGTCGCGACGGAGGCGACGCCCGGAAGGCTCGAACTCCGCTCGACGACACGAACGGGGCAGGCGGCAGAGGGCTGGGTGAGGGGCACGACCAAGGCGCGACGCCCGGCCGCGCCGGGCTCCCCCTCACCCCGACCCCCTCCCCGGCGGGGAGGGGGAGCAGGCGGGCCTGTTCACGGATCCCGCCGGGTCGAACGACATGGCGGGGATGACGGATGCAGGCACGGCCAGCGTCATCACGCTCCGGCCGTCCGGCATCAGCTCGCCGGCGCGCCCGGCCTGTCCTTGTCCCGCCCGCCGCCTTCGCGGCCGAAGCCGATCGCGCCCCAGATGTCCTCGTTGCCGGCGCCCGTCACCGGCTCGTCGATCAGCGGGATGCTGCCGCTCGGCGTGAAATCGCCGAACGAGACGAGCGGGATGTTCCGGAACGCGAGCGTGGTCGGGTCGAGCCGGGTGAACGGCCCGGCATTGCCGTCGATCACGCTCGTCACGACATCCTGGACCGGCGGGAACAGCTCGATCGGCGGAACCGCGGGGGTGCCGCAGCGGTCGCCGATGACGCAGCCGTTGACGGTCGAGCCCGGCACCGCGTCGGCCGACGCCGGATCGATGTCGATCAGCGCGTAGAGGTCCGTCCCGGTCACGATGCGCCCGCCGGTCTGCTGGCGGCCGTTGAACGCGATCTCGACGGGCGCCTGGACACCCGTCTCGGGATCCACGCCATGCGTCGTGAACCGATAGCCCCCGGCGCCGGCGGTGAAGCCGGCGCGCGAGGCGATCGCGGCATCCGGGCCGCTGTTCTGCGCGTAGAGCGCGGTGGCGACGTCCACGGCGATGCCGCCGGCGCGGACATAGCCGTCGGGATCGACATTGCCGTCGTCGAGGCCGAGCCGGTCGCTGCGCTGCTGGATCGTGGTCGCGGCGGCGAGCGCGTCGGCGGCGGACCGGGTGGTGAAGGCGATCTGCCCGGCGCGCAGCGTGAGCGCGCCGGCGAGCCCGCCGGCGCCGTCCGACAGCGCGATGCCGGCATCGGGGAGCAGGCCCGCGAGCTGCCCGCCGGCGGCGAGCGTCACGCCGTTGCCGGCGGCGAGGTCGCTCACCGCGAGCTTGCCGACGAGCTGGAGCGTGCCGCCGGTGGTGAAGGTCAGCGTGCCGGCCGGTCCGACGATGTTGGCGGTGGCGCCGGCGGCGAGGCCGGTGTCGCCGTGGAGCGCGAGATCGCCGATCGTCAGTCCGGCGCCGCCGTCGACGGTGAGCGCCGCCGCCTGGGTGCGCGCGAGCTCGTCGCCGTCGAGCGCATAGGCACCCTCGGTCGCGCCGGCGCCGTCGCCCGCATATGCCTGCCCCTCGCCGATGTTGGCGAAGGTCAGCGACGTGGTGCCCGCGCCGCCGACGAACGCTTCCCCGCCGATCACCACGTCGGCGGAGGCGAGCGCGATCGTCGGGGCGGCGACGGTGGCGCGGATCGTGAGGGCGCGGCCGGAGCGCAACGCGATCGCCGTCGCCGCCGTGATCGCGCCGGCCTGGATGTCGCCGGCCGCCGCCGCCAGCATGTTGCCGGTGGCGACGGAGCCCCTCAGCCCGAGCGTGCCGCCGATCGCCGCCGGCGTCGCCGCGGCGAGCATGGCGGGGTCGAACGCGCCGCTGCCGAGCAGCGTGGCGAAGGAGAAGCCGGCCAGCGGGCCGCCGTCCTGGAGGATGGCGCGGTCGGAGACGAACAGGGTGCCGCTGTCGCCGGTGACGACCGAACCGAGCTCGACCGTGCCGCCGGTCAGCACCGCCACGTCGGCGGTCGTCGTGATCGTGCCGGTCGAGACGTCGCCGCGCCCGCCGCCGAGCGCGACGAAGCCGGCGCCGGAGATGTCGCCCGCGATCAGGCCGTTCGAGGCGTCGAGCACGGTCGCGAACGGCAGGCCGGCGGCGGCCGTACCGCTGCCGCGATCCCCCACCGCGCTGTTGCCGGTGGTGACCTGGCCGGCGCCATGCACCTCCACCGCCTCGCCCGAGAGGTTGCCGAGCCTGATCGCGGCGGTGTTGCCGACGGACGCCGTGTTGCTGACGTGGATCGTCGCGGGCTCGGCCGCGCCGCCCGCCGAGACCTGGCCGTTGCGCACGCTGAACAGCAGCTGGCCGGGCACGCCATCGTTGGTGGCGGCGATCAGCGGGGCGCCGCCGCCGTCGAGGAAGCTGCCGGGGACGCGCGAGCCGGGCTGCTCGTAGAAGGTGCCGGGCTGGTTGCCGGTGCCGGCGTTGTAGCCGACCGCCGCCGAGGTGCCGCCGAGGCCGGCGGTGCCGCCATCGGCGTCGCCGGTCTCCCACTGGATGCCGCCGTAATTATAATAGACGTCGAAATTGCCGGTGCCGGTGTCCGAACGGTCGGTCAGGATCACCTGGAAGCGGTTCAGCTTGTCGGCATGCTCGTCATAATAGCCGACGCCGTTCCACGTCGCGCCGAAGGCGGGGCGGCCCGCGAAGGTGCCGGCGCCATAGCTCGCCTGGGCGGAAGCCGGATCGTCGGTGTCGACGTCGGCGAAGAAGGGGGCGATGATCGGCTGGCCGACATAGCCCGTGCCGAGCCCGGTCGGCGTGAACTCGCCGCTGCCGCCGGTGAACGTCAGATAGCCGTTGTTGCTGACATAGGCGGTCGTGTAGCTCCTGCCGAAATAGTTGATCGTGAACGGCAAGGCGACGCCGTCCTCGGTGTAGCAGTCGTCGCAGCGTTCGATCGCGCCGGCGTCGAAGCCGGTGGCGATGCCGCCCGGCCCGGCCGGCGCGCCGCCGCCGCCGCTGTTCGTCATGCCGGCGAGCAGCGGGCCGGTGCCGGCGGTGACATCGCCGGCCGTGATCGCGCCGCCGCCGGTGAGGAAGATCGAGCCCGCCGCGCGGACGTTGCCGAGCGTGAGGTCCGTGCCGGCCGCCAGCCGCACGATGCCGCCGCCGCTCGCCACGTCGCCCAGCGTGGTCGCGCCGGACGTGCTGGCGGCGGAGATGCTGCCGTCCGCCTGGAGCCTGCCGGCGGCGAGCGTGGTGCCGGCCGCGAGCATGATGCCGCCGGGCGCGGCGAGATCGCCGGCGGCGAGCGCGGTGCCGGCGGCGAGCGAGAGCGTGCCCATGCCACCGGTGACGGTGGCGGTGGCGACGTTCAGCGCGCCTGGCGCGGCGAGCGCGATGCTGCTGCCCGACGCGTCGAGCGCGCCGCCGACGGCGAGGCCCCGTGCGTCGATCGCCCCGGCGGCGACGAGATCGGTGGCGCCGTCCACCGCCGCGCCCGTGATGCCGATGCCGCCGGCCGAGCCGATCATCAGCCGCCCGGCGGCGATCGTACCGTCGAACGCGACGCCGCCGCCGGCGCTGGTGACGCCCGCCGCGATGAGCGCCGGGACGTCGGGGACGGGATCTTCGGCCTGGCCGAGCACATAGCTGGCCCCGAACAGCGCGTTCACCGCCGCGGGCGCGCCGACATAGAAGAGGCCGCCGCTGGTCACGTCGCCGAGCGACACCGGGCCGCCGGAGAAGATCGCCACGGCCTGGCCGGCGCCGGTCGCGCCGGCGACCGTGGTGCCGGCGGTCCGCGACAGGAGCGCGACGCCGCCGAACGCATCGGCGCCGGCGAGCGCGACGCTGCCGTTCGCGCCGACCGCGATGTCGCCGGCGAATTCGGGATCGCCGTTGCCTCCGCCAGCGCCGGCGCTCAGCGCGCCGGTCGCGATGTTGCCTGCGGTGGCGGTCAGCTTGATCGTGTCCGCCGAGGTGAGCGCGCCGGTGGTGATCCCGCCGGGCGCGGCGATCGCGATGTCGCTGCCGGCGGCGAGATCGCCGAGCGCGAGCGTGGTGCCGGCGGTCATGCCGATCGTGCCGGCCTCGGTCGCGCCGGCGCGGATCGTCGTGCCCGTGGCGGTGATCGCGCCGGACGCCGCGAGATCGACCGACGCCGCGCGGATCGTGTCGCCGGCGGGGTTCGCATGGGTGATGGCGATGCTCGCGGCATTGCCGATCCCGATCGCCCCGCCGACATTCAGCCCGCCCGAGCCGGCCGCCGCGATCGTCACGCCGGTGGTGTGCAGGATGGCGGCATCGCCGGTGATCGCGAGCGGCGATCCGTCGGCGAGCGTGAGGTTCACGCCGCCGCCGGTGACCGGCGGCGTGTCGACCGGGACATATTCGAGCTGCCCGAGCGATCCCGTGACCAGCGCGAAATGCCCGGTGGTGGCGGTAAGGCCGGCGAGCGTCACCGTGCCGGCGGTCTTCATGAGGTTGATCGTGCCGCCGGTGCCGTTCAGGCTCGCCGGCGTCGGCCCGCCGGCGACGGGATGAATATCGGCGGCGAACAGGTTGACCGCCCCGGTCCGCACGACATCCGTCGCCGCGCTGCCGAGGGCGACGTCGACGGTCCCGTCGGTCGCGACGCCGTCCCGCGCGACGAACGTCACCGCATATCCGCCGACCGAGCCCTGGCGCGAGAGATCGCTGTCGCCGGTCGCGGTTATCGTCGTGTGCCCGGCGGTGGCCGCGCCCTCCGCGCCCGTCGTCGATCCGGAGCCGCCGCCGCCCGCGCCGGCCTGCGCGGTCGCGTTGAAGTCGGACGACTGGCCCGCGCCGACGTTGAGGACGCCGTTCGTCAGCGTGACGCGGGCGGTGCCGCCGGTGGCGGCGCCGCCCGTGCCGCCGGCGCCCGAACCGCTCGACCCGCCGGCTCCGCCCTGGCCGTTCGCGTAGAGCGCGAAGGACGCGCCCGCCGGCCCGCTGACGCTGGCGTCGGTCACGGTGAGCGAGGCGGCGCCGCCCGTGCCGCCGCCGCCGCGGCCGGCGGCCGCGCCGCTGGCGCCGCCGCCGCCGACGCCATAGGCGAACAGCGCGGTCTGCGCGGAGCCCGCCTGCATCAGCGTGACATCGCCGCCGGCGGCGTTCACCGCCACGGTGCCGCCATGGCCGCCGCCGCCGGCCGCGCCCCCGTCGATGCCGTCGCCGCCGCTGCCTGTCGCGTCGAGGCCGGCGACGCCGCCGATGCTGCCGGCATCGGCGTCGATGCGGACGGTGCCGCCCTGGCCGAAGCCGCCGGTCCCGCCGCTCGCCGTGCCGCCGGTGCCGTCGGCGATGGCGGTGGCGCCGGCGGTGAAGCGGATCGTGCCGGCGTCCGCCGTGATGTTGATGCCGCCGCCGGTTCCGGCTCCGCCATCGATGCCGTCACCGCCGCCACCCGTGCCGTTCGCCTCGATCGTGGTGGAGCCCGTCGCCGTGAGCGTGCCGCCCTGCGAGGCCTGGAGCACGACGGAGCCGCCGGTGCCGATGTAGCCGCCGCCGTTGTTGTTCCCGGCGCCATTGGCGGTGATGGTCGTCGAGCCGTCTATGGTCAGGCTGCTCCCGTTGCCGGCGACGGAGACCCGCGCCGAGCCGCCATGGCCATCGGTCGCGCCGATGAACGCGGGCGAATCGGCATGCATCGTCAGATTTCCGTGGAAGGCGCCGGTGCCCCGCACATCGATGTGGTACGTGCCGGAGTTGATCGTGCCGTTGTGGATCCCTCCCCCCGCGGCAAGGCTCACGTCACCGTTCAGCGTCATCGTGGTGGCGGCGCCGATGGTGACGTCGATGCCGGCGCTCCGGCTGAAGAGGGTCGTGCCGCCGCCGATGCCGAGATCGGCGCCGCCGGAGCCGAGCGAGACCTGCTGGATTCCGAAGAGATCGACGGCGTTCGTCGTCGTGAGGCCGATCGAGCCCGAACTCAGCGAGGCGGTGCCGCTCGCCGTGCCGATGACGCGCGAGCCGAAGCTGGTGAGCGTGACGCCGCCGACCCGCAGATTGGCGTCCGGCGCGCCGAACTGGCGGTAGGTCTCGTCCTCGGCGGTGCGGATGCCGCCGGCGGCGAGCACCACGACGCCGTTCTCGGCGGTCGCGGTGGCGGCGGCGTCATAGCCGATCCCGCCGTCGACCAGCATCGTGATCGCGTCGTTCTTGGGAACGGCGACGAGATAGATGCGCTGCGGGTTCGCGGTCGAGCCCTGGGCCGGGCCGCCGGTCGAGCCCTCATGCTCGAGCGTCGTGTCGCCCGCGGCGTCGACGTGGGAGCCGACCGCGTAGCCGATGTCGAACAGGCCGTTGGCGATGGTGAGGTCGGCCTGCTCGGCGGCGATGTAGCCGGCCGAGCCATGGACGCGGACGGCGCCGTTCTGCTGGATGCGCGGCGCCACGACCGCGACATAGCTGCCCGCGGCGACATCGGCGTTGATCCGCGCGCCGCCCCGGATGTCGACCAGCGCCTCGCCGTCGGTCGCGCCGCGGAGGCTGATGCCGCTCGTCGCGATGTTCGGCAGCGCGTTGCCCGCGCCGAGCGTGATCGCGTTGGCGGTGAGCAGCAGGCTGCCGACGTCGAACACCGCGCCCGAGCCGAGGATGATCCCCCCCGGTGCGTAGAACCAGACCGCGCCGCCCTGGTGGAACGGGCCGCTGCCGGCGTAGAACTGGCTGACGACATGGCCGTCGAACTCGATCGGGCGGCCGGGATCGCTGGCGAGGATGCGGTTGAGGACGGTGAAGTCGCCCGACGTGCTCTGGAAGGTCGCGGTGTTGCCGCCCGGCAGGAAGATGATCGGGGCTGTGCCGCTGGCGGTGTCGTCCGGGCTCCAGTCGATCACGGCGGACGAGGAGTTGGTGATGTCGATGACGTCGGCGATCCCGCCGCGCGTGATCGATCCGCTGCCCGACGCGAAGCTGTAATTGCCCTGGAAGCCGGTGCCGAACGCCGGGCCGGCGACGATCGCGACGGCGATCGCGGCACAGGAGAGCGGGTGCATGCGCAACTGCCGCGCGCGTGCCCGCCGGCCCTCCGCGCGGCGCCGCGGCTCGGGCTGCTGGTCCACGTCTGGCCTCCCCGGATGCTGGGTCACGCGACGATCACCTCCACGGCAAGAGCTGGCTCGTCAGCGAGACGAGCAGGCGCGTGTCGCCGCGCCGGCCGACCGGCGCGCCGCCGACGAAGGTCCGGACCTTCCGGAGCGGCACCGCGAGGCCGATGTCGATGCGCGCGTGATCGCCCCAGCCGGCACGCACGCCGCCGCCGGCCGAGACCAGCCGGTACGGGTTGCCGGCGTCCTGCTGGCTGTCATTGCGCCATGCCCAGGCCGCATCGACGAAGGCATAGGGCTGGAAGGCGAGCGCGTTCGGCCCGCGCGGCGCCAGGCTGCCGTAGCGCACCTCGGCGGCGAGGCCGCCGCCGCTGTCGCCGATCACCGCGCCCGGATCATAGCCGCGCCCGATCGTGTAGTTGCCGCCCGAGAAGCGCTCGTAGCTGAGCAGCGGCGCATGGGCATATTGCGCCTGCGGGCTGAGCGAGAAGGCGATGTTCGGGAGCGCCCGCCAGTCGAGCTGCGCGGATGCGCGCACGATCGTGCCGCGCGGGCGCGCCTGCGGATCGCTCGGCGTCACCGTCGCGCAGCCCGCCGGCGTGCACCTGCCGGTGGCGTGCAGCACGTCGAGCCCCTGGCGCAGCTCGAACGCCCCGCCCACCCGCCATCTCGGCTCGCCGGCGCTGTAGCCGCCGATGCCGGTGATGCTGGCGGGATCGGTCGCGTCGAAGGTCAGGCGCGCATAGGCGGTGCGGACGTGATCGCGGTTGACCAGCACATGCTCGAGCCGGACGTCCTGATCGACCGCGTCGAAGCCGAGCGCGCCGCGCAGATTGGCGGCCTGGCCGCGCACGAACGGATAGCTCGCCTCGAGGCTGGCCACCAGCGTGCGCGAGGCGACGTCGAGCGTGGCGAGATCGGGGTGCGTCCAGGCGTAGGCGAAGCGGCCGCCGAGCGCGAAGCCCTCGGGACCGAGGCGGACGTCGTAGCCGGCCTGCAGCACCTGCTGCTCCTGCGGGTCGGCGGTGGAGAAGGCGCCGAGCGTGAGCCGGTCGCCGTGGCCGAGCACGTCGTAGAGCTCGCCGCGCAGCAGCCCGCCCCAGCGGCCGACCTGGTGGCTGCCATAATCCTGGAGGTTGAAATCGACCGCGCCGCGCCGGCGGATCACGCTCACCTCGCCGATCACCTCGCCCGGCACGCCGGTGCCGGCCGGCTTGAGGGTGAGGCGCACGTCATAGCCCGGCAGGTCGCGCGCGAGCAGCAGGTAGCGCTCGGCGGCGTGCGCGTTGAACACCGGCGCGGCGGTGAGCTTGCGCAGATAGGAGGCGATCAGCGCCTCGGACCGGCCGGCATGGCCGCGCACCTGCACGCCGACGAGCTTCGCCATCAGCACGTCGAAATGGACGACGCCGCCCTCGATGCGCTGCGGCGGCACCTGCACGGCGGCGAGATAGCCGAGCTTGCGCAGGATCGTCGCGGCATGGTCGCGGATGTCGCAGACCGCCGCGATCGGCATCGTCCTGCCGACCAGATCGGCGAACGCCGGGCGCAGCACGACGGGCGGGATCGCGCCGAGATGATCGAACAGCGCATCGGCGAGCGTGATCCTGACCTCGGCGAAGCGCGGATCGGCGAGCGCGCAGGGGGCGCGCTCGATGCCGCCCTCGATGGTGAGCCTCGAGGGCGCCGGCGCGGGCGCCGGGCCGGGGCGCTCGATCTCCTCGCGCGTCGGCGCGCCCGATCGCGCGATGGCGGCGGGAGCCGGCGCCGGAGCGTTCTGGGCATGCGCCGCGCCGGCCGCGGCCAGCGCCAGCGCGGCCATCGCGATCCGATATGCGGCGCCGCCCCAGCCCGTCATGCGTCCCTCTCGCGCGGTCGCCCGCGTGCCGGCGCCCGTGCATCGGCCCGGGCGAGCTTAGCGGCCGGATCGTGCCGGCCCGTCCCGTCAGCTACGCGACACCGCCCGGAATACCTCACGGGCGTCGGAATTGGCGGGGTCACTGGCCCGCCGTCTTGCCGCGCCCGGCTACCAGCCCGGCGCGCGCCGTTCAAGCCGCTTAGCCGCCCGGTACCGCCATCAGATCGACGAGCAGATCGACCTGCGCCGAGCAGCCGTTGCGGATGAGTTCGGACGCGGTGTCCTCGATGCCGGGCGCCGCGCCCGCGCCGCCACCGGCGAGCACCTTGAGGCGGATCGAGACCGGCGCCGCGCCGCCGCGCCAGGCGAGGCTGTAGCCCGCGCCCGGCGCCACCGCCAGGCCGGCCGGCCATGGCGCGACCGCCTGGCCCGGCGTCCAGGCGACGCTGGCGCGGCCGGACGGGCCGGCGATGGCCAGCGTCGCGCCGCTCGCCGTATCGGGGCGCCAGAGCATCACCGCCGCCGGATCGGCGACGCAGACCGTGCCGCCGCGCGAGGTGTCGACGTTCCAGAGATTGGGGGCGTGGGGACGCGCGGTGTTCAGCCCGCGCACGGCCCCGATCCGCACGCGCTGCCGCGCGCCGCGGCCGAGGAAGGCGGCGAGCCGGGTGTCGTTGGCGGCGGTGGCGGACGTGGCCGCGCCCGCCGCCAGCGAAAAGGCGCCGGGGCCGGCGAGGGTGCGCGTGCCCCGGCCATCGAGCAGGGTGAGCTGGTCGCCGGCGCCCAGCGCCACGCGCGCGCTGTCGGGCAGCGAGCGGCCCGGCGGGTACAGCTTCGCCGATGGCCCGCTCGATCGCACGATCAGCGAGTCGGCGCGGGCCACGCCGCCGGCCGCGCACAAGGCGATGCCGGCGGCGAAGACCCGCCGGCTATTTGGACTCCAAGACATAGGTTCCTCCCGGTCCGGCCTGTTCATAGCGTGATACCATGCAGAGGAGCGCGCCGTCCTCGGGATGCGCGCGGCCGAACGCGCGCAGCTCGTCGAGCGCCGTCCCGTCGCCGGCATCGAAGCGGCGGCCGAGCTCGGCCAGCGCGAGCCGGGTGGCCGCCGGCATCGAGGGCACCGGCTCGAACACCTCCAGCGGCGTCGCGCGGCCGCTCACGCAGATCCGGCCGAGCGGGCGGAAGATGTCGCGGCTCGAGCGGCCGGCGACGGCGCCGCTGACCAGCACGGCGGTGCGGAGCTGCTTGTTGGCGCTCTCGAGCCTGGCGGCGGTGTTCATGCCGTCGCCCAGCGCCGTGTACTGGATGCGCCCCTCGCCGCCGAAATTGCCGACGATCGCCTCGCCGCGATGCAGGCCCACCCGCGTGCGGCCGATCGGCGGCACGCCGGCCGGCGCCTCGCGGCGGAAGCGCTCGCCCGCCGCGTGCATCGCGATGGCGGCGGCGATGGCGCGATCGTCGTCGTCGTCCCGCGCGATCGGCGCGCCCCAGAAGGCGACGACGGCATCGCCGACAAACTTGTCGATGGTGCCGCCATGCTCCAGCACGATCGCGCTCAGCATGTCGAGATAGCGGTTGAGCAGCGTGGCGACCATCTCCGGCGCGAGCCCGTGGCTGAGCTTCGTGAAGCCTTCGAGGTCGCTGAACAGCGCGCAGATCTCGCGCTTCTCGCCCGAGAGCCGGAGCCGGTCCGGATCGCGGAGAATCTGCGCGGCGACGTCGCGCGGCAGGTAGCGGCCGAGCGCGGACTGGGCGAAGCGGCGCTGCTCCGAGCCGATGCCGCGCGCGGCGATGCCCGCCGCGGCATAGCCGATCGCCCAGCCGAGCACCCAGCCGGCGGCGGGCAGCCCATGGGTGTCGACATCGATCGCCTGCAGCGCGAACGGCAGCGCCACGAGGACGATCAGCTCGCCGCCGAGGACCAGCGCGAGCCGCCAGGTGCGCAGCTCCAGCAGCCCGGAGACGGCGCCGACCAGCACGATCAGCGCCGCCGCGACCCAGGGCGCCCGGCGCGGAATCGGCGCGAACGGGCGGCGGTCGAGCAGCTGCGCCAGCATCGCGGCGTGGACCTCGAGGCCGATCGTCTGCCTGCCGGTTGCCTGGGTCATCGGCGTGTCCCAGCGGTCCTGCTCGACGATGTCGCCGCCGATCAGCACGTAGCGCCCGGCGATCTGGCCGCGGAGCTGACCCCAATAGGCGGGCGCGTCGAGCGGGGGATCGGAGAAGAGGTCGATCGGCAGGCTGGCGAAGACCGGCTCGCCGGCGGCGCGCGGGGCGGCATAGCGGATCGCGCCGTGATAGCGTGCGAACGCCCGGTCCCCGCCGGTCAGCGCGCGGGCGATCACCGGCGGCTGGCCCCGATGCGGCGCCGGCCAGAGCCGCGCGACATTGTCGGCGTCCGCGGTGATGCGCACCGATGTCGGGTGGACCGCCGGCGTCGCGATCGCGCGCTGGAAGCCGTCGAGATAGGCCTGCTGCCAGCCGAACATCTGATCCGGGTTCTCGGCGCTGGTGGTGGTGCCGAGCCACGTCGGCGTGCGCATCGACCGGAAGGCGGCCACCAGCGCGGCGTCCTCGGGCTGGCGCTGATCGATCAGCATGTCGATGGCGATGCCCCTGGCGCCCATGCCGTCGAGCCGGCGCAGCGCGCGCGCCAGCACGCCGCGATCGAGCGGCGAGCGCTTGGCGGTGCGCGCCAGCGTATCGTCGGTGAAGACGATCATGACGATGCGCCGGTCCTGCCCGACCCGCGGCGCGGTGACGCCCAGCCGTTTGTCGTAGAGGTGGCTCTCGACGCTCAGCAGCGGCGAGCGCCAGCTCAGCGCCGCGCACGCGATCGCGAACAGCAGGACGGCCAGCGTCGCCGCCAGCCGCGGCGGACCGACCGTGCGGAGCAGGCGCCGGAGGCGCGATGTCGTGCCACCGGGCGTCATGTTCCGCCCTCCCGGGCGTGCCTCAGAGCGGTTGCTTGATGACGGGCGTGTTGCCGTCGCCGACGATCGCGAAGGCGGCCCAGTAATAGGGGTGCGAGGTCGCCTGGTCGTCCATCAGCTTGAGCTCGCTCATCCGCATCGCCTCGCCGACGCCGGTGCCGGCGGGCGCGGTGAACAGCCCGCCGATCAGCCGCCCGGTGGCGTCATAGTCGTTCGGCACCGGCCAGTGGCTGGCGAGCACCGAGCGCCCGCCGGCGCCGACGAAGGCGCGCACGAGGCCATCGAGCGAGGTGCCGCCGCCGGTGGTGATGCCGGCCTCGCGGGTGGCGCCGACGGTCGCGGCGCCGGCGGTGTCGCACGCCGAGAGGATGACCAGATCGGCGTCGAGCCCGAGATCGTAGATCTCGCGGAAGCTGAGCAGCCCGTCCGAGACGGTGCCGTCCTTTTCGGTGGGGCCGAAGGAGGTGAGCAGGGCGGGGCGCGCCGGGCACTCGGGGCGCGGCGCGGTGACGAGGCCGTGGGTGGCGAAGTGGAGGATGCGGTAGCTCGCCAGATCGGTGCGCTGCATCAGCGCGGTGTCGCTGAAGGCGGCGCCGGTGACGATCGCGCTGCCCGCCCGGCCGATGCGCCGCTCGGCGAGCAGCAGTTCGCTTGCCGGGATGGGATTGTCCCAGTTGTAGAGCGGCCAGTCGCAATCGATGCCGCCGATGCCATGCATCGCGCGCGTCGCGCCGACCTCGCGGACATTGGCGACCGGCGCGTTCTGGCCGAGCCCGAGATAGGCGTTCGGCGCCCGCGAGGGGGCGGCCGCGCGGACATCGCGGAAGCCGCGCGCGGAGACGGCGGTGCTCACGTCGAGCTCGCGGCCGAGCCAGGCGGTGCCGCGGAAATCGAAATCGTCGGCGCCGGGCTTCGCCAGCCGCGCCTGGTAGGCGGCGACGCTGGCGTCGTCGGTGACGAGCAGGTTGGCGGGCAGCTCGAGCATCGCGCCGTCCGGCTCGAAGATCAGGTGCTTCACCCCGCCGAGCCGGTCCGCGACCGGCTGCATCAGCGCGACGAACAGCGCGCGCGCGGCGGCGATGTCGAACGGATAGACCTGCGGCTGGCCGGCGACCTCCCTGACGATCGAGTCGCGCAGCCTCGACACGGTGTCGCCGAGCGCCGTGGCGTCGATGCCGGCGCGATAGGCGGTGGCATCGGTCGGCGAGACCCAGATCGCGTAGACGTCGCCGCCGACCACGGCGAGCTTGAAATAGGCCTCGCCCGGGCGGAGCACCCGTTGGAGATCGGCGAGCGTCATCGCGCCCGGCGCGACGGCGCGGTAGCGCGGGAAGGTCGAGAGCTTCGCCTGGGTCGCGGTCTGGTCCGCCGCCAGGCCGGCAAGCTGGGCGCGCAGCGCCGCTTCCCGCGCGGCATCGTCCGGCGCGGCTTTGGGGAGCGCCGCGAGCCGCGCGATCTCGACGCGGGCGCGCTCGATGTCGCGGGTGAGCGCGAGGCTCTGGCGGAAGAGCCGGGCGGCCTCGTCGCTGCCGCCCGATAGCTCGCGCGCCAGCACCGCCTGGGTATCCGCGACGCCGGGGCGCACGAGCGTCTGGCTCGCCACGAAGAGGTCGTCCGTCAGCGCGGGATGGGCCGGGATCTCGTTCGCGAGCAGCGCGAAATAGGGCGCGAGGATGGTCTGGAGGCCGCCCGCGCTTGCACCCGGATCGAGCGATCGCGCGACGACCTCGCGATAGAGCGCGATCGCCGCGTCGGCCTGGCCGCGCCGCGCGAGATAGCCGGCGAGCCGCGCGCGCGCGCCGAGCGCGGCGGCGGAGCGCGGATATTGCGCCTCGACGATCGCCATGCCCTCGCGCAGCAGCCGCTCGGCGGCGGGCTGGTCGCCGCGCGCCTCGGCGATCGCGGAGAGCTCGGCCAGCGTCTGCGCGCGCAGCCGCGCGATGGTGGTGACGCGCCCCTCGCGGACCTTCAGCGCGTCCGCGTTCGACTGGAGCAGCAGCGCCTCGGCGCCCGCGAGCTCGCCCTTCAGGCGCAGCACGGTGCCGCGCGCCTGCACCGCCTGCGCATCGAGGATCATGCCGCGCTCGGCCGGCGTGAGCGCCGTGGCGGCGGTCACCGGCAGGCCGCTCGACGAGGTGTCGCTGTTGATCCGGGTGGCGGTGGCGGCGTCGATGTAGGGCGCGTCGCTCGACGGCACGGGCGGGCCGGCGAGCGGCGCCATCGGCCGGCGGAGCACGGCGGCGGCATCGTCGAGCCGGCCCTCGTTGAGCAGGTGGAGCGCCAGGAAGTTGCGGCGCAGGCGCAGCTGCACCGGATCGGCGGTCGGCATCCCGCGCGCCTGATCGAACAGCGCGTCGGCCTCGGCGAACTGGCCGAGATTGGAGCGCTGGAGCGCGCGGTTGACGATATATTCGCCGAGCATGGCGCGCGCCGTCCGGTCGCCCGCGCCGCTGCGATCGACCAGCGTGTCGAAGAATTCGGCCGCCTCGGCGTAGCTGCCGGCGTTGTTGCGGCGATAGCCTTCGGCCAGCGCCTGCGCCGGATCGAGCGTGCCGGCCTGCACGCGCGCGAAGGCGGCGGGATCGGCGACCGACGTGGTCGCGGCCGCGATCTCGCCCGGGACGATCCTGTCGGCGACGATGGTGCGCAAGCCCAGCTCGAGCGCGCTGTCATAGCCGGCGAGCCCCTCGGCGACATAGACGGTGCGCCCGCGCGTCAGGCTGTAGACCGTATAGCCGACGCCCTGTCGGGGATCGCCGCATGTCGCGACCTGCACGCCGGCGAGATCGGCGACCGTGCCGGGCGTGGGCGCGGCGCAGGCGATGCCGGCGTCGCGCGCCGCCGCGAGCCGGGCGAGCGGATCGTCGCCGGCGCGGCGCAGCGCATAGAGATGGCCGACGGGTGCGGCGGCATCGCGGCAGACGATCGTATAGGCGCGATCGAACATGGTCCTGATGGCCGGGCCGGCGGCGGCGCTCTGGACGCGGCAGAGCACGCCGGCGCCGCCGCCGAGCGGGAAGCTGTCCTGCAGGCTGGGCGGGAGCCGGGCCGCCGCCGCCGGCAGCGCCGCCGGCGCGAGCATCGCCGCCGCCGCCGCCGCCAATGCCAGGTGGATCGCCAAGTCGCGCACAGCCGCCTCCGCGGGGCCGCTTCCTCGCCGGAGCGGCTTCGACCGAACGCCTACGCGACACACTCTCGAATCGGCGGGACGATAGGAGCGCCGCTCCGCGCTGTCCAAGCCGTTTATGCGCCGCCGGCCGCCGCGCGCGCCTCCGCCGCGCCGAGCGCCGCGACCGCGCCGGCGGCGATCGAGAGCGCGATCTCGGCGGGGCCGACCGCGCCGATGTCGAGCCCGGCGGGCGCATCGATGCGCGCGAGCGCGGCCGGGTCGAAGCCGAGCGCGGCCAGGCGCTCGCGCCGCGCGGCATGGCTGCGGCGCGAGCCCAGCGCGGCGATGTAGCCGGCCGGCGAGCGCAGCGCGGCGGCGAGCCCGGGATCGTCGATCTTGGCGTCATGGCTGAGCGTGACGACCGCCGTGGCGGCATCGGGGCGGAGCGCGGCGACCGCCTCGTCCGGCCAGCGATCGTCGAGCGCGGCGTCGGGGAAGCGCTCGGACGTGAGGAAGCGGCCGCGCGGATCGACGACGGTGCAGCCCATGCCGAGCTCGCGCGCGATGCCGACCAGCGCCTGCGCGATCTGCACCGCGCCGATCACCAGCAGCCGGCGCGGCGGGCGGTAGCGGTTGACGAAGCCGTCCGGCGCGGCGGCGGCTGCGATCCGGGTGCGGCCGCCGTCCGGATCGGTGACCGTGGCGAGCGTGTCGCCGGCGGCGCGGACCTGCGCGATCGCGTCGAACAGCGCGGGCGGGAAGCCGTGCTCGGCGACCGGCTGGACCAGCACCTCGATGGTGCCCCCGCACGGCAGCCCGACCTCCCAGGCGGCGGCATCGGCGACGCCGTAGCGCAGCCGTTGCGCGCGCCCGTCGGCGATCACCCGCGCGGCGGCGGCGAGCACCGCGCCCTCGACGCAGCCGCCCGACACCGAGCCCTCGAAACGGCCGTCGGCATGGACGAGCATGTGGCTGCCGCGCGGCCGCGGCGCCGAGCCCCAGGTCGCGGCGACGGTGGCGATGGCGAGCGGGGCGCCGCGCCACTCGCGGGCGCGATCGAGCAGGCGATCGAGATCGGACACGGTCGCCGAGCTAGGGCGCCGCGCCGGAAAAGCAATGCGCGGGGCGCGGCGCCGTTCAGCCCGCGCGGGCGGCGTCGAGACCCCGCGGGCTCAGCCCGGCGTCGGCGAGCCGGCCGCGCGCGGTGACGAGCGCCTCGAACATCGCTTCGGCCGCCTCGTCCTCGAGCATCATCCGCAGCGTCGCGCGGACCTGCGCGGGCGCCGAGTCGACCCGCGCCCATGCCGCGAGCAGGATCGCCTCGCTCTCGCCGATGCGGGCGCAGCCGACGGGGCCGAGCATCACGGTGTCGCGCGCGCCGCGGTTCACCGCCAGCATCACCCGGTGGAAGCTCGGCAGCGCATCGATCGCGCCGTTACGCAGGAACGGCGTCGCCAGCGAGCCGGGCGGGCAGGATTCATGCTCGAGCGCGTCGGTCCACGCACGCATCGCCCAGAGCACGAACCGGCTGCCGCCGCAGAGACGGCCGACCGGCCGATCGACGAAGTCGTACATGATCGCTGCGCTCCTAGCCTGTTGCGAACCGCTCGCAATGTGATGGAAGAAGGCGGCGTCCGTCAAGTCAATTGCGAATGATTCGCATTCCCCTCGGATCAGTGCGACGAGCGGCGGTCCCGGCGCGCCGAAGCGGTATTTCCCAGTCATCATATCAGGTATAGCTTGATGCGATAGGACAGGAGGTCGGTGATGCCGGAAGAGCTTGCGCGTTCGCCGCTTTGCCTCACCGTTCCGGGTCTCGGCGGCAGCGGCCCGGGCCATTGGCAGACGCTCTGGGAGGAGACGCGGCGCGATTGCGAGCGCGTCGATCTGGGCTCGCTCGACGCGCCGCTGCGCAACGGCTGGGTGAGTCGGATCGACCGCGCGCTCGCCGGGCGGCAGGATCCGGTGGTGCTGGTCGCGCACAGCCTCGGCTGTCATGCGGTCGCCTGGTGGGCGCACCTGCTCGGCGGCGGCTGCGGCGGCCCGGTCGCCGGCGCGCTGCTGGTGGCGCCTCCCGATGTCGATCGCGCCGACGTCCACCCGCTGCTGTCCCGGTTCGCGCCGTCGCCGCGCCTCGTCCTGCCGTTCCCGACGATCGTGGTGGCGAGCCGCGACGATCCCTATGCCTCGATCGAGCGATCGCGCGAGATGGCCGGCAACTGGCTGGCCGAATTCGTCGACATCGGCTGCGCCGGGCACATCAACGCGGCCTCGGACCTCGGCTTCTGGTCCGAGGGGCAGGAGCTGCTCGAGCGGCTGTTCGACGAGCGCGCGCGGACCGGCGCGCCGGCGCCGCTGTTCCGCTTCGCGCGCGCCGCCGAGCCCGAGCGGCCGCGGCAGGCGGTGAATTAGGACGCAGCCAGAGCGGGATGACATCAGCTCTATCCACCGTCATCCCGGGCTTCGCGGGGATGACGAAGAGACAACGGCACTCCACCTGATGCCGTTCGATGCTAGCCGCCCGCCAGCGGCAGCGTCAGGACAAGGCGGTTGACGCCGAGCACGCGCTCGTAGCGCTCGATCCGGGTCCAGCGCCGCACGATGGCGAGGCCCGCGCCGCCGCCGCGCTCGGGGACGGTCCGCGAGACGGGCGCCGTGCCGGCATCGAACGGCCCGGCCTCGTCGGCGATCGTCAGCCGCAGCCGGCCGCCATCGCGCGCCAGCGTCAGCGCGATCATCGAGCCGGCGGGCGGCGCGCCATGCTCGACGATGTTGCAGACCAGCTCCTCGACGACGACCGCGAGTCGCGCGGCATCCGTCGCGGCGATCCCCGCCCGCCCGGCGAAGACGCGCGCGGCCGCCAGCGCCGCCGACGGCGCGGCGGCGTCAGCGGGGAAGCGCGCATCGGCGGGCGCGTCGCCGGGCCGGGGGGCGTTGCCGCTCATCGCCGCAGCGTCTATCGCATCGGCAGGAGGAGGAGCAGCCATGTTTCGCGTTGTCCTTGCCGCAGCGGCGGTCGTCACGCTCGTTACCGCCCCGGCATCCGCCGAGATCGCGCGGGTCAAGCGCGTGCTCGGCGCGGCGTTCGTGCAGCGCGGCGCCAGGCAGGTGCCCGCCACGCTCGGCTTCGCGCTCGAGGAGAGCGACACGCTCGTCACCGGGCGCGACGGGCGGATCGGGCTGACCTTCGTCGACAACACCCGCTTCGCGGTCGGCCCGAACAGCAGCGTCAGGGTCGCGGCGTTCCGCTTCGACGACACCACCCGCCAGGGCCGCTTCTACACCAGCGTGGATCGCGGATCGCTGGCGATCGTCTCGGGGCAGATCGCGCATGAGAACCGCGATGCGATGAAGGTCCGCACGCCGACCTCGCTGCTCGCGGTGCGCGGCACGCGGTTCGTGGTGACGGTGCGATAGCATGCGCGGGCTCGCGGCCGCGGCGGCGGCGCTGCTGCTGGCGGGCTGCGCGGCATCCGGCTCGCAGGTGGTGTTCCTCGACGGCGAGGATCATGCGCCGCCCGGCGCGGTGGCGGTGCTCGATCCCGTCACCGGCGAGGAGCGCGCGGTGATCGACCGGGCCGACACCCTCGCGGCGGTGAACGCCAGGGGCGCGCGCCAGCGGGCGATCCCGGCGAGCCGGGCGGAGGATCGCGACGGCGCGCTCATCAAGGAGCTGCCCGATCGCGCGATCAGCTTCCCGCTCTATTATGCCGAGGACAGCGCCGTCATCCTGCCGGGCTCGCGCGACGCGCTGGCGGCGATGTTCGCCGAGGTGAAGCGCCGGCCGGGCGTCGACATCCAGCTCGTCGGCCATACCGACCGGACGGGGACGCCCGATCACAACGACGATCTCTCGCGCCGCCGCGCCGAGCAGATCCGGCAGGAACTGATGCGCGAGGGGATCGACCCGTCCGCGATCCGCGCGACCGGACGCGGCGAGCGCGACGCGAAGGGCGCCGACCAGGCGGCGAACCCGGCGGATCGCTATGTCGAGGCGGTGGTACGCTGAACAGGCCCTCTCGCCATGGCGAGGGTGGGACGGACCGGACCCCTCTCCCATCGGGAGGGAGCTTTCCCGCTCAGGACGCGGGACGCACGCCCTTCACCGCCGCGATCGGCAGCACGCCGTGGAGGTGCGGGAAGAGCGCGCCCTCGCGGGAGGCTTCCCAACGGACCGCGTCGCCCAGCTCGGCCAGGTCGATCGTCGCGATCACCAGCCCCTGGGCGCCGGCGAAATGCGCCGCCAGCGTGCCGGCGAGCTGGGCCGCGGTGGAGAGGTGGATGAAGCCGTCGGCGCGGTCGGACGCCGCGCCGGCGAAGCTGCCCTCGCGCTCGAACTCGGCCCATTCGCCGGCGGTGAGGATGCGATAGGCGACGTCCGCCCGCGCCGTCACGCCGTCTCGCCGCCGTCGGCGAGATCGTCGCCGGTGTCGGCGCCGTCATCGGGAGCGGTCGGGGGTTCGGCGGCGGCATCGGAGAGATCGGCCTCGGCCTCCGCCTCGCTCTCCTCGATGCGCGCGGCGGAGACGACATGCTCGTCGTCGGCGACGTCGAACAGCCTGACGCCGGCGGAACCGCGCCCGATCACGCGCATGTCGCCGATCGTCATGCGGATCAGCTTGGCGGAATCGGTGACGAGCATGAGCTGCTCGCCCTTGTGCGCCGGGAAGCTCGCGACCACCGCGCCGTTGCGGCGGAGATTGTCGATGTTGGTGATGCCCTGGCCGCCGCGATTGGTGCGGCGATACTCATAGGCCGAGCTGCGCTTGCCATAGCCGTTGGCGGTGACGGTGAGGATGAATTCCTCGGCCGCCTCCATCTCGGCGACGACACCGGCATCGAGCGTCGCCTCGCGTTCGCCCTCCTTCCAGGGGGCGGCGCGCAGATAGGCGTCGCGCTGCTCGGTATCGAACGGCGTGCCGCGCAGGATCGACAGCGAGATCACCTCGTCGTCCGCGCCGAGCGTGACCCCACGCACGCCGGTCGACTGGCGGCTCTGGAACTCGCGAACGTCGGTCGCGGAAAAGCGGATCGCCTTGCCGCCGCGCGTCGCGAGCAGCACGTCGTCGCTTCCGGTGAGCAGCGCGACCCCGATCAATCTGTCGGTGGCGTCCTCCTCGAAGCGCATCGCGAACTTGCCGGCGGTCGGCACGTTGGTGAAGGCATCCATGCCGTTGCGACGGACCTGGCCGTGCGCGGTCGCGAACATGACGTGGAGCTTCGCCCACTCCGCCTCGTCCTCGGGGAGCGGCAGCACGGTCGAGATCGTCTCGCCTTCGGCCAGCGGCAGCAGGTTGACCATCGGCCGGCCGCGCGCCTGCGGGGCGCCCTCGGGCAGCCGCCAGACCTTCTTGCGATAGACCTTGCCGGCGGTCGAGAAGAACAGCACCGGGGTGTGCGTCGAGGTGACGAACAGCTTGGTGACGGCGTCCTCGTCCTTGGTCGCCATCCCCGAGCGGCCCTTGCCGCCGCGCTTCTGCGCGCGGAACGCATCCAGGGGAGTGCGCTTGATATAACCGCCGAGCGTGACGGTGACGACCATGTCCTCGCGCTCGATCAGGTCCTCGTCGTCGATGTCGTCGGCGGCGGTGGCGATCTCGGTGCGGCGCGGGGTGGAGAACTCCCTGTCGATCGCATCCAGCTCGGCGCGCATCACCGCGTAGAGCCTGGCGCGATCGCCGAGAATCGCGAGCAGCTCGGTGATCGAGGCGGCGAGCCTGGCCAGCTCGTCGCCGATCTCGTCGCGGCCGAGCGCGGTGAGGCGGTGCAGCCTGAGGTCGAGGATCGCGCGGACCTGGGTCTCGGAGAGCCGGTAGGTCTCGCCCAGCATCTCGTCCTCGACCGCCTCGACGAGGCGGATGTAGCTGGCGATCTCGGCGATCGGCCAGACCCGGTCGATCAGCTTGGCGCGCGCCTCGGCGGGCGAGGAGGAGCCGCGGATGATGCGGACGACCTCGTCGAGGTTGGTCACCGCGATGACGAGGCCGAGCAGGATGTGGGCGCGGTCGCGCGCCTTGGCGAGCTCGAACTTGGAGCGGCGGGTGATGACCTCCTCGCGGAAGGTGACGAACGCCGCGATGATGTCGCGCAGGTTGAGCGTCTCGGGGCGGCCGCCGCGGATCGCGAGCATGTTGGCCGGGAAGCTCGACTGCGCCGGGGTGTGCCGCCAGAGCTGGTTGAGCACCACTTCCGGGGTCGCGTCGCGCTTCAGCTCGACGACGATGCGGACGCCCTCGCGGCTCGATTCGTCGCGGATGTCCGAGACGCCCTCGATGCGCTTGTCCTTGGCGGCCTCGGCGATCTTCTCGACCAGCCCGTTCTTGCCGACCTGATAGGGGATCTCGGTGAGCACGATCGAACGCCGCTCTCCGCGCCCCTCCTCGACGATGTGGCGCGAGCGCATGAGAATGCTGCCGCGCCCGGCGTGATAGGCCGAGCGTGCGCCGGTGAGCCCGAGGATGATTCCGCCGGTCGGGAAATCGGGGGCGGGGACGAGCGCGTTCAATTGCTCGATCGTCACCTCGTCGGTGCCGTCGGTGACGGCGTCGATGAACAGCCGGCAGGCGGCGATCACCTCGCCGAGATTATGTGGCGGGATGTTGGTCGCCATGCCCACCGCGATGCCGCCGGCGCCGTTGACGAGCAGGTTGGGAAAGCGCGCGGGGAGCACCTGCGGCTCGCGCTCGGAGGCGTCGTAATTGGGCTGGAAGTCGACCGTGTCGCGATCGATGTCCTCCAGCAGCGCGTTGGCGGACTTGGCGAGGCGCGCCTCGGTGTAGCGCATCGCGGCGGGCGGATCGGGGTCCATCGAGCCGAAATTGCCCTGGCCGTCGATCAGCGGCAGCCGCATCGACCAGTCCTGCGTCATCCGGGCGAGCGCGTCGTAGATCGAGGAGTCGCCGTGCGGATGATATTTGCCCATCACCTCGCCGACGATGCGCGCCGACTTGCGATAGGGCTTGCCCGCGATATA
>CAXTPE010000022.1:0-24862 GCA_964245925.1 uncultured Sphingomonadaceae bacterium
CGCCAGCAGCAGCCGCGCGGTCGCGAGCACCGCGAAGGTGATGACGAACAGCACGAGCCCGAGCGCGATCAGCGCGGAGGTGTGCATGTCGCTCGTCGCCTCGGCGAACTCGTTGGCGATCGTCGAGGCGATCGTCGAGCCGCTGTCGAACAGCGAATGCGGCAGCGCGTGCGAATTGCCGATGATGAAGGTGACCGCCATCGTCTCGCCGAGCGCGCGGCCGAGGCCCAGCATGATGACACCGACCGCGCCGCGCCCGACATAGGGGATCAGCACCGAGGAGATCACCTCGAACGGCGTGCAGCCGAGGCCGTAGGCGGCCTCGCGCACCTGGCTCGGCACGGTCAGGAACAGCTCGCGGAAGACCGCCGCCATATAGGGCAGGATCATGATCGCGAGGATCAGGCTGGCGGTGAAGATGTTGGCGCCGTTGGGAATGCCGTAGAACAGCTTGCCGAGGATGCCATCCGGATCGAGGTCCATCATCAGCGGTAGCTGGATGTGCTGCGCGAACCACGGCGCGAGCACGAACAGGCCCCACATGCCGTAGACGATCGAGGGGATGCCGGCGAGCAGCTCGACCGCGATCGCGATCGGGCGGGCGAGCCGCGGCGTGCAGAACTCGACGAGGAAGACGGAGACGCCCATCGCCAGCGGCAGCGCGATCAGCAGCGAGAGGAAGGCGGTGACGAGCGTGCCCGCGATCGGCCCGGCGGCGCCGTAGACCTCGCTGACCGGGTTCCACTCGGTCGTCGTCAGGAAGCCGAAGCCGAACCGGCGGATCGCCGGCCAGCCGCCGATCACGAGGCTCACCACGACCCCGCCGAGCGAGGCGAGCAGCAGCGTCGCGGCCGCCGCGCAGGCCCAGCGGAACACGGCCTCGGCGGCCGGTCCCTGCGCTCCCGATGGACGGATCGTGATCGCTTCAGCGTTCATTGTGGTCCGCCATCATGCGTTCGTCCCGAGCGAAGTCGAAGGACATGCGCTGCGGCTGCGCTTCGACTTCGCTCGGTGCGGACGGGCTTGGTGGTGTATGCTCGCGGGTTTCAGCGCGAGACATACACCGGCTTGCCGCCGGACGTGACGTTCTGCGTCCATTGCTTGCGCATCAGGTTCTTCACCGGCAGCGGCAGCGGCACATAGTCGAGGCTGGCGGCGGCGGCGTCGCCGTTCTTGTACGCCCAGTCGAAGAACTGGAGCACGCCGGCGCCGGCCGCCGCATCGGTCTGGTCCTTGTAGACCAGGATGAAGGTCGCGCCCGTGATCGGCCAGGAGGCCGCGCCCGGCTGATCGAGCAGCAGCAGGTAGTTGCCCGGCGCCGACGCCCATTTGGCGCCCGAGGCGGCGGCGGCGAAGTTGGGCGCTTCCGGCTGCGGGAAGCGGCCGGTCTTGTTCTGGACCAGCGCGAAGGTCGCGCGGTTCTGCTTGGCATAGGCATATTCGACATAGCCGATCGAGCCGACCGTCTGCTTCACGAACGCCGAGACGCCGTCATTGCCCTTGCCGCCGAGGCCCACCGGCCACTGGATCGAGTCGCTCGCGCCGACCTTGGACGCCCAGCCCGCGCTCTTCATCGTCAGGTAGGAGGTGAACAGGAAGGTGGTGCCCGAGCCGTCCGAGCGGTGGACGACCGTGATCGGCAGGTTCGGCAGATTGAGGCGGGGGTTGAGCTTGACGATGTTGGGGTCGTTCCACTTGGTGAGCTGGCCGTAGAAGATAGCCGCCAGCACGGTGCCGGAGAGCTTGAGCTGCCCCGCCGCCACGCCCGGCAGATTGACGATCGGGACGATGCCACCGACGACGGTCGGGAACTGGTAGAGCCCGGCCGCGGTCAGGTCCTCCTGCTTCAGCGGCTTGTCGGAGGCGCCGAAGTCGACCGTCTTGGCCTTGATCTGCTTGATGCCGCCGCCCGAGCCGATCGCCTGATAATTGAGGCCGATGCCGGTCTGCGCCTTATAGCCCTCGGCCCACTTGGCATAGACGGGGGCGGGGAAGCTGGCGCCGGCGCCCGAGAGGTCGGCGGCCTGCGCGACGCCCTGGCCCGCGCCGGCCAGCAGCAGGGCGGCGCCGAGCGCGCCCGTGAATTTCCTGAACATCGAACAGATCTCCGAGTCGCCGGCCAAGGGCCCTCCCTCCGGCGAGCCAGCCCCTAGGCGGCGGCTGTTACAGCCATGTGACACGGCGGTGGCAGTTGCCGTCATCAAAGTGTCACGGACCGGTCACGGAGCGCGGCTAGGCGGCGCAAGGCCGGACGCCCAACTGCGCCGGCCGGGATTGAAGGGGTTCAAGCCATGAAGATCGATATACCGCTGCTTGCCGGCGCGAGCATGGGCGCGCTCGCGCTCGCCGCCACGCCCGCCGCCGCGAAGCCGGTCCGCCACCACGCGCACGCCACCGCCGCCGCGAGCGACGGCACCGCCGCCGAGATCAAGGCGCTGCGCGAGGAGGTCGAGGCGCTGAAGGCGCGGCTCGACGACCAGGAAAACCAGCAGAGCCAGACCCAGGCGGTCGCGGTCCAGGCGCAGGTGCAGGCGCAGCAGGCGCAGACCCAGGCCGCGACCGCGCAACAGGCGGTGCCCGACGAGGTGAAGACCGCGCTCGCCGCCCAGCCGAAGCCCAAGCCGCAATGGTTCGACAACACGTCGGTCTCGGGCCGCATGTACTTCAACTTCAGCACCATCCGGCAGAGCGTCAACGGCGTGCGCCCGGCCGGCGAGCCGAACGGCTATACCAACGGCACCGGCTTCAACATCAAGCGGATGTACCTCACGGTCGATCACACCTTCGACAAGACCTTCTCGGCCAGCGTCACCATGGATGCCGCCAACGTCGTCGGCCGCACCTCGAACGGCGACTTCAACGCCTTCAACGCGCCCGCGGCGCCCGGCGGCGCGATCAGCGACGCGCAGCTCGTCGGCCGCGGCTTCTTCATCAAGAAGGCCTATCTCCAGGCGAAGATCAGCCCGGCGCTCATCATCCGCGCCGGTTCGGCCGACATGCCGTGGATCCCCTATGTCGAGGGCATCTACGGCTATCGCCACATCGAGAACACGCTGATCGACCGCGCCAGCTTCGGCACCTCGGCGGACTGGGGCATCCACGTCCTCGGCGATCTCGCCGGCGGCCTGTTCAGCTACCAGCTCTCGGCGATCGACGGCGGCGGCTTCCGCAACGTGCGGGTCACCAAATCGGTCGATTTCGAGGGCCGCGTCAGCATGAACTACAAGCATGTCTTCGCGGGTGTCGGC
Source organism: uncultured Sphingomonadaceae bacterium (assembly GCA_964245925.1). Taxonomy (GTDB): domain Bacteria; phylum Pseudomonadota; class Alphaproteobacteria; order Sphingomonadales; family Sphingomonadaceae; genus Solisphingomonas. The sequence continues at coordinate 3,249 of CAXTPE010000022.1, forward strand.
GGCTACACCGGCAAGCTCGCCCAGGACGCGCAGAGCACGCCCACCTTCCACACCGCCGAGCGCCTGAACGCCACCGCCGGCTTCAAGAACGAGCTGTTCACCGTCGGCGGCGAATATTTCTGGGCGAAGAACTACAACAACAACGGCGTGAACTACATCACCACCGACGTGCGCGACAAGTCGCGGGGCTATTCCGGCTTCGCGTCGGTCAACTTCGCCAAGCACTTCAGCGTGTTCGGGCGCTACGACCATATCGAGCCGCGCCGCGACGCGCTGCCGGAGCTGAAGGAGACCTATTACAACGCCGGCATCCAGTGGAGCCCGGTCAAGATCGTCGACCTCGCGATCGTCTACAAGCACGACCGCGCGCACGACGGCACGATCACCACCTCGAACGGCACGATCGGCGGGCTCGATTCGGGCAAGTACAACGAGATCGGCCTGTTCGGGCAGTTCCGCTTCTAGAGCGGCCGCTCCGGACTATTGATCTGCCGCGTTTTCCGAGCCAGCAGGTGGTTCCACCTGCTTCGAAAACGCTCCAGGAGGCAACCCCTCGTCGCCCCGGATCAAGTCCGGGATGACGAGGGGAGGTACGCCATGCTTTCGCCGCGCCGCCCTGCTAGACGCGCGCGGTGTCGCGTTCCGGGCCCGTCGCTTGATCCACATCACCGTCGCCGTCGCGCGGTTCATGGAGATATTGTTCTGGGACATCGCGCGCGCCGCCGGGATGCTCGCCGCGGTGGCGCTGCTCGGCATCGGCGCGGCGGCGGCAACGCTGGTCGGCGTCCGGCGGCTGTGGCGGCGGCGCTGAGCTTCCTGGAGGCCGATGTGATGGAGCATGACCGCCGTTCGGCGATGGCGATGCTGGCGGCGGGCACCGCGCTGCTGCCGGCGGCGGCGCGCGCCGCCGCGGCTCCCGCAAGCTGCGACGTCGCGCCCGCGCTCGACCGGGTCGCGGCGCTGCTGCTCGACTTCCTGCCCGAGACCGCCGCCGGCAGTGGCGCCCCGGGCGCGCTCGACGGCGGCCCGCTGGCGCGGCGGATGGACGATCATGCGCCGGCGACGCTGGAACGCTACCGCGCCGCGCTGCGCCAAGCCGCCGGCATCCTCGCCCACGCCGGCTGCGCCGGGATGGACGAGGCGGCGCGGTTCCGGCCTGATGCCGCGCGCGCGATCGTCGCGGTCGGCACCCGCACCATCCCGATCACGTACGGCCGCTCCAATCCGTTCGATTTCGCCGCGCACACCCCCTATGTGATCGCGCCGGTCGCCGGCCCGCATATCGGCACGCTCGACACGATGATGACCCAGCAGTCGCTCGCCACGCCGGCGGCGGTCGACGCCTGGTGCGAGAAGCTGGAGGGCTTCGGCAAGGGCTTCGACGCGGTGACCGAGAAGCTGCGCTACGACGAGTCGCTGGGGGTCCGCCCGCCGGCGATCCTGTCGCGCAAGAGCCTGCCGATCCTCGATGCGCTGATCGCCGGCGAGGCCGCGCGCCAGCCGCTGCTGGTGGCGCTCGCCGAGCGCACCCGGACGGCCGGCATCACCCCCAAGCTGCGCGACTGGGCGATCGCGCGCGCCGTCGCCGCCTATGACCGGAGCGCCCGGCCCGCCTTCCGCGGGTTGCGCGATCAGGTCGCGCGCCAGGCGACGCGCGGGCGGGCGGAGGACGGCATCTGGGCGCAGCCGGACGGAGCCGCGCTATATGCCGCCAACGTCCGCGCCTGTGGCGACACGCCGCTCGCGCCGAAGGAAATCCACGCGATCGGGCTTTCGGAAACGAAGCGGATCACCGCCGAGATGGATGCGCTGCTCGGCAGGCAGGGGCTGACCGGGGGCAGCGTCGGCGCGCGCATGCGGGCGCTGCGCGGGAACCCTCGCTTCGGCTTCGGCGATGGCGACGCCGGCCGCGCCGCCGCGCTCGACCATGCCCGCGCGCTCGTGCGCGGCGCCGAGGCGCGCTATCCGCGCATCCTGCCGCCCGATCTCGTCCCCGCCGCGCACCTCGAGGTGCGCCGCGTGCCGCCGGCGATCGAGGCCGGCGCGCCCGCCGCCTACGCCAGCACGCCCTCGCTCGACGGATCGGTGCCGGGCATCTTCTGGCTGAACCTGCGCGACATGACGGCGGTGACGAAGATCGCGCTGCCGACGCTGAGCTATCACGAGGGCGTGCCCGGTCACTTCACCGCCGGCGCGATCGCCAACGCGCTGCCGGCGCAGCCGCTGCTGCTCCAGCTCGCCAGCTTCAACGCCTATAACGAGGGCTGGGCGGTCTATGGCGAGCGGATGATGGCCGAGATCGGCGCCTATGCGGACGATCCCTGGGGCGATCTCGGCCGCCTCGACGACGAGCTGTTCCGCGCCGTCCGCCTCGTCGTCGACACCGGGCTGCACGAGCTGCGCTGGACGCGCGCCCGGGCGATCGCGGTCATGGCCGAGGCGACCGGCGATGCGACGAGCGAGGTCACCGTCGAGATCGAGCGCTACATGGCATGGCCGGGGCAGGCGCTCGGCTACAAGCTCGGCCAGCTCCGGCTGCTGGCGCTGCGCGAGCAGATGCGTGGCCACATGGGCGCGCGCTTCGATCTGCGGCGTTTCCACCGCGCCGTGCTCGGCCGCGGCAACCTGCCGCTCGATCTGGTCGAGCGCGAGGTCGACCGGCTCTCGTCGTCGTCAGCGGCGGCGACGTAGCCGCGAAGCGCTGCCGGCCGGCTCATCCGGATTGCCCTTTCTCGATCCCCGGATCATGGCCTAAGAGGCGCGCCGGCCGCCCGGCGACAGGAGAGGCAATGCGGACAGTGATACTCGCCGGCGGCCTCGGCAGCAGGCTGGGGGAGGAGACCGGCGTGCGCCCCAAGCCGATGGTCGAGATCGGCGGCATGCCGATCCTGTGGCACATCATGAAGATCTATTCGGCCGCTGGCTTGAGCGACTTCGTGATCTGCCTCGGCTACAAGGGCTATGTCATCAAGGAATATTTCGCCAATTATTTCCTCCACACCGCCGACGTGACGATCGATCTCGCCAGGAACAGCATGGAAATTCACCAGGCGCGCAGCGAGCCGTGGCGGATCACGCTCGTCGAGACCGGCGCCGACACGATGACCGGCGGGCGGCTGAAGGCGATCCGGCCCTATCTCGCGGCGGGCGAGCCGTTCTGCTTCACCTATGGCGACGGCGTCGCCAGCATCGACATCGCCGCGCTGATCGCCTTCCACCGCGCCCACGGCCGGCGCGCGACGATCACCTCGGTCGCGCCGCCGGGCCGGTTCGGCGCGCTGGAGTTCGACGGCGAGCGGGTGACGAGCTTCCGCGAGAAGCCCGCCGGCGACGGCGGCCAGATCAACGGCGGCTTCTTCGTGGCCGATCCGTCCGTGCTCGATCTGATCGAGGGCCCGGAGACGATCTGGGAGGCGGAGCCGCTGGAGCGGCTCGCCGCGGCGGGCGAGCTCATGGCCTATCGCCACACGGGCTTCTGGCAGCCGATGGATACGCTGCGCGACAAGCTCCACCTGGAGGAGCTCTGGCAGGGCGGGCGGGCGCCCTGGAAATGCTGGTGAGCGCGCCGGATGGCTGGCGCGGGCGGCGCGTGCTCGTCACCGGCCATACCGGCTTCAAGGGCGGCTGGCTGTCGCTCTGGCTGCACGCGCTCGGCGCCGAGGTGACCGGCTTCGCGCTCCCGCCCGCCACCACGCCGAGCCTGTTCGCGCAGGCCCGGCTGGACGAGCTGGTCCGTCATGTCGAGGGCGATGTCCGCGATCTCGCCGCCGTCTCGGCGGTGGTGGCGCGGGCGCGTCCCGAGACGATCTTCCACCTCGCCGCCCAGCCGCTGGTGCGGCTCTCCTACGCCCGGCCGGTCGAGACCTACGCCACCAACGTGATGGGGACGGTGCATGTCCTGGAGGCGGCGCGGCAGACCGGCGGGGTCGCCGCGTGCGTCTGCGTCACCAGCGACAAATGCTATGAGAACCGCGAGTGGATATGGCCCTATCGCGAGACCGATCCGATGGGCGGGCATGATCCCTACAGCAGCAGCAAGGGCTGCGCCGAGCTGGTCGCCGCGGCCTATCGCAGCTCCTTCTTCCCGGCGGATGCGGTGCCGGGCGGCGGCTTGGGCGTGGCGACGGTGCGCGCCGGCAACGTCATCGGCGGCGGCGACTGGGCCGACGACCGGCTCGTCCCCGATCTGGTCCGCGCGTTCGAGCGCGGCGAGGCGCCGGTGATCCGCTCGCCGGACGCGGTGCGCCCCTGGCAGCATGTGCTGGAGGCGCTGGGCGGCTATCTCGCGATCGCCGAGCGGCTGGCGGCCGGCGAGGCGCGCTTCGCCGACGCGTGGAACTTCGGCCCCGGCGACGATGATGCGCGGCCGGTCGCCTGGATCGTCGAGCGGATGCGCGCGGCCTGGGGCGGGGATGCGGCCGCGCCGCGTCCGTTCGGCGGCGCCCTCCCGCGCGAGATGCCGCACGAGGCCGGGCTGCTGCGGCTCGACAGCGCCAAGGCCCGCGCCGCGCTCGGCTGGCGCCCGGTGCTCCCGCTCGACATGGCGCTCGACTGGATCGTCGCCTGGCACAGGCAGGTCGCGGCCGGCGACGATCCGAGGCAGGTCACCCAGGCGCAGATCGCCGGCTACCGGGCGCGCCGCGAGCGCTGACCGGCGGATTGAGAACCGCGTTAGGGTGCGCCGATCACCGGCTGCGGGAGCCCGCCGGCCGCGCTCCAGCTCGGCCGTGCCGCGATCGCGACCGTCGCCGCGCGGATCGGCGCGGCCTGGATCGTGATCGCCCGCGCCGTCGCGGCGGGGGCGGGATCGCCCGGCCCGGCCGGCGCCGTCAGCAGCGGCAGCGGATCGATGCTGGCGCCGTCGATCCTGACCTCGAAATGCAGATGCGGCCCGGTGGTGCGGCCGGTGGAACCCACGCGGCCGATCAGCGCGCCGCGATGCACGCTCGCGCCCGCCGGCACCAGTATCTCGTCGAGATGGCCATAGAGGCTCCGCAGGCCACGGCCATGGTCGATCTCGACGAGCTTGCCATAGCCGCCGCGCCATCCGGCCCAGACGACGGCGCCGTCGGCGCTCGCGAACACCGCCGCGCCGCGCGGACCGGGCAGATCGATGCCGGGATGGAAGGCGATGCTGTGGTTGATCGGATCGAGCCGGAAGCCGAACGGCGAGGACAGCCGCAGCGGTCGGTTCGCGGCGGGCGAGGCGGCATCCGGAGCCGCGGCGGCGTCCGGCACGATCGTCGCGCGCGGCGGAGCGATCGCGATCCATTTGCCGAAGCGCCCCTCGTCGCCGGACGGCAGGCCGCCGGGCGAAGTCCCGCCGGCGGGGGCGGCGGCGCACAGCGAGCAGGCGATGCAGCACGCCCAGGATCGGGCGATCGGCCTCCGGCGGGTCATCGCCGCGCTGCTACAGCGGGCCGTCCGGCTTGGAAAGACCGCGCGATCGGGGCGGCTCCGGCATGCCGGGCCCCGGCGGCCGGTCGCCCGCCGCAAGGGGCTGGCGGAGGCGGTGGGATGCCGCTAGACGACGCGCCGTCGGGGCCGGTCGCCATCGCAGCGACGCCTCGCGCTGCGGTGGTTCGCGCGTGCGATCCCGGGTGATAGGGTGATAGCTTGATGTCGGTACGAGGCGCGATGCGCGGGTGGGCGCGGCTTGGCGGCGGGATCCTGGTCGCGGCGGCGCTCTCGTCCCCCGCGGTGCTGCTCGGGCAAGGCTATGGCCAGCTCTCCGATCCGCTCGATCCGGGGTATGACAGGCAGGACGATCGCTCCACGACCGCCGGAGCCAGCTCGGCCCGGAGCGGCTCCGACGCCCAGCGGACCACCCGGGGCGCCGCCGAGACGCAGGATTCCGTGTCGTCGTCCGACAGTATCATCGCGCCGGACCAGATCTCCGGCGACGACGCATCCGGCGCCGATACCCGTTCGACGCGCGGCCGGCCGGCTGGCGCCGACGCCGACGATGCCAGGGCCGCCGACATGGCCGCGACCGGCCGCCCGGCCCCGCCGCGGCCGGCGCCGCCGAGTGAGTTCGAGACCTATGTGTCGGGCGTCGCCGACAAGCCGCTGCGCCGCTTCGGCGCGCAGCTCCTGGTGCCCAACGCGCGTGACTTCACGAGCGCGCCGACGACGACGGTGCCGCCCGACTACCGCCTCAATCCGGGCGACGAGCTGCGCATCGGCCTGACCGGATCGGTCCAGGCCTCCAACCTGCGGCTCCTGGTCGACGCGGAGGGCAAGGTCTTCATCCCGCGGGTCGGCGCGGTCACCGTGGGCGGGGTCCGGTACGGCGATGTCCGGTCGGTGCTCGCGCGCGCCATCTCGCGGCAATATCGCGCCTTCGACGTCGCGGTGACGATCGGCCGTCTGCACGGCATCACCGTCTATGTCACCGGCTTCGCGCAGACGCCCGGCTCCTACACGGTGAGCAGCCTCTCGACGCTCATCAACGCGGTGCTGGTGGCCGGCGGGCCTTCGGCGGGCGGCAGCTTCCGCTCGATCCAGCTCAAGCGCGACGGCCAGCTCGTCGCCAATTTCGACCTCTACGACCTGCTGCTGAAAGGCGACAAGTCGGCCGACGCGATCCTTCACGACGGCGACGTCATCTATATCGCGCCCGCCGGCGCGCAGGCGGCGGTGATCGGCAGCGTCAACAACGAGGCGATCTACGAGGCGCGGCCGAACGAGACGGTCGAGGACTTCCTGCTCTACGCCGGCGGCGTCGACACCGTCGCCGACGACGCGCGCGCGCTGGTGCTCGATCCGCTCAAGCTCGACGGCACCGGCTGGCAGGAGGTGACGCCGGCGCAGGCGAAGACCGAGCTGGTGCGCCGCGGCGAGGTGATCCGCGTGCTCTCCGGCGTCGGCATCGCCCGCCCGCTGGATCAGCAGGCGGTGCTGGTCACGGTCAGCGGCGAGGTGGCGCATCCGGGCCATTATTATCTCCGCCCGGGCACCCGGCTCGCCGACGTGGTCGGCCAGGCCGGCGGCCTCACCGCTCGGGCCTATCCGTTCGGCGGCATCATCCTGCGCGACAGCATCAGGGACCAGCAGCGCATCAGCTTCGATCGGGCGCTGCGCGATCTCAATCTCCAGCTCACCGCCGCGCCGCTGGTGCGGGCGTCGCGCGAAAACCAGATCCAGCCCGCGCGGGCCGATGCCGTGCGGTCGGTCATCGCCCAGTTGCGCGCGCGCAAGCCCGATGGCCGCCTGCTGCTGGACATCGCGCCGGGCGCGACGGCGCTGCCCGGCGACCTGCAGCTCGAGAACAACGACACCATCTACGTGCCGCCGCGGCCCACCACCGTCGGCGTGTTCGGCGCGGTCCCGAGCCCCGGCGCGTTCCAGTACACCGGCACCGAGACGGTTGGCCAGGTGCTGCGGCGCGCCGGCGGGGTGCAGAAGCTCGGCGACAGGTCGCAGATCTTCGTCGTCCGCGCGAACGGCTCGCTCATCACCAGGCGGCATGGCGCGCTCGGCCAGCGCGCGCTGCCGGGCGACCTCATATACGTGCCGATCGACGGCAACCGCGGCGAGGCGTGGGACCGGATCCGCGACCTGACGACGCTGCTGTTCCAGAGCACGCTGGCCGCCGTCACGACCGTCGCGGTCGCCAATTGAGCGCGCTCGACGAAGGCCGGCGCGGGTTGGCGCGCGTCGCGAGCGACCGGCGGTTGCGGTGGCGTATCTACGTCATCCTGCTGGCGGTCCTGCTGCTGCTCTCGTTCTTCCCCCGCCCCTATGTGGCGCGCGCCAAGATCCTGCCCCAGGAGAACGGCAGCGCGGCCGGGCTCGGATCGATGATCGACGTGCTCGGCGGCAGGCTGAACGACTATTCGTCGCTGCTCGGGCAGCGCAACTCGATCGAATCCTATCTGCTCATCGGCCGCAGCAACGAGGTCGTGCTCGATGTCATCGACCGGCTCAAGCTGGTGGGCGCGGGGCGCCGCTATGCGGATCTCGATGATGCCGAGGCGGATCTCGGCCGGAAGGCGGACATCCACGCGCTGCTCGGCGGCGTGATGGAGATCGAGGTCCACGCCAATGACGCGGACGAGGCGAGGGCGCTCGCGTCCGCCTATCTGGTGGCGATCAACAACCGGATCGGCAAGCTCAGCCGCGGGCAGGTCCAGGCCAAGCGCAATCTCGTCAGCGACCGCTTCAGCGACGCGGCGCGGCGGGTGACGAGCGCGGAGGCGGCGCTCGACGCGTTTCGCCGACGCAACGGGCTGGCCGCGCCCGAAGCCGAGTTCAGCGCCGCGGTCGGGCAGCGCACGCAGCTTCAGGCGACCCTCCAGGCCAAGGTCGTCCAGCTTCAGACCCTGCGCCGCTTCGCCGGCAGCGACAATCAGCAGCTCCTGGCGCTCGAGTCCGACATCGGCGCGCTGCGCTCGCAGATCGCGAGAATGTCGGATGCCGGCGGCGGCGTGGGGGGGTTGAACGTCGGTGCGATCACCGCGACGTCGAACCAGTATCTCAATCTCTACCGCGACTACAGGTTCGCGCAGGGATTGTACGACACCTATGCGCGTTTCTCCGAGCAGGTCGAGCTGCAGGAGCTCGCCGCCGGGAGCGGGGCCGACATCCAGGTGATCGAGGCGCCGCATCTCGACACCGGCCGCCACTATAATGTCTGGGCGGTGGCGCTGCTCTGGAGCCTGATCCTGCTGATTATCTTCATCGAGCTCTACGCGCCCGTCACCGACCTTCGCCTGCCCTTCGCGCGGCCGCGGGACGAACCCGAATGAACCGTCCGGACGCCGTCCGAGCCCCGCAGGGGGATGCCCCTCCCGAAATCTCGTTCGCCATCCCCTGCTACAATGAAGAGGAGAATGTGCGCGCGATCTACGAGGCGGTGACCCGCGAGGCCGAACGGCACGCCCGCTCGCACGAGATCATCTTCATCGACAATCGATCGACCGACCGCACGCGCGAGCTGATGCGCGAGATCTGCGCGCAGGATGGTCGCGTGCGCGCGATCTTCAACAATCGCAACTATGGCCAGATGCGCTCGCCGACCTACGCGATCTACCAGGCGGCGGGCGCGGCGGTGATCGGCATGGGCGCCGACTTCCAGGATCCTCCCGCGCTGATCGGCGAGCTCATCAGCCTGTGGCGCGGCGGCGCGCAGGTGGTGCTGGGGCAGCGGCGCACCGAGAAGGCGTCGATCCTGCTCAACCGGGCGCGGCTGATGGGCTATCGCTTCCTCGGGCGCTACGCGGACTATCCGGTGATCCCGGGCGCGACCGGCTTCGGCCTGTTCAGCCGCGAGGTGGTGGACAGCCTCGCGGCATGGAACGAGCCCGAACCCTTCTTCCGGGGCATGGTGGTCGAGGGCGGGTTCCGCATCGCGCTCATTCCGTTCGAGCGGCCGGAGCGCGCCGCCGGCGTGACCAAGAACGATTTCCGGACGTTGACCGACTTCGCGATCTCGAGCGTCGCCGGCTCGTCCAAGTCGCTGCTGCGCCTGCCGATCGTCGCGTCGATCTATCTTGCCGTCGTCACCGCGCTCGCGCTGCTCTGGGCGATCGGGCTGGCGATCGCGCGCGGTCCGGCGCTGCTGCCGTTCGCCGCCGTGGCCGCGCTCGGCGCCTTCACGACGCTGCTGCTGTTCCTGGGGCTGATCGGCGAGCAGGTGAGGGTGATCTCCGAGCGCACGCGCAACGTCCCGCTCGTCGTCGAGGAGGAGCGGATCAACTTCCCGCCGGATCGGTCGCGCCCCGCCGAGCGAACCTTCGTCCACCCCGCCGCGGCAGCCGCGGAATGAACTCGCGGGCCGGCGCGCGCCGGCTGTTCGGGCTCGCCGTCGAGACCCTCTTCGTGCTCGCGATCCTGGCGAGCTTCGGCTGGACGGCGTACCAGTTCCATCATCGCGGCTATCTGGTCCAGCCGTTCCTGTACAATCCGTCCGATACCTTCATGGACTGGTTCAACACCGCCTTCTGGGCACGCAACTACGGCGCCTACGAAGCCTGGGGCGCGGTCTATCCGCCGCTGTCGTTCATCTTCCTCAAGATCTTCGGGCTCCCGGGCTGCTACCTCTACTGGCCGTTCTACGCCCGGGATTGCGACTGGCTGGGCGTCGTCACCCTGCTCGCGATCTACGCCATCGACGTGATCCTCGTCACCATCGTCCTGATGCGAAAGGACAGGTGGACGGGCGCGCTCCGCTCGATCGGCTTCGCTTTCGGACTTCCGATGCTGTTCGCGCTCGAGCGCGGCAATCTGATCCTGCTGTGCCTCATCTTCATCATCATCGCGCACACCGATCTGGTGCGGTCGCGCTGGCTGCGCTGGATCTCCTCGGCGCTTGCCATCAATCTCAAGCCCTATCTCGTCCTGCCGGTGCTGGCGTTGCTGATAAAGCGCGATTGGCGGAGCTTCGAGGTGATCGGGCTCCTGTCGCTGTTCATCTATCTGGTGACGTGGGCAATGTTCGGCCAGGGCAACCCGTTCGAGATCCTGGCGAACATCTCGAACTGGTCGACCAACTACAACGACAATGCCTGGCAACCGATCTACTACACGACGACGTACGTGCCGATGCTGAACATCAAGATGTTCCACCTGCCGATCCTGCACTTCCTGCCGTCGCGCGTGATCGAGCCCATGCTCACGGGTATCCCGATCCTCATCGGATGCAGCCAATTGCTGACCGTCTTCAGCGTCGCGTGCGCGTGGCTGTACCCGTCCGCTCTCCCGAGCTATCGCCTTCCCAGCCTGCTGCTCGGGATGGGCCTGGTCAGCCAGAACTGGGGCGGATACACGCAGATCCTGCTGATCTTCCTGGTCTTCCTGGAGCCCTGGGAGCGGCCCGGTCCGATCATCGCCATCATCGCGGCCTATATCCTGTCGATCTCGGCGGATTACATGTTGTTCACCTTCTCGGCCGGCAACTCGATCTGGGAGAACACCGGCTGGCTGGCCGGGCGGACGATCGAGCACGAGTTCGGGCTGGCGCTGGGGCAGCTCGCACGCCCTGGCCTGATCGCGCTCATCCTCTGGGCGCTGGCGCTCGACAGCATCTATCTCACCGTCCGCGCGCGCCGGCGCGGGCCGGCGCTGATCGGCTTCCTGCGCGTGCCCTCGGGCACCGGCCGGGCCGTCGCGGCCTGAGCGCCATCGTGCCGTCCCCGCCGCAGCCCGGTCTCGCCGACGATCTCGCCGCCATCCACGACGCGCTGGCGCCGGACTGGCCGCGGCTGAAGCGCGCGCGCATCCTGATGACCGGCGCCACCGGCTTCATCGGCCGCTGGATGCTGGAGGCGCTGCGCGAGGCCGATCTTCGCCTCGGCCTCGGTATCGAGCTGGTGGCGATCACGCGCGATCCGGCGGCGTTCGCCGCCAGGGCGCCGCACCTCGCCGCGCATCCGGGCTTCCGCTTCGTCGCGGGCGACGTGCTGGCGCTGGCGGCGCCGCCGGGCGACTATACCCATGTCCTCCATGCCGCCACCGACGCCAGCGCCGATCTCAACGGGCGCGATCCGCGCCGGATGTTCGACACGATCGTCGCCGGCACGCGGGGCGCGCTCGAGCTGGCGCGCGCGCGCGGCAACGCGCGCTGCTTCTTCTTCAGCTCCGGCGCGGTCTATGGCGCCCAGCCGTGGGAGATGAGCCATGTCGGCGAGGACTGGCGCGGCGGGCCGGACTGCACGAGCCCACGCAACGCCTATGCCGAGGGCAAGCGCGCCGCCGAGATGCTCTGCGCGATCTACGCCGGCCAGTTCGGGCTCGACATCGTCACCGCGCGCATCTTCGCGCTGCTGGGCCCGCTGCTGTCGCTCGACATCCATTTCGCCGCCGGCAACTTCATCCGCGACGCGCTTGGCCGCCGGCCGATCCGGGTGGAAGGGGCGGGAACGGCGGTGCGCTCCTATCTCTACGCCGCCGATGTCACCGTCTGGCTCTGGACGATCCTGCTGCGCGCGGCGCCGGGCGCGGTATATAATGTCGGCTCCGAGGAGGCGGTGAGCATCGCCGAACTGGCGGCGCGGGTCGACCGGGTGCTGGGCGGCGCCGGACATGAGGTGCTCGGCCGGCCCGATCCCGGCTGGAACCCGGGGCGCTACGTCCCCTCGACGGCGCTGATCCGGCGCGAGCTGGGGGTTGCGCCCACGATCGATCTCGACGAAGCGATCCGCCGCACGGCGGCCTGGAACGGGTGGACGGGATGACGAAGGTGAAGCTGTCCGACTGGATCGCCGACCGGCTGGTCGAGCACGGCATCCGCCATGCCTTCATGCTGACCGGCGGTGGCGCCATGCACCTCAACCATTCGGTCGGCACGCATCCGCTGCTCAAGACCGTGTTCATGCACCACGAGCAGGCGCTGGCGATGGCCGCCGAGGCCTATTACCGCCTCACCAACCGGCTCGCGCTCGTCAACGTCACCTCGGGTCCGGGCGGGACCAACGCGATCACCGGCGTCTATGGCGCGTTCGTCGATTCGATCGGGATGCTCGTCATCTCCGGGCAGGTGAAGATCGAGACGACGGTGCGCTTCACCGGCCTCGCGCTCCGCCAATATGGCGATCAGGAGCTCGACATCGAGCGGCTCGTGACGCCGATCACCAAATATGCGACGATGGTCACCGATCCGCGTTCGATCCGCTACCATCTCGAGAAGGCGCTGTACCTCGCCACCCACGGCCGGCCGGGGCCGTGCTGGCTGGACATCCCGCTCGACGTGCAGGCCGCGCGGATCGATCCCGACGACCTGCTGCCGGGCTTCGATCCCGCCGAGCTCGACGAGCCGTGGCGCGCGACCGATCTGACGGCGACGGCGCGCGCGGTGCTGGCGAAGATCGCCGCGGCCGAGCGGCCGGTGGTGTTCGCCGGCGGCGGCATCCGGCTGAGCGGCGCGCATGCCGATTTCCTGAGGCTCGCCGACAAGCTCGGCATCCCCGTCGTGACGAGCTTCAACGGCCGCGACAACGTCTGGGACAGCCACCCGCTCTATGCCGGCCGGCCCGGCACGATCGGCGATCGCGGCGGCAACATGGTGACGCAGAGCGCCGACCTGCTGCTGATCCTCGGCAGCCGCCTCAACATCCGCCAGGTCAGCTACAACTGGAAGAGCTTCGCGCGCGAGGCGCACAAGATCTGGGTCGATGTCGACCCGCTGGAGCTGGAAAAGCCCAATGTCGCGCCGGACATGCCGGTGGTGGCGGACCTCGGCGACTTCATCCCCGCGCTCCTCGCCGCGCCCTACCACGGGCCGACCGCCGCGCACGACGCATGGCGCGAGTGGGCGCTGGAGCGGCGCCGCAACTTCCCGGTGGTGCTGCCCGAATATCGGCACAACCAGCTGTGCCACCCCTATGTGGCGCTCGACAGCCTGTTCGAGGCGCTCGATCGCGACGACATCATCGCCACCGCCAACGCCACCGCCTGCGTGGTGAGCTTCCAGGTCGGCGCGCTCAAGCAGGGGCAGCGCCACTGGAGCAACTCCGGCAGCGCGACGATGGGCTACGACCTGCCCGCCGCGGTCGGCATCTGCGCCGCGACGGACAACCGGCAACGGGTCGTCATCCTCGCCGGCGACGGCAGCATCATGATGAACCTGCAGGAGCTCCAGACCATCGCCGGCAACGGCCTGCCGGTGAAGATATTCCTCCTGAACAATAGCGGCTATGTCTCGATCTTCCAGACCCATCGCAACTTCTTCAACGGCGTCGAGGTCGGCGGTGGGCCGAAGAGCAACGTCACCTTCCCCGATTTCGGCAAGGTCGCGCGCGCCTTCGGGCTCGAGCATTTCCTGATCTCGCGCCACGACCAGCTCGCGGGCACGATCGCGGCGGCGCTGGCGACGCCCGGCCCGGTGATGTGCGAGATCATCCTCGACGAGAATGTGCCGTTCGCGCCCAAGCTCGGCGCCAAGCAGCATGCCGATGGCCGCATCACCTCGCCGGCGCTGGAGGATCTGTCGCCGTTCCTGCCGCGCGAGCTGCTGCGCGAGAACATGAAGATCGAGCTGGTGGACGAGTGAGGACGGTTGCCGCCGTGGCCGAGCCACCGCCAGCGACCGGGGGACGGATTGCCCGCATGCTGGCGCGGCACCGGCGGAAATCGCTGCGCTTCGTGCTCGCGGCCTGCCTCAACACCGCCGTCGGGCTCGCCGCCTTCCCGCTGCTGCTGTGGCTGAGCCCCTATTTCCGGATCCATTATGTCGCGGCGCTGATGCTCGTGCAGGCGCTGTGCCTGTGCTTCGCGTTCACGACCTACAAGCTCGGCGTGTTCCGCGCGCGTGGCAACATCGTCGCCGAGTTCGCCAAATTCTCTTCCTTCTACGTCGTCAACTATGCGGCCAACTGGGTGCTGCTGCCGCTGCTGGTCGAGGTGGTCCGCCTGGATCCGGTCGTGGCGCAGCTCGGCATCACCGCCGTGGTCATGGTCGGCAGCTTCTTCTGGCACAACAAGATCACCTTCAGCGAGCGGCGCGCCGAACCGGGGTCGGGAGCATGACGTTGAGAACCGCAGCCAAGCACGCACTGGCGAAGCTCGTCGCGCGCCACCGGCCGACCCTGTTCTACTATCGGGCCGCGCCGGGCGCGCGCCGAGGCATCCGGGTGCGCCGTCATGGCGGCATCCTCGAGGTGGTCCGGGACGGATCGCGGCAGATGATCCGGATCAACGCCGGCAACGCGGTGCACCTGCCGGACATGATCGATTCGTTCGACTATTATTTCGGATCGAGCGATCCGGTGTCGCTGCGCTACGACGGCGACGTCTATCAGCTCGTCGATTTCTCCTCGCCGCGCCTGCACCACGTCACCGGCTTTGCGGATTTCGCCGTGCTCTGCCCGAGCTCGACCGAGCCCTATACGACCACCGCGCAATATCTCGATTTCGCGCGGCTCGGGGAAGGCGGCAACGTCATCGATCTCGGCACCTATTCCGGGCTGACCGCGATCGCCTTCTCCAAGCAGGTCGGCGCGACCGGCAGGGTGCTCGCGCTCGAGCCCGACCCGATCAACTATCGCGCCGCCGAATATAACGTCGCGATGCACCGGCGGGTCAACGGGCTGGACAACATCACGCTCGCGGCCATGGCGGCGGCGGACAGGGACGGCGTGCTCGAGCTGAGCTCGGAAGGCACGATGGGATCGGCGCTCACCTCGATCGTCGGCGGCTATCGCGGCACGACCGTCAAGGTCGAGGCGCGGACGCTGGCCGGCCTCGCTCAGCAGTTCGGGTTCGGGAAAGTCGATTTCGTCAAGATCGACATCGAGGGCGCCGAGCTCTTCGTCGTGCCCGCCAGCGCCGATTTCCTTGCCCGGTTCCGGCCCCGGCTGCTGATCGAGGGCCATATGGTCGAGGGCATGAGCACGATCGAGCCGACCGTCGCCTTCCTGAAGAGCGTCGGCTACGAGAGCCGGGTCGAGGGGCAGGAGGGCATGGCGTTCTCGCTCATCCTGGCCTGGCCGGCGGGTGCCGCCGGCGCCTGACCCGATCGACATCCACGACCTCGGGGCGCACCCATGACCGACACCGAGCTTCTCTCCCGCGCCTGCCCGGTCTGCCGGGCGGACGATGCGACCATCGAGGTCGGCAGCCCGCGCCGCGCCGAGACCATGACGCTCGACGCGCTGCGTCCGCTCTGGTCCGGCTTCTTCAAGGAGCGGGTGTTCTTCTCGTATGCGCGCTGCGGGGCCTGCGGATCGCTCTATGCCCCGCGCTTCTTCACGGACGCGCAGCTCGCCGAGCTCTATGCCGACATGTCCACCAACATGGATGCGGTGCCGGACGACGCGATCGACGCGACCCAGCGGGGCTATTGGAAGCTGGTCGCCGCGGCCGGCGCGCCGGGCGGCGGCTATCTCGAGATCGGGCCGGACGTCGGCCATATCGTCCGCCACGCCGTGAAGGAGGGCGATTTCGATCGGCTGTGGCTGTTCGAGCCCAATGCGGCGGTGCATGCCAGGCTTGCCGCCGCGGCGGGCCCGACGTCACACCGCATCCTGTCCGACATGACCGATCTGTCGATGGTGCCCGATGGCTCGGTCGCGCTCGCGGTGATGGTCCATGTCGTCGATCATCTGCTCGATCCGGTCGCGATGCTCGCGCAGGTCCGCGCCAAGCTCAAGCCCGGGGGCAAGCTGATGATCGTCACCCACAACGAGGCGTCGGCGCTGCGCCGGCTGATGGGCACGCAATGGCCGCCGTTCTGCCTCCAGCATCCCCAGATCTACAGTCCCCGGTCGATGAAGGAGATGCTCGGCCGGATCGGCTTCGGGTCGGCCAGGGTGAGGCGCAGCAAGAATTACTTCCCGATCGCCTTCATGATCCGCCAGGCGGCGTGGGCGGCCGGCATCCGGCTCGATCGCGTCCCGCTGCCCCGCCTGGCGCTCGGGCTGAAGCTCGGCAACATCATCACGATCGCTTCCCGGGATTGACGCGGCGATCGGCGCGGCGCGGCGCGGCGGATGGCGGGTGCGGCGTCGCCATGCGGATCGCGTCCCCGGACTGTACCGGACGGGAAATGTATTAATGGAAATGTACCAGTAACTTGGTCGGTACGCGGCGGGAAACGACCGTTTCGCCGCTTCAGAGTTGCGGTGGATGTTGGACAGGGTTAAGGCCGCGTCGCCCGGGCGGGCATGCCGATGCGAGGGACGGGCCCTCCACGGAACGGAACAAGTTCGGAAGGGAGCGCCGACCTGCCGGGATTTCCGCATCTCCGATGCGGCGGTGGTGCAGACGAGAACCAGAACATGAGGGGGAGGCGCCGGGAAACGGCTCGACGGCATTGCGTCCGGCGTCCGCGAGCAGGACGCCCGCGCCTCTGTGGCTTACCGGAGATACGCAGTGAAGAAATCCATTTTCGAAGACCTCTTTGTTCTGGAGCTCGCCAATAACCACTGGGGCAAGCTGGATCGCGGTCTCAAGATCATCCGCGATTTCAGCCAGGTGGTTCGCTTCAACGACGTGCGCGCCTCGGTCAAGCTGCAGTTCCGCGACGTCGACAGCTTCATCCACAAGGATTTCCGCCACCGCGAGGACGTGCGCTACATCAAGAAGACGCTCGACACCCAGATGCCCTGGGATCAGCTCCGGCAGATGATCCACGCGGTGCGCGACGGCGGCATGGAGACGATGGTCACGCCGTTCGACGAGGTCTCGGTCGACAGGTGCGTCGAGTTCGGCGTGGATTTCCTCAAGATCGCCAGCTCCGACATCAAGGACTGGTTCCTGATCGAGAAGATCGCCTCGACCGGCAAGCCGGTGATCGCGTCCTCCGGCGGATCGAGCCTGGTCGACATCGACAATCTGGTGAGCTTCTTCGGCAAGCGGAAGATCCCGTTCGCGCTCAACCATTGCGTGTCGCTCTACCCGTCCGAGGACAGCGATCTCGAACTCAACCAGATCGATTTCCTGCGCGATCGCTATCCGGGCCTGACGATCGGCCTCTCGACCCACGAGCAGCGCGACTGGCATGATTCGATCCTGATCGCCTATGCCAAGGGCGCGCGCACCTTCGAGCGGCACATCGACATCGATTATCAGGGCGTGCCGGTCAGCCCCTACTGCACGCTGCCCGAGCAGGCGGACGTGTGGTTCAAGGCGTTCAGGAAGGCGCGCGAGATGTGCGGCGGCGCGGCCAGCCAGAAGCGCGTGCCGCCCGAGAAGGAGATCAAATATCTCGATGCGCTGGTGCGCGGCGTCTATGCCAGGCGGGATCTGCCGGCCGGCCATGTGCTGGCGGACAGCGACGTCTATCTCGCCGTGCCGCTGCTCCAGGGGCAGATCTCCTGCCGCGAGTTCATGCGCGGCGAGGTGCTCAAGGCCCCGGTCCGCGCCGATGCGCCGGTCGATTTCGTGAAGCTGGACAGCCCCTATAGCGCGAACTCGGAGCTTGCCCGGCTGATCGCCGAGCGCGGCCTCGCGCCGCTGTCGCCGCAGCCCGCGCTCGCCGGCATCGCCGTCCGTTCCCGCGCCGCGGCCTGACATCGGCGCATGTCCGTCGCCGGAGCGTGAGCGGAACGTGCGGGGGCGGTGATCCGCTGAGCCGCGCCGTCCTGCTCTTCGATCTCGACGGCACGCTGGTCGACAGCGCTCCCGCGATCGCCGCGGCGCTGACGATCCAGCGCCGGCGGCGCGGCGGCGGGCCGATCGGCGCGGATGTGGTCCGCCGGCTGGTGAGCCTCGGCGCGCCGATCCTGGTCCGCCGCGCGCTGGGCGCCTTGGCCGATGACGCCGCCGGCGATCTCGCCGAGTTCCGTCACATCCTCGGCGGCCTGCCGGCGGATGCCTCGGTCTGCTGTCCCGGTGTCCCGGGCGCGCTGGAGGCGCTCGCCGCCGCCGGCCGGGCGATGGCGATCGTCACCAACAAGCCCGAGGCGCTGAGCCGGTCGCTGCTCGCGGGCCTGGGCCTGGCCCGCCACTTCGGCGCCGTGGTCGGCGGCGATACGCTCGCCCGGTGCAAGCCCGATCCGGCGCCCGCGCTCCACGCGCTCGCGGCGCTCGGCGGGGGCGATGCCCTCTTCATCGGCGATTCCGCCATCGATGCCGAGACCGCGCGGCGCGCGGGGATGCCGTTCCTGCTCTACGAGCGCGGCTATGACGCCGGCTCCTGCCGGCCGGAGCATGTCGCGGCGCGGTTCGCGGATTTCGCGGCGCTGCCGGGGCTGATCGCGTCGCCGCCGTACCGCTCCCTTGCGTCGTGACATGAGCCCGGCGCGGGGCGCGGCGCTGCCATGGCTCGGCGCCATTCTGCTGGCCGCGTTGGCGCTCCGCCTCTACGGCGTCTCGTTCGGGCTGCCGGCGCTCTACGATCCCGACGAGCCGACCTTCGTGCTGCTCGCGCTCAGGATGCTCCACGACCGGACGCTCGATCCCGGCTGGTTCGGCCATCCGGGCACGACCACCATCGCCAGCCTGGCGCTGATCGACCTGATCGTGCTGGCGGCCGGTACGATCACCGGGCGCTTCGCCGACACCGCCGCGTTCGGGCGGACGGTCTATGCCGACCCGACGCTGGTGTTCCTGCCCGGGCGGCTGTTCATCGTGCTCTGCGGGCTGCTGTGCGTGCTGCTCACCTTCGCGGTGGGCGCGCGGCTGTTCGATCGCCGTGTCGGGCTGCTCGCCGCCGCGCTGCTCGCGATCGACCCGCTCCATGTGCGCTATTCGCAGATCATCCGCACCGACGTGCATGCGACGGTGTTCATGCTGCTGTGCGTGCTGTGCTCGATCGGCATCGCCCGGCGCGGCCGGCTGATCGACATGGCCGGCGCGGCGGTCTGCGTCGGGCTGGCCTGCGCCACCAAATGGCCGGCGGCGGCGATCGGCGTCTGCCCGCTCGCCGCCGGCCTGCTCCGCATCGCCGATCACCCGGAGGAGACCGGCAAGCAGCTCCGCCACCTGCTGTTCGGCGCGGTGCTGGCGCCGGTGTCGCTGGTGCTCGCCTCGCCCTATCTGCTGCTCGACTATCGCACGCTGCTGGCGAACCTGCACGGCGAGGCGCGCCCCGAGCATCTCGGCGCGACCGGCGGCGGGCCGCTGCGCAACGCCGGCTGGTACGTCGCGCAGCCGTTGCGTGGCGCGCTCGGCCTGCCGGGGCTGGTGCTCGCCGGCGCCGGCGCGGTGCTGGCGGGGTGGCGGAGCCGGCTGGCGCTCGCCACCATCGTCGCGCCGGCCGCCCTGTTCTTCGCCGTGATCGCCGTCCAGGCGCTGATCTGGGCGCGCTGGGTGCTGCCGCTGCTGCCGTTCGCCGCGATCCTGATCGCCTGGTCGATCGCCGGCCTCGCCGGGCTGGCGCGGCGGCGGTTCGGGCGACGGGCCGGCGCGCTCGCCGGCGCGCTGCTCGCGCTGGCGGTCGCGGCGCCGATGCTGCTGACCGTGCGCGCCGATGCGATCGAACGCCTGCACGACACGCGCGGCCTCGCGTCGGGATGGGCGATCCGTCACATCCCGGCGGGCAGCACGGTCGTCGTCGAGCAGATCTCGTTCGATCTGGTCGGCCAGCCCTGGCGGCTGCTGCTGCCGGCCGGCGACGCCGGCTGCATCGACGCGGCGCGGACGATCCGGGGACAGGCGAGCTATGCGCGGATCAGCGGCTGGCGGGGCAAGCGCTCGGTGCTGAGCCTGGGCACGGTCGCTCCCCGCGCCTTCGCCACCTGCCGGGCGGATTACGCGATCCTGTCGAACTATGATCGCTACCGGGCCGATGCCGCCCGTTTCCCCGCCGAGCTCGCGGTGTACGAGAAGCTCATGGCGAGCGGGACGCAGATGGCGATGTTCGCGCCGTCGCCGGGGCGGACCGGCGGGCCGGTGATCCGCATCGTCAGGCTCCGCGCGCCCGCTTGAAGAAGGAAGCCGCCATGCCCGATCCCGCCGCCGGACCGAGCCGCCGCATGCTGCTGCGCGCCGGCATCACCGCCGCGGCGTCGTCGTCGATCGCTTCCGCGTCGGGGGCGGCGCCGGCGGCGATCGCGGCGGCGCGCGCCGGCGGCGAGGTCTCGCTGCTGGAGCTCGCGCCGAGCAGCGAGCGGGACGCCATCGCCGCCGGCCGCAGCACGTTCAGCCTGAGCCGCGCGATGGCGGCGGCCGGCGCGGCGGGGCTCTGGGTGACGGTGCCGCCCGGCCTGTTCCATCTCGGCGAGGATTGCGTGCTGCGCGCGCCGGTGCGCTTCGTCGGCGGCACGCTGCACATCGCCACCGGCGTCACGATCCGGTTCGAGGGCGCGATCGTCGCGCCGCCGGCGGCGATCTTCGCCAACGCCATCGGCGGCCTCGGCACCGTCCGCCCGAACCCGACGACCACGCCGATCGGCGCCGCCGAATGGTGGGGCGCGCGCGCCGGCGACGCCGGGTTCGACAGCCAGCCGGCGATCCAGGCGGCGCTCGACGCGCTGCCGATCGTCCAGCTCGGCGGCGGCGACTATCGCGTCGGCCGGACGGTCGCGATCACCCGCAGCGGCACCGTCCTGCGCGGCATCGCCGCGACCCAGGCCGACGAAGGCCCGGCCCCCAACCGCACCCGGCTGATCGTGACCGACCCCGCCGCCGCCGGCGTGCGGATCGGCGCGGACTCGCCCGACCAGCCGAGCCCGCTGGTCGAATATGTCCGGCTGGAGGATCTGACCGTGGCGCGCGGCGGCGCGATCGAGCGCCCGGTGCCGGACCGGCCGTCGGCCTCGGTCGGCGTGGCGATGCGCTGGTGCGTCAACTGCCATGTCAGCCGCGTCGAGACGCTCGATCACGCGATCGGCTTCTCCTTCTACGGGACGATCGAGAATTATGTGCGCAACTGCTCGGCGGTGCGCCTGCGCGCCACGGCGCCGCGGCCCGGCGAGGCGTTCATCGGCTTCCACCTCGATTATTCGGCGCCGCTCGCCGCCAACGGCGGCAATGCCTCGCTCTACCTCGATCACTGCCGCGCCTTCGGTCCCGACGCCGGCGGGCTCGCCTATGCCGCCGGCATGGCGTCGCGCGACGGCTTCGTCGATCTCTACGTCACCGCGTTCGAGTGCGGGCATGTCCATTACGGGATCGACCTGAACGGCCGGCGCTACGACGGCGGCCGGGACTTCCGCACCGAAGACCTGCTCATCAGCGGTTGCGTGCTGGATAGCTGCGCGGCGGCGGGGATCCGGCTGCGCACCGGCGATACC
>CAXTPE010000023.1:0-24130 GCA_964245925.1 uncultured Sphingomonadaceae bacterium
TCGACGCGGATGGTCCATGATGGCGGCCAGTTGTCGGAGGAGGTCGCCAACCCGGCGGCGTGACGGCAAGATAGTCGCGGTCCAGTTGGACGCGGCAGCGGAGCTGCGACGCAAACGGACAACAGCTACTGCCGCGGCTCGCCTGCGGGGCCAAAGAATGTAATGTGGTCACCGATGTACCGCACAGCCGCTATCCCTACCCCCCGGCCCGCGCCGGAGAACGGGGAACCGGAAAGTCGCCACCGCTAAGCCGTTCGTCCCGCCACACTTTCGCGGCGATCCTGAAACGATCCGCCGGGCCGGTTGTTCTTGCTCCCGGATGGCCCGCGCACGCCGGCCCGTCCGGACGAGGATCGGCATTGGTGACCAACGAACCACTCGATCTGTGGATGAACGCGCTGGTGGCCTATGTCCGCTCCGGCCAGTCCGATCTGACCAACCGCCAGATGGCGCTGCTGCTGCTGGTCTACTGCACCTCCGGCCCGCATACGGTGCGCGGGCTGGCGGGGCTGCTGGGTGTCTCGAAGCCGGTCGTCACGCGCGCCTTGAACACGCTCGGCAGCCTCGGCTATCTGCGTCGCGAGCGGGACGAAAAGGATCGCCGCAACATCTTCGTCCGGCGAACCCCAAATGGAGCGGAATTTCTTGACGGCTTCAAGTCGCTCATTGGCCGCACCAGCGAGCGGCGCCGGCCGCGCCTCGCCCACGCTGGCGCCGCCTGAGCGCATCCGCCTTGCCGGCCCGTCGCCGAGGCTCGATCCGCGCATCCACGCGGTGCGCGCCGACATCGCCGACGTGGCATTGGCGGGACGGGTGTTCGCGCCGCATTATACCGCGTCCGTGCCGCGAGCCGGCGTGCCGCCGGCGACGGCGCTGCGCGCCGAACCGGCCGACGATGCCCGTGCCGTCTCCGAGCTGCTGCTGGGCGAGGGGTTCGCGCTGCTCGACGTCGCTGGCGGCTGGGCGTGGGGCTATTGCCGGCATGACGGCTATGTCGGCTATCTGCCCGCCGCGACGCTCGGGCCGGTCGAGGCGGTCAGCCATGTTGTCGCAGCACCCGCCGCGCTGGTCTTCGCCGCGCCGGACATCAAGGCGCCGGTGCTCGCCCGCTGGCCGATGGGCGCGCGCTTCGCCGCCGTTCCCGAGGGCGACTTCCTCGCCACCGCCACGGGCTGGGTCCACCGCCGCCATGCCGCCGCGATCGACGCCGTGGCGCCTGATCCGGTCGCGGTCGCCGAGCGGCTGGTCGGCATACCCTATCGCTGGGGCGGGCGCTCGGGCGACGGGATCGACTGCTCCGGCCTCGTCCAGCTCGCGCTCGGCCTCGCCGGCATCGCCGCGCCGCGCGACAGTGACCAGCAGCAGGCGCTCGGCGCGGCCGTGCCGGCGGGCGCGCCGCTGGCGCGGGGCGATCTGGTCTTCTTCCCGGGTCATGTCGGGGTGATGGCGGATGCCGGGCGGCTGGTGCACGCCAACGCCTGGTGGATGGCGGTGACGATCGAGCCGCTCGCCGATGTCGTGGCGCGGCTGAAGCCCGGCCATGCCGAGCCGGTGATCGCGGTGCGGCGGCTGCGTTGAGCGCGCGCGTCTTCATCGACGGCGCCGCCGGCACGACCGGGCTCGAGATCCGCGAGCGGCTGGCGGCACGCGGCGACGTGAGCCTCGTGACGCTGCCGGACGAGCGCCGCAAGGATGCCGCCGCGCGCGCCGACGCGCTGCGCTCTGCCGAGATCGTCATCCTCTGCCTGCCCGACGACGCCGCGCGGCAGGCCGTGGCACTGATCGGCGACTCAGCCGTGCGCGTGATCGACGCCTCGACCGCGCACCGCACCGATCCCGCCTGGGCCTATGGCTTCCCCGAGCTGGAACCCGGCGGGCGGGAGCGGATCGCCTCGGCGCGCCGGGTCAGCAACCCCGGCTGCTACCCGACCGGCTTTCTCGCGCTCGTCCGCCCGCTGATCCGCGCCGGGCTGCTGGCCGGCGACGCGCCGCTGAGCGTGAATGCCGTCTCGGGCTATTCGGGCGGCGGCAAGGCGATGATCGCCGATTACGAGAGCGGCGCCACCGATGCCGTCTTCCGGAGCTACGCCCTCGGCCTCGCGCACAAGCATGTCGCCGAGATGCGGGCACACGCCGGGCTCGCGCTGGCGCCGCTGTTCGCGCCGGCGGTGGTGCGGACCTATCGCGGCATGATCGTCGAGGTGCCGCTGCACCTGGCGCAGCTCGGCCGTGACGCGACGGTCGAGCGCGTCCACGCCGCGCTGGCCGACGCCTATGCCGGCGCGGCGCTGGTGCGGGTGGCACCGCTCGCCGAGAGCGGCGCGATGGCGGGTCTCGCGGTGGAGTACGCCGCCGGCACCGACCGGCTCGACCTGTTCGTCTTCGCCAATCCCGCGACCGGCCAGCTCCGCCTCGCCGCCGCGCTCGACAACCTCGGCAAGGGCGCCGCCGGCGCGGCCGTCCAGAACCTCAACCTGATGGCGGGGCTGGACGAGACGGCGGGGCTGCGTCTGTAGCGGCGGCGGGCGGTCGCTGATCGGAGTCGGCGGGCCTCTCCCATGGGGAGAGGGTCGGGTGAGGGATCACGCGCTTTCGATCGGATCGGAGAATATCGGAGCGAGTTGACGTCGGAGTCCAATATTGGACTTCCGCCCAATTCTCGGGACTGTTCGGCGGGCCGGACGCGGCTCGCGTAGACGCTCTCGGAAATCTCCCTCGCCCCGACCGTGCCGCTCGATTATCCAGCCTTCGCGGGGGTGGCGGAAGAGACGCATGGCCGGATGCGGCAGCCTCGTCGCGTGACGCGGACTGGGAGCGGCCGCCGCCGGGCGAGCGCCGCCGTCGCCCGTGTCACATCTCGCCCCGCGCGCGCCGGATCGCATACCATTTCTTCACGTTCGCATCATGCTGCGCCAGCGTGTCGGCGAACGCATGGCCGCCCGTCCCGTCGGCGACGAAGTAGATCGCCCGGCTCGCGGCCGGGTGCAGCACGGCGGCGATCGCGGCGCGGCCCGGGTTGCAGATCGGCCCCACCGGCAGGCCGCGCCGCGCGTAGGTGTTGTAGCCGTTGGCCGCGTGCAGCTCGGAGAACAGGATGCGACGGCCGAGCGGGCGGCCCTGCGTCACCGGATAGATAACGGTGGGATCGGCCTGGAGCGGCATGCCGATGCGCAGCCGGTTGGAATAGACCGCCGCCACCAGCCCGCGCTCGGACGCCACGCCGGTCTCCTTCTCGACGATCGAGGCGAGGATCAGCGCCTCGCGCGGGCTCTTCACCGCCGCCTCCGGTCCGCGCTTCGCCCACAACGACGCCAGCGTCCTGTCCATCGCGCGCCGCATCCGCTGGAGCAGCGCGAGCCGGGTCTCGCCGCGGCCATAGGCATAGCTGTCGGGGAGCACGCCGCCCTCGGGCGGCACGGCGACCGTGCCGGTCAGATACGGCGCCACCATCAGCTTGTCGCGCACCATCACCGAGGGCATGCCCTCGGTGATGGTCACCAGCCGCTGGAGCGCGCGGCCGTGCTGGAGCACGTCGAGGATCGCGGCGTAGCTGGCATGCGCCGGCAGCAGATATTCGCCGGCGCGGATCGGATCGCTCGAACCGAAGCGCGCCGCCAAGTGCCGGAAGAGCGTCGGCGAGCGGATCGCGTGCGCCCGCGCCAGCACGCGCGCGGCGCCGCCGAGGTTGAGCCCCTCGGTGATCTCGATCGTCGCCGGCGCCTCGAGCGGCCCGGCGCCCCGCCACAGCCAGAGCGTCACGCCGCCGGCGATCACCGCCAGCGCCAGCGCCAGCAGGAGGAGCCGGCGCATCGCCGGGCCTAGAGCGCGCGCAGCACGAGGCTGGCGTTGGTGCCGCCGAACCCGAACGAATTGTTGAGCGCGGCGCGCACCTTGCGCTCTTTGGCGACGTGGGGGACGAGATCGACGCCTGCGCAATTGTCGCTCGGATTGTCGAGGTTGAGGGTGGGCGGCACGACGCCGTCGCGCATCGCGAGGATGCAGAAGATCGCCTCGACCGCGCCGGCGCCGCCGAGCAGATGCCCGATCGCGGATTTGGTCGACGACATCGAGACGCCGCCGATCGCATCGCCGAACAGCCGGCGGACCGCACCGAGTTCCAGCTCGTCGCCGAGCGGGGTCGAGGTGCCGTGGGCGTTGATGTAATCGATGTCCTCCAGCGCGAGGCCGGACTTCCGCATCGCCATCTGCATCGCCCGGAACGCGCCCGAGCCCTCCGGGTGCGGCGCGGTGACATGATAGGCGTCGCCCGAGAGGCCGTAGCCGATCACCTCGGCGTAGATCTTGGCGCCCCTTGCGCGCGCGTGCTCATATTCCTCGAGGCAGACCACGCCGGCGCCCTCGCCCATCACGAAGCCGTCGCGATCCTTGTCATAGGGGCGGCTGGCGCGCTCGGGCGTATCGTTGAAGCCGGTCGAGAGCGCGCGAGCCTGGCTGAAGCCGGCGATCCCGAGCGGGCAGATCGCGCCCTCGGCGCCGCCCGCCAGCATCACGTCGGCATCGTCCATCGCGATCATGCGCGCGGCGTCGCCGATCGAGTGCGCGCCGGTCGAGCAGGCGGTGACGACCGCGTGGTTCGGCCCCATCAGGCCATATTTGATGCTGACCTGCCCCGAGATCAGGTTGATGAGGCGGCCGTGGACGAAATGCGGCGAGACGCGGCGCGGACCCTTTTCGTGGAGGACGAGCGATTCCTCCTCGATGCCAGGCAGCCCGCCGATGCCCGAGCCGATCGAGGTGCCGGCGCGGAACCGCTCCGCCTCGGGCATGTCGACGAGGCCGGCGTCCTCGATCGCCTGGCCGGCGGCGTCGATCCCGTACATGATGAAGGGATCGACCTGGCGCTGGACCTTGTGATCGATGCGCCGGCCGGGATCAAAGCCCCAGTCATGGCCGGCCGGTTTCACCTCGCAGGCGATGCGGCAGGCATAGCCGGTCGCGTCGAAGCGCGTGATCGCCGCCGCGCCGGACTTCGACGCGAGGATGTTGCGCCATACCGTCTCGACCTCGGCGCCGAGCGGCGTCACCAGCCCCAGCCCTGTCACAACCACGCGGCGCATCGGCCTCTCTTCCTTGCTCGTCATGCCGACGGAGGCCGGCATCGCATGAGGCGAGGGTCAACGCCGGTCTCGAGCGGCTCCGGCCTCCGCCGGAGCGACGGGATGGCCGTCAGGCCTTGGTGCTGTCGATATAGCTGATCGCGTCCTTGACGGTCGTGATCTTCTCGGCGGCGTCGTCGGGAATCTCGACGCCGAACTCCTCCTCGAACGCCATCACCAGCTCGACGATGTCGAGGCTGTCCGCGCCCAGGTCGTCGATGAAGCTCGCATCCTCGGTGACCTTGTCGGCGTCGACGCCGAGGTGCTCGACGACGATCTTCTTCACGCGGTCGGCGGTGTCGCTCATATCCTGTAACCTTCCTCGGAGGATGCTGCGCGCCCCCCTAACGAGGCGCCGTGGCGCTTGCAAGCCGGGCGCGGAGCGCCACCTCGCATCCATCTCAGATCATGGCCATGCCGCCGTTGACATGGAGCGTCTGCCCGGTGACGTAGCCCGCCTCGCGGCTGGCAAGATACGCCACGGCGGCGGCGACGTCCGCGCCCGCTCCCAGCGCGCCGGCGGGGATGCGGCCGAGGATGGCGGCCTTCTGCTTCTCGTCGATCGCATCCGTCATCGCCGAACCGATGAAGCCCGGCGCGACGCAATTGACGGTGATGCCGCGCGTCGCGAGCTCCGCCGCCAGCGCCTTGGACATGCCGATGAGCCCCGCCTTCGACGCGGCATAATTGGCCTGCCCCGGATTGCCGGTGACGCCGACCACCGAGGTGATCGAGACGATCCGGCCGAACCGCGCCTTCATCATCGGCCGGGCAGCGGCGCGGCAGAGGCGGAAGGCGGCCTCGAGATTGACCCCGATCACCTGGCGCCACTCCTCGTCCTTCATCCGCATCGCGAGATTGTCGCGGGTGACGCCGGCATTGTTGACGAGGATGTCGAGCCGGCCGCCGAGCACCTCAAGCGCGCGCGGCACCAGCGCGTCGACGGCCGCCTCATCGGCAAGGTCGCAGGCGAGCAGCGGGTGCTCGCCGGACGTGCCGTCGCGCGCGCCCATGCCGGCGGCGGTGCGCTCGCCGGCGATCTCGCCGAGCAGCTTCGCGCGCGCCCCTCCCAGCCGCTCCTCGCTGGTGCCGGAGAGCGCGACGCGCGCGCCCCGCGCCATCAGCGCCTTGGCGATCGCCCCGCCGATCCCGCCCGAGGCGCCGGTGACGAGCGCGGTCATGCCTGAGAGGTCGAACATAGTATCAGCCCTTCATGTCCGGCCCGAGAGCCGTTCGCCCTGAGCCAAGTCGAAGGGCATGCGCTTCGACTTCGCTCAGGGCGAACGGGGATAAGGGCTTGAAGCTACAGCGTCTTCGCCAGCGCCTCGATCTCGGCCATCGTCACGATGGCGGTCGCGTCCGCGTCGGGGACGGTGCGCCTGACCATCGGCACCAGCACCTTGCCGCCGAACTCGACGAAACTGTCCACCCCCGCCGCCGCCATCGCCAGCACGCTCTCGCGCCAGCGCACCGTGCCGGTGATCTGCTCGACCAGCAGGGTGCGGATGTCGGCCGGCTCGGCGACCGGCTCGGCGGTGACATTGGCGTAGAGCGGCACCAGCGGCGCCGACAGCGCCGCCTGGACGAGCGCGCGCTCCATCACGCGCGCGGCGGGCTCCATCAGCGCGCAGTGGAAGGGGGCGGAGACCGGCAGCAGCATCGCCCGCCTGCCGCCGCGCACCTTGGCGAGTTCGACCGCGCGCTCGACCGCGCGGCGGTTGCCCGAGATCACCACCTGCCCCGGCGCATTGTCGTTGGCAGCCTCGCAGACGTCCTGCTCGGCGGCGTCGTGCGCGATCGCGGCGGCCTGCTCGTAGTCGAGCCCCAGCAGCGCCGCCATCGCGCCCTCGCCGACCGGCACCGCCGCCTGCATCGCCTGTCCCCGGATGCGCAGCAGCCGCGCCGTATCGGCGAGCGAGATCGCCTGGGCGGCGCAGAGCGCGCTATATTCGCCGAGGCTGTGGCCGGCGACGAAATCGGCCTTGTCGGCCAGCCGGATGCCGCCCTCCTTCTCCAGCACGCGCAGCGTCGCGATCGCGTTCGCCATGATCGCGGGCTGGGCGTTCTCGGTGAGCATCAGCTCGTCGGGCGGGCCGTCCGCCATCAGCCGGAAGAGATGCTGGCCGAGCGCCTCGTCGACCTCCTGGAAGACCGCGCGCGCGGCGGTGCTCGCGGCGGCCAGCGCGACGCCCATGCCGACCGCCTGGCTGCCCTGCCCCGGAAAGATGAACGCGCGCACTCGACTGTCTCCCGCCAGAGCGGCGCTGCCTACGCCCGCCCCGGCGGCTTGCCAAGCCGACGCGCCGGCCTATCGTCGCACGACAGCGAGGGAGAGCGGAATGACGGGATCGCCGGGATTGGAGCATGCGCGCGCCGCATTGCGCGTGCTGATCGCCGCCGCCTTCCTGTTCGCCGGCGTCGTCCACATCCTCTCGCCGGCGCCGTTCCTGCGGATCACGCCGGATTGGGTGCCTTATCCCGCGCTCGTGATCGTCGTGACGGGCGCGTGCGAGGTCGCCGGTGCGATCGCGCTGTTCGTGCCGCGGCTGCGGCGGCTCGCCGGCATCATGCTCGCGCTCTACACGGTCTGCGTCTATCCCGCGAACGTGAAGCACGCGATGCTGCACGTCGCGACGGGGTTGCCGCCCGGCTGGTGGTATCACGGGCCGCGCCTCGCCTTCCAGCCGGTGATCGTCTGGTGGGCGCTGTTCGCCGGCGGCGCGATCGACTGGCCGTTCCGTCGCTTCTCCTCTTCCCGTCATTCCCGCGCAGGCGGGAATGCATAGGCGCGGCGCTGCTCCTCTGGCCGAGACCTCGGGCCTGTGGATTTCCGTTTTCGCGGGGATGGCGATGATGAGGACGGCGCGGTTGCATCCGGGCCGCCGTTCCGCCATAGGGCGCGCGTCGGGCGGGGCTTCGCGGCTCCGCCCGCTGCATTGGTAAACGATGGCCGGAGGGGCTCCGCATGGTGCGGCGCCAGCGATCGGCGGGAGATATGTGACCATGGCTCTGTACGAGCATGTGTTCCTTGCGCGCCAGGATCTGGCACAGGCGCAGGTGGAAGCGCTGGCGGAAGCCGCCACCCGGATCGTCGAGGAAGGCAAGGGCAAGGTCGTCAAGACCGAGACCTGGGGTCTGCGCAGCCTCGCCTACCGCATCGCCAAGAACCGCAAGGCGCACTATGTGCTGCTCGAGATCGACGCGCCGGCCGGCGTGATCGCCGAGCTCGAGCGCCAGACCTCGATCAACGAGGACGTGATCCGCTACATGTCGGTGCGGGTAGACGCGCACGAGGCCGGGCCCTCGGCGATGATGCGCCGCTCCGAGCGCGACCGCCGCGAGCGCGGCGACCGCGATCGCGATCGCGGCCCCCGTCGCGACCGCGAGGATCGCGACGACCGCGGCCCGCGCCCGGACCGCCCCGACCGCGACGCGGCCTGAAGGGAGTAGACAGACATGGCACGCCCCTTCTTCCGCCGCCGCAAGAGCTGCCCCTTCTCCGCGAAGGACGCGCCCCGGATCGATTACAAGGACGTCCGGCTGCTTCAGGGCTTCGTGTCCGAACGCGGCAAGATCGTGCCGAGCCGCATCACCGCGGTCTCGGCCAGGAAGCAGCGCGAGCTCAGCCAGGCGATCAAGCGCGCCCGGCATCTCGGCCTACTGCCGTATATCGTGAAATAAGGAGGGCTTAGGACATGCAGGTCATCCTGCTCGAGCGCGTCGAGAAACTTGGCGCGATCGGCGACGTGGTCACCGTCAAGGACGGTTTCGCGCGCAACTTCCTGCTGCCGCACAAGAAGGCGCTCAGGGCCAACGAGGCCAACCGCAAGGTGTTCGAGGCCAATCGCGCCAACATCGAGGCGGACAACGCCAAGCGCCGCGAGACCGCGCAGGCCGACGCCAAGGACATCGACGGCAAGGCGATCATACTGATCCGCCAGGCCTCCAACAGCGGCCAGCTCTACGGCTCGGTCTCGGCGCGCGACATCGTCGAGGCGCTGGAGGCGAACGGCGCGAAGCTCGGCCGCAGCCAGGTGGTGCTGGTCCGCCCGATCAAGGCTCTGGGGCTGCACGAGGTCCGCGTCGCGCTGCATCCGGAGGTGTCGGTGACGGTCTCGGTCAACGTCGCGCGCTCGCCCGAGGAGGCCGATCTCCAGGCGCAGGGCGTCGACATCAACGCCGACCTGTTCGAACGCGACGAGACCGGCTTCACCGAGGATTATGATCCCAACGCCGAGCCCGGCGAGATCGCCCCGGAGCCCGCCGCCGAGGCATGAGGTCCGCCTCCTGACGCGAGCGGCCGGAGCTTCATCGACCTCCGTCATTCCCGCCCGCGCGGGATGACGAAGGTCTAAGGTCTAGGCTATCTCCCTTCGCGAGCCGGATCGGGCAGTGATCCGCTTCAGTCGATCGTCATCACCAGCATCGCGCCGCCGATCGCGAATCCCTCCCGGAGCGGCGCGAGAGCGATGCGCGCGCCGCGCTCGCCGCCGCCGTTGACGAGCAGCGCGCTGTCGAAGCAACGCGTCTCGCCGCGCCCGAGCACCGCCTCGATCTCCCCCAGCGCGGCGCCGCGCCGCGGCAGCGCGAGCAGGTCGATCAGGCGCACGCCCAGCAACCGCTCGGGCGCGAAGCCGGCGAGCCCGGCCAGCGCGGGATCGACGCGATCGAAGGTGCCGCGCAGCGAGAGCCGCGCCATCGCCGTCGCGCCGTGTGCCTCGCGCGCGGCGGCGAGCGCGACCCACTCGGCGAGCGCGCGGGCGGCAAGCTCCTCCTCGGCGACATCGCGGAACAGCACCGCCAGCCCGCCCGGCCACGGGAACGCCCGAATGCGCAGCAGCCGCCCCGGCCGCAGCAGCGAAGGCGTATCCAGCATCGCCGGCTCGCCGTTCCGCGCCACGCGCCGCAGCAGCGCCGGCACCGGCCCGCCCTCCAGCACCGGGAACAGCTCGATCAGCGATCGGCCGATCAGCGCATCGGCCGGCCGGTCGATATGCACCAGCGCGGCGCCGTTCAGCCGCAGCAGGCGAAGCTGCGCATCGAACGCCGCGAAGCCGCCATCGATCCGCTCCAGCAGCAGGGCCAGCGCGGTGCCGTCCTGGCTCGCGATGCCTTCCGACGCCGCCGGGCGCGACAGCAGCTCATAATCCTCCGCCGCGATCATCACGACGCGCGGCCGGCCGTGATGCGTCACCACCAGCGGCGCCTGCCCGGCGCGATCCTGCCACATCCCGAAATTGCGCGTGATCTCCGCCGCCGTGACGAAGCGCGGTGCCTTGCCCTCCAGCATGAACCCCCCCTTTTCCGATATTTTCCGCAGGCTGACGCCTCGGCGCGGCCGGCGGCAATCGCGGTCGCATCCGTTTCGACGTGGATCGCGCGGTTCGCGGATTTCGCGTGCGCACCGCTCCGCAAGCGCGCCGGGCGCATCCTTCATCTCTGGTAGGTAGCGTGCGGGGACGGGTTCATGCGGAACGGGATGGCGCGGCTGGCCGGCGACGGGCGCGGATCGGCGCTCATCGAATTCGCGATCGCGGCGCCCGCGCTGCTGATGATGCTGATGGGCATGATGGCGTTCGGCGGCTATTTCTGGATGGCGCACGGCCTCCAGCAGACCGCCAACGATGCCGCCCGTTCGGCCATCGCCGGGCTCACCGCCGCCGAGCGCCGCGATCTCGCCGAGGATGCCGTCGATGGCGAGCTCGGCCGCATCGACTCGCTCGATCCGGCGCGCGCGACCGCCAGCATCGACGACGACGGCCAGACGCTGATCGTCCGCCTGAGCTACGATGCCTCCAACAGCGCCTTCATGAAGCTGCCGTTCGTGCCGCTGCCCGCGTCGCTGATCGTCCGCAGCGCGGCGGTGCGGCTCGGCGGCATGTGACGACGGCCCCTTCCTTCGCGCGACGGCTGATTCGGGATCGTCGCGGCGGCGTCGCGATGATCGTCGCGGGCGGCATGACGATGCTGCTCGCGCTGCTCGCGGTGAGCGTCGACATGGGCTCGGCGTATCTCGCCAGCCGTCGGCTGCAGGGGATCACCGACGCCGCCGCGCTCGCCGCCGCCGGCGACAGCGGCGATGCCGACAGCGCGGCGCGGCGCGCCATCGCCGCCAACGGCTGGACACAGAGCTACACGCTCGCGCTGGTGCCTGGGCGCTACACGCCCGATCCGGCGATCGCGCCATCCGCGCGCTTCGTCGCCGGCGGCGGCGGCACTGCCATGCGCGTGACGCTCACGACCACGACGCCGACCTTCTTCGCCGCCGCGATCGGCGCGCCGCGCGCGCTCACCATCCATCGCGGCGCGACCGCGACCCGCACCGATCTCGCCGCCTTCTCGATCGGTTCGCGGCTCGCCTCGATCAACGGCGGGGTCGCCAACGCACTGCTTTCCGCGCTGCTGGGCACGAGCGTCAACCTCTCCGCAATGGACTATGATGCGCTGCTCGGCGCCGACATCGACGCGCTCTCCTTCGCCGACGCGTTGCGCAGCGAGCTCCATCTCGACGCGGCGAGCTTCAACGACGCGCTGGCCGCCGACGTCACCATGCCGCAGGCGCTCGCCGCGATGGCAGACGCGCTCGCCGGCGGCGGCCAGGCCGGCGCCGCCGCGACGCTGCGCAAGATCGCCGCGCAGGCCGGGCGCGCCGCCGACATCCGGCTGGGCGACCTGATCGACCTCGGCCCTTATGGCCCGCAGGACCATGCCGGCGCCGGCGCGCATGTCGCGGTCGACGCCTATGAGATGCTGAGCGCGACGCTGGCGCTGGCGAGCGGGGCGCACCAGATCCAGCTCGATCTCGGCGCCGGCGTGCCCGGGCTCGCCTCCACCAAGGTGCTGCTCGCGATCGGCGAGCGCTCGGCGCACTCGCCTTGGCTCACCGTCAGCGATCATGGCGATCCGATCATCCGCACCGCGCAGACCCGGCTCTACATCCAGAGCACGCTCCCGCCGCCGGCGGCGCTCGCCATGCTCGGCGTGCCGTCGCTCGCGCTGCCGCTCTATGTCGAGCTGGCCGAGGCGCAGGCGCGGCTGGCCGCGATCTCGTGTCCTGGCGGCGGGGCGAACGCGGCGGTGACGCTCTCGGTGCTGCCCGGCGTCGGCCATGCCTCGATCGCGGCGATCGACCCCGCCACGCTCGACAATTTCGGCGCGATCCCCGCCGAGAGCCCGGCGGCTATCGCGCGCGCGCCGATGTTCGCGGTGACCGGCCAGACCCGCGTCGATCTCTCCGCCGCGGCCTGGCAGGACGTGAGCTTCAGCGCCGCCGACATCGCCGCCGGCCGGATCAGGACCGTCTCGTCGAGCGGGATCGCCACGGCAGTCGCGACTTCGCTGATTCAGCGCATCAACCTGCAGGCGAGTACGCTCGGCTTCGGCATCAACGCGGGCGCGGTGGCGATGCTGGTCGGCGCCACGCTCCAGCCGGCGGAACCGGCGCTGGACGGCCTCGTCGACCAGCTCACCCTCCTGCTGGGCCTGCGCTACGGCGAGGCGGACGTGCGCGTCGATGGCGTGCGCTGCGGCCAGCCGGTGCTGGTCATGTGAGCGGCGGAACGATTCGCGCGGGCCGGGATTGAGTCCGACCGGGGCGAAACCGGAGAGACGGCATGGCGGCGCGGGCCTATTGGCAGGGGCAGATACGGCTGGCGCTCGTCTCGATCCCGGTCGAGATTTATTCCGCCACCAAGAGCGGCGCCTCGGTCGCCTTCCACCAGATCCACGAGCCGTCGGGCAAGCGCATCAAGATGGAGAAGACCGTGCCGGGCATCGGTCCGGTCGATCCCGACGACATCAAGAAGGGCTTCGAGGTCGCCAAGGGCGATTATGTCCTGCTCGAGCAGGAGGAGATCGAGGGGGTCAAGCTCGAGAGCAAGAAGACCCTCGAGCTGAACCAGTTCGTCGACATCGGCGAGATCGACGCGATCTACTATGACAAGCCCTATTATGTCGTGCCGGCCGACGATCTCGCTGAAGAGGCCTTCGTCGTACTGCGCGACGCGCTGCGCAAGACCCGCAAGATCGGGCTCGGCCAGCTCGCCTTGCGAGGACGCGAATATATCGTCAGCCTGAAGCCTTGCGGGCGCGGCATGGTGCTGGAGACGCTGCGCTATTCGGACGAGGTCAACAAGAGCCAGGCGTTCTTCCGCGACATCGGCGAGACCAAGCCCGACGACGAGCTGCTCGACCTCGCGACCACGCTGATCGCAAAGAAGGCGAGGAAGTTCGACGCCGCCGGCTTCCACGATCGTTATGTCGATGCCCTGAAGGAGCTGATCGAGCGCAAGGCGAAGAGCAAGGGCGGCAAGGTGGTGCTCGATACCTCGGATGCGACGCCGTCGCGCGGATCGAACGTCGTCGATCTCATGGCGGCGCTGAAAAAGTCTCTGGAAAAGCCTGGAACAACAGTCAAACCGGCCGCGAACGACGCGGTGCAGCCGGCCGCTCCGGCCACCAGGAAGCCGGTCGCCCGCAAGCCGGCGGCGGCCAAGCCCGCCGCCGCAAAGGCGCCAGCCCGCAAGCGCGCCTGAGCCGGTGGCGGCGCGCGTCGATCCGCTGGCGACCTACCACGCCAAGCGCGACTTCAAGCGCACCGCCGAGCCCGCCGGCGTGCTCGCCACAGCGCCCGGCAACCGCTTCCTCGTCCAGAAGCACGAGGCGACCCGGCTGCACTATGATTTCCGGCTGGAGCTGAACGGGGTGCTGAAGAGCTGGGCGGTCACGAGGGGGCCGAGCCCCGATCCGGCCGATAAGCGGCTCGCGGTCCGCACCGAGGATCATCCGCTCGCCTATGGCGATTTCGAGGGCACCATTCCCAAGGGCGAATATGGCGGCGGCACGGTCATGCTGTGGGACGAGGGAACGTGGGAGAGCGTGCCCGGCAAGGATCCGTCGAAGACCATCGAGGAGGGGCATCTCCACTTCTTCCTGCGCGGCGCGCGGATGAAGGGCGAGTGGCTGCTGGTGCGGCTCAAGCCGCGCCCGGGCGAGAAGCGCGAGAACTGGCTGCTCCGCAAGGTGCGGGACGAGGCGGCGGGCGCATCCGGCGATCTCGTCGACCATGAACTGACGAGCGTGCGCAGCGGCCGCACGATGATCCAGATCGCCGCCGGCGAGCTGGGCCGGACGGTGTGGCACTCCGATCCGGCCCGGGCGAAGGCCGATCCGCAGGCGGAGTCGGTCGCCCCGCGTCCGTCATCTCGGCGCTCCCCGCGCGGGAATGACGGGAAGGCGGCGGCGAGCCGTGGCACCGCCGCCCTCCCCGCCTTCCGCGAGCCGCAGCTCGCCACGCTGGTCGATCATGCCCCGGCGGGCGCGGGCTGGCTCAACGAGATCAAATATGACGGTTACCGCTGCCTGCTTGCCGTCGCGCCCGGCCAGGCCAGGGCCTATACCCGCACGGGGCTCGACTGGAGCGATCGCTTCGCGGCGATCGCCGCCGCGGCGGCGCGGGCCGGCATCGGCCCGGCGCTGATCGACGGCGAGGTCGTCGCGATGGACGCCGGGGGGCGACCGAGCTTCCAGGCGCTCCAGAACGCACTCAAGGAAGGCGGCGAGCTCGTCTATTTCGCGTTCGACCTGCTCGAGCAGGATGGCGAAGACCTCGCCGATCTACCGAACATCGAACGCAAATCCCGGCTGGCGGCGTTGCTCGCCGGCACGCCCGAGCCGATCCGCTACGCCGAGCATGTCGAGGGCAGCGGCGAGGAGATGTTCGCGGCGCTCTGTGCGGAAGGGTTCGAGGGGATCGTCGCCAAGCGCGCCGATGCCCCCTATCGCGGGCGGCGCGTCCCGGCGTGGCTCAAGATCAAGTGCACGCGGCGGCAGGAGTTCGTGATCGTCGGCTGGCTGGGCAGCGACAAGGCCTCGCGCGGCTTCCGCTCGCTGCTGCTCGGCGTCCACGAGAAGGGCGCGCTGCGCTATGCCGGCAAGGTCGGCACCGGCTTCGACGCGGCCGGGATCGACATGCTGCTGGGCAAGCTCAAGCCGCTGGAGCGCGAGGCGGCGACGGTGGATGCGCCGCGCGCGGCGGTGCGCGGCGCGCGCTGGGTCGAGCCGGTGTTGGTGGCCGAGGTCGCCTTCGCCGAGGTGACCGGGGACGGCGTGCTGCGCCACTCCAGCTTCGTGGGGCTGCGCGAGGACAAGGCGGCCGGCGAGGTCGTGCCGGAGAAGCCCGCGCCCGCCAGGGGCGACGCCAGGCCGTTCGGCATCGCCATCACCAACCCCGATCGCGTGATCTTCCCGGAAAGCGGCATCACCAAGGGTCAGCTCGCGGACTATTATGCCGCCATCGCCGAGCCGATGCTGCGCTGGCTGGCGCACCGGCCGGTCAGCCTTGTGCGCTGCCCGCAGGGGCGCGCCAAGCACTGCTTCTTCCAGAAGCATGACGCCGGCAGCTTCGGCGCCGAGGTCCACAAGGCGCCGATCCGCGAGAAGGACGGCGGCGAGGAGGCCTATCTCTATGTTGACGACGGCGCCGGGCTGCTGGCCTGCGTCCAGATGGGCACGATCGAGTTCCACGGCTGGGGCTCGCTGGTCGAGCAGGTCGAGGCGCCGGACCGGCTGGTGTTCGATCTCGATCCGGACGAGGGGCTGGGGTTCGCGGAGGTGAAGCACGCCGCCGTGCAGTTGCGCGACCTGCTCGCCGACATGGAGCTGGCGAGCGATCCGATGCTCTCCGGCGGCAAGGGCGTGCATGTCGTGGTGGCGCTGGACGCGAGCGCCGAATGGCCGCGGGTCAAGGACTTTGCGAGCCGTTTCGCACGCGCTGTCGCAGCGGCGCACCCCGACCGCTTCACGGCGAATATGAAGAAGGCCGAGCGTACCGGCCGCATCTTCCTCGACTGGCTGCGCAACCAGCGCGGCGCCACCGCCGTGCTCCCCTATTCCGCGCGCGCGCGGCCCCGAGCGACGGTGGCGGCGCCGATCACCTGGGCGGAACTGGACGCGCTGGACGCGCCCGCGATCTACACGATCGCCGATGCCGAAGAGCTGATCGCGCGCGCTGGTTCTAAGGCGCTGCGAGCTTGGGCAGGCAAGCCACAGCGATTGCCTGATCTTTAGCGGGGTGTTCCAGCCTCGCCGATCTCTGTCATGCCAGCAGCCTGGCATCTCGTGCGGCGGTAGCGGCCCCTGCGGCACGAGACCCCAGCCTGCGCTGGGGTGATGACTCGACGGAGACTCGAAGCTCAGCGCAGCGCGCCCGCGACGATCTTGTGGAGCTTGTTGTGGAGCTGGTCGCTCGCGGCGAGGAACTCGTTGCGTTCCAGCGGGCGGTCGCCGCCGCGGAAGTCGGTGACATAGCCGCCCGCCTCGCGCACCAGCAGCGTGCCGGCGGCGACGTCCCAGGGCTTGAGGCCGGTCTCCCAATAGCCGTCGAAGCGGCCGGCGGCGACCCACGCGAGATCGAGCGCGGCCGAGCCGAAGCGGCGGATGCCGGCAACCTCCGGGCCGATCGCATCGAAGATCCGGCTCCAGCGATCGAAATCGCCCGAGCCTTTCCAGGGTATGCCGGTGGCGATCAGCGCGTCGCCGAGGTCGCGCCGCGCCGAGACGCGCAGCCGGCGGTCGGACAGCCAGGCGCCGCGCCCCTTCTCGGCCCAGAAGCTCTCGTCGGTGATCGGCTGGTAGACGAGGCCTGCGACAAGCTCGGTCTTGCCCGACGGCTTCGGCTCCTCGACCGCGATCGAGATCGAGAAATGCGGCACGCCGTGAAGGAAGTTTGTGGTGCCGTCGAGCGGATCGACGATCCAGCGCGGCTTGGTGGGATCGCCGGCGACCTCGCCGCGCTCCTCCATCAGGAAGCCCCAGTCCGGCCGCGCGTGGCGCAGCTCCTCGAACAGCGTCTGCTCGGCCTGGCGATCGGCGTTGGAGACGAAGTCGGCCGGCCCCTTCTTGGAGACCTGGAGCAGCTCGACCTCGCCGAAATCGCGGCGCAGCCTCGGCGCGGCCTTGCGGGCGGCGCGCTGCATGACGGTGACGAGGCCGGAGGTGGGTGGCGGCATGGGCGTTCAGTCCGCGCGGCGGACATATTCCTGGCTGTAGACGTCGACGACGATCTTCGTCCCCGCGCCGATATGCGGCGGCACCATCACGCGCACGCCATTGTCGAGGATCGCCGGCTTGTAGCTGGACGACGCGGTCTGCCCCTTCACCACCGCGTCCGCCTCGACGATCAGCGCCTCGATCGTATCGGGGAGCTGCACCGAGATCGGGCGCTCGTCGTGCAGCTCCATCACCACGTCCATGCCGTCCTGGAGGAAGGCGGAGGCATCGCCGAGCACGCCCTTGTCGAGCGTGATCTGGTCGTAGGTCTCCTTGTCCATGAAGGTCAGCGCGTCGCCGTCGGCGAACAGGAACTGGAAGTCCTTGGTATCGAGCCGCACCCGCTCCACGGTCTCGGCCGAGCGGAAGCGGACGTTGTTCTTGCGACCGTCGATGAGGTTCTTCATCTCGACCTGCATATAGGCGCCGCCCTTGCCCGGCTGGGTGTGCTGGATCTTGACGGCGCGCCAGATGCCGCCCTCATATTCGATGATGTTGCCGGGACGAATGTCCACGCCGCTGATCTTCATGCCGGTCTCGTTACAATGCGAAAGAGCGAAGCGGTGCCCTAGCGCGGCGAACCCATGGCGACAAGCAGCGGATAGGGATCGACGTCGGTGCCCTCCCACCAGCGCTCGCCCGGCGCCAGGCGCTTGATCTCGAAGTGGAGATGCGGCGCGGACGGATCGGCGTCCCCGGTGGAGCCGACGCTGGCAATCCGCTCGCCCCGCGCGACCGCCATTCCCTCGACGAGGCCGAGCGCATAGCCGTCGAGATGGGCATAGTAGAAGACCGTGCCGCCATCGGCCGAGCGGATGTAGAGGGTATGGCCCCCGGCTGCACTCTCGAAGATCTTCTCGATGCGCCCCGGCGCGGCGGCGACGACCGGAGTGCCGCGCGCCGCCATGATGTCGAGCGCGTGGTGGACGCGGCTGCCGCCGCCGCGCGGCGCGCCCCAGGTGTCGTGGAGATCGGCCACCCGGACGCCAGCCACGGGGACGACGAGCGCGGACTGCTGCTTGGGCGCGGCGACTGGCGTCGGCGCGGGAGGTGGCGGCGAATGGACGAGTGTGGCTACCGCCAGCAGGATCAGCAGCAGCAGCCCCGCCAAGACCCAACCGAAGCGGTTCATGCCGCGAGACCCGGGTCCGTGAGGCTCGGGGCCGGGATATTCAGGGCCGGGAGATTCAGGGCCGAGAGCTTCAGGGCCGAGAGCTTCAGGGCTGGAAGATCGCCGGCGTTCCCGGCTTCACCATCAGCGAGAGCCTCGCCGCGTCCCAGTTGGTCATGCGGATGCAGCCGTGGCTCGCGGTCTTGCCGATGTTCTTCGGCTCGGGCGTGCCGTGGATGCCATAATGCTCCTTGGAGAGATCGAGCCAGACAACGCCGACCGGCCCGTTGGGGCCCGGCTTCAGCATCGCCGCCTTGTCGCTCTTGCCCGCATCCCAGAACAGCCTGGGGTTGAAGTGGAACGGCGGGTTGTAGGACGGGCCGTTGATCTTCCAGCGGCCGATCGGCAGCGGATCATGCTCGCTCCCCGTGGTCACCGGGAATTGCGCGATCACCTTGTCCGAGGCGTCATAGGCGCGCAGCACGCGATCCGACTTGTCGACGACGAGATGATCCGCCGCCGGCGGGCCGGCCGCGACGTTGAGGCCGGCGAGCGTCGCCTTCCAGTCGGCCGGCAGCGCGTCGGGATAGCCGTGCGCATCGGTCGCGACATTGGGCACCTTGAGCTGGGTGCCGGGGGCGAGCTTCGCGCCGGGATTGAGCGCGGCGAGCGTCTCGGGCGTGGTGTGATAGCGCTCGGCCAGCATCTCCAGCGGGTTGGCATAGCAGAGGCAGGGCAGCTTGGCCTGCTCGTCCTCCTTCTTGGGCAGCGGCCCGACGAACTGGCCGGCGAGATCGGCCGGGGCCAGCGTCACCACCGCCAGCGGGCGGATGTCCTTGTGCTGGGCGAGCGCGGCCAGCGTCGGCGGATCGATCAGCCCGGACGGACCCAGCCCGTTGGCGGACTGGAAGCCCTTGAGCGCGCCGGCCAGCGTGCTGCCCTTGCGCCCATCGATCACGCCCGGCGAGAAGCCGAGCTGCGCCAGGATAACCTGCGCGTGCAGCACGTCGAGATCGGGCGCGCCGGGGTTTGGCGCGGTCGCGTTCGGCGCGGGCCTGGCCGCGGGCGGCGGCGCGGCGGCGGGCTTCGGCGCCGGCGCCTGGGCGGCGAAAGCGATGGAAGCGGTCCCGAGCAGGACGGCGGCGGCGATGCTCT
This sequence comes from uncultured Sphingomonadaceae bacterium, assembly GCA_964245925.1. Classification (GTDB taxonomy): domain Bacteria; phylum Pseudomonadota; class Alphaproteobacteria; order Sphingomonadales; family Sphingomonadaceae; genus Solisphingomonas. The sequence continues at coordinate 19,432 of CAXTPE010000023.1, forward strand.
GTGTTCTCATGGTGCGGCTAACGCGGTGACGCCGGTTTCTTTCCGTGGCGCGCGAGCACCGCCGCGAACGCCTGCACGGCGTCCGCCTCGTCGTCGCTCCAGACCGCGCCGCAGACCGCGATGAAGTCGGCGCCGGCGGCGATCAGCGGTCCGGCGTTGGCGGGCGTGATCCCGCCGATCGCGACGCACGGCAGCTCGAACAGCGTCGTCCACCAGCCGAGGATCGATGGATCGGGGTGATGGCGCACCGCCTTGGTCGTGGTGGGACGGAAGCTCCCGAACGCGACATAGTCGGCGCCCGCCTCGCCGGCCTCCATCGCGAGGTGACGGCTGTCGTGACAGGTGACGCCGATCTGCGCCGCCGGCCCGAGCACGCCACGCGCCTCGCGCGGATCGCCGTCCTCCTGGCCGAGATGGACGCCATCGGCGCCGAGGCGCTTGGCGAGCGCGATGCTGTCGTTGACGATGAACGCCACGCCGGCATCCACGCAGGCGCGCTGGAGCGGCTCGGCGGCCCGCGCGGCGGCGTGCTCGTCGATCCCCTTGAGGCGCAACTGGAACGCCGCGACCTGGCCCGCGCCGAGCGCGCGGGCGAGGCGATCGGTGAAACCCGCGTCGATCGCCGGCGGCGAGATCAGATAGAGCTGGCAGGCGGGCCGGCGTGTATCGCGCTCGAAGCGGTCGGCGAAACCGGGATCGAGCGCGATCAGATCGTCGGTGTTCGGTAGGTCCGCCATCCGCCCGCTCATAGCCACAAAGGTCACCCCAACGGAAGCCGGGGTCGCGTGCGACGGAGCGCCGGCGGTCACCGCGCGAGATGCCGGCATGCGCTGGCATGACGCGGCGGCCGGCTATTCCTGGCCCTTGTAGATGCGGATGATCTTCGCGAGCATCTCGAGCGCCTCGCCACGCGGGCGCTGGAAGGTGTTGCGGCCGATGATCGAGCCGTTGCCGCCGCCGGCGAGGATGTCGCGCGCGTCCTGGTAGACCGCGTCCGCGCCCTTGGACGCGCCGCCCGAGAACACCACGATCCGCCGCCCCGCGAAGCTCGACTGGACGACATGCGCGACGCGCTTCGCCTGGGTCGACCAGTCGCCGTCCTTGTAGGCGGCGACGGCGTCCTTCTGCTCGATATGATCGGTCGGCAGCTTGACCTTGATGATGTGCGCGCCGAGCAGCGCCGCCATGTGCGCGGCATAGGCGCCCACGTCGAGCGCGAGCTCGCCCGCCTTGGAGATGTCGCCGCCGCGCGGATAGGACCAGATCACGGTGGCGATCCCGACCGACTTGGCCTCGGCGGAAAGCTCCCTGATCTGCTCCATCGACGCGAAGATGCCGTCCGAGCCCGGATAGATGGTGAAGCCGATCGCCGCGCAGCCGAGCCGCAACGCGTCGTCCACGCTGCCGGTGACGGCCTGGGTGACCGAGGTCGCCCAGGAGTTCGACGAGTTGACCTTGAGGATGGTCGGGATCCGCCCGGCGAAGGTCGCCGCGCCCGCCTCCAGCATGCCGAGCGGGGCGGCATAGGCGGAAAGCCCGGCGTCGATCGCGAGCTGGTAATGATAGTGCGGGTCATAGGCCGGCGGGTTGATCGCGAAGCTGCGCGCCGGGCCATGCTCGAAGCCCTGGTCGACCGGCAGGATGACGAGCTTGCCGGTACCGCCGAGCTGCCCCTGCATCAGGATGCGCGCGAGGTTCGCCTTGGTGGCGGGGTTGTCGGCCTCATATTTGTCGAGGATGGCTTTGACGATGGGGGTGAAGGTCATGGTGACTCCCTGTTGATGCTAGAGTGACAGCCAGCGCCGCAGGGCCTCGTCGTTGAACGCGTCCGACTGGACGACCAGAAACGGCCTGGGCTTCCGCGCGAAGTCGCCGGGCCCGCTGGCGAGGACGATGTTGCCCCGCCTCACGTCCAACTGCCGTCCTCCGCCTCGATCGCTTCCCAGAAGGTCCAGTCGTCGGCGTCGTCCAGCTCGGCGGCGCGGAGCGACTGGCGGCGGCACTCCGCGAGATATGCCTCGTCGCGGCTGAGGACGTGCCTTGCGATCGCCTCGCGCGCGATCTCGCTCTTGCTGCGGTTCTCCCGCTTGGCGAGCGACGCGAGGCTCCGCTCGGTCCGCGGATCAAGCCGAACGCCCAGCATCGCCACCTCCGTTGAACATGTTCAACATAGCCGGTCGACGCCGTCCCTTCAATCTTGCAACGCCTTCACGCCGGGGAGCGCCCTGCCTTCCATCCATTCGAGGAAGGCGCCGCCGGCGGTCGAGACGAAGCTGAAGTCGTCCGCCACGCCGGCATGGTTGAGCGCCGCGACCGTATCGCCGCCGCCGGCGACGGAGACCAGGCCGCCGCCCTGCGTGAGCGCGGCGGCGGTGCGGGCGAGCGCGACGGTGGCGGCATCGAACGGCGGGGTCTCGAACGCGCCGAGCGGGCCGTTCCAGACGAGCGTGCGGCAGGTCTTGATCGCATCGCCGAGCGCCTCGACAGCGGCCGGGCCGACGTCGAGGATCATCTCGTCGGCGGCGACCTCGTGGACGTTGACGGTGCGGGTCGGCGGATCGGCCCTGAACTCCGTCGCCACCACCACGTCATAGGGGAGGTGGACGGTGCAGTCGGCCCGCTCGGCCGCGGCGAGGATCTCCAGCGCGGTATCGGTCAGGTCGTGCTCGCAGAGCGACCTGCCGACGTCGACGCCGCGCGCCGCCAGGAAGGTGTTGGCCATGCCGCCGCCGATGATGAGGTGATCGACCCGGGCCACGAGGTTGCGCAGCACGTCGAGCTTGGACGAGACCTTGGCGCCGCCGACCACGGCCGCGACCGGGTGCTCGGGCGCGCCCAGCGCCTTCTCCAGCGCTTCCAGCTCGGCCTGCATCGAGCGGCCGGCATAGGCGGGGAGCCGGTGCGCCAGCGCCTCGGTGGAGACATGAGCGCGGTGAGCGGCGGAGAAGGCGTCATTGACATAAAGGTCGCCGAGCCTCGCCATCGCGTCGGCCAGCGTGGGGTCGTTCTGCTCCTCGCCCTTGTGGAAGCGGGTGTTCTCCAGCACGGCGATGCCGCCCTCGGGCAGCATGGCGACGGCTCGCGCGGCATCCTCGCCCTGGCAATCGTCGATGAAGATCACCTCGCGGCCGAGCACATGCGCGAGCGGCAGCGTCACCATCGCGAGGCTCATGTCGGGCCGGCGCTGGCCCTTGGGGCGGCCGAAATGGGCGAGCACGAGCACCCTGGCGCCCTTGTCGGCGAGTTCGGAGATGGTCGGCGCGGCGGCGCGCAGCCGGGTGTCGTCGGTGACGCGCGTGCCGTCCATCGGCACGTTCAGATCCTCGCGGACGAGCACGCGCCTGCCCGCCACCTCGCCGATGTCGTCGAGCGTCCGGAAGCGGGCCACGCGCCTAGAGCAGCTTCGCCATGGCGGCGGCGGTATCGACCATGCGGTTCGAGAAGCCCCATTCATTGTCGTACCAAGCGACGACGCGGACGAGCTTGCCCTGCAGCACCGCGGTCTCGAGGCTGTCGACCGTCGAGGAGGCGGGATCGTGCATGAAGTCGATCGAGACGAGCGGCTCGTCGGTAAAGCACAGGATGCCGACGAGCGGCCCGCTCTCGGACGCCGCCTTCAGCGCGGCGTTCACTTCCGCGACGCTGGTGTCGCGCTTCGGCGTGAAGGTGAGGTCGATCAGGCTGACGTCGGGGGTCGGCACGCGGATCGCCGAGCCGTCGAGCTTGCCCTTGAGCTCGGGCAGCACCTCGCCGACGGCGCGCGCGGCGCCGGTGGTGGTCGGGATCATCGACATCGCGGCGGCGCGCGCGCGCCGCATGTCGCTGTGGATCTGGTCGAGGATCTTCTGGTCGTTGGTATAGCTGTGGATCGTCGTCATCAGCCCGCGCTCGATCCCGACGCTGTCGTTCAGCACCTTGGCGACCGGCGCCAGGCAGTTGGTGGTGCACGACGCGTTGGAGACGATGTCGTGCCCGGCTTCCAGCCTGTCGTGGTTGACGCCGTAGACGACGGTGAGATCGACGCCCTTGGCGGGCGCCGAGATCAGCACCTTCCTCGCGCCGGCGGTCAGATGCTTGCCGGCGCTCTCGCGATCGGTGAAGAAGCCGGTGCATTCCAGCGCGATGTCGATGCCGTCGGCGCCGTGCGGCAGCTTGCCGGGATCGCGCTCGGCCGTCACCTTGATGCGCTTGCCGTCGATGACGAGATCGGTGCCCTCGGCGGCGACGCTGCCCGGATAGGGGCCGTGCACCGAATCGCGCTTGAACAGCAGCGCGTTCGCCTTGGCATCGCCGAGATCGTTGATCGCGACCAGCTCGAGTCCGCAATCCGGCCTGGCCAGGATGGCGCGCGCCACCAGCCGCCCGATCCGCCCGAACCCGTTGATCGCAACCTTCGTCATTCCAACGCTCTCCCGCTGCCGCCCCGGCGCGCGCTGCTTTGTCGCGGTGCGGCGGCAGCGTCAACCGGCGCCGCCGCATCCGCTGTCCATCATCGGGAGCCGCATCGGAGCCGGTCTTGCCCGGCGCGACGGCCATGCTATGCCTAGCCGCCATGCCCGACGAACGCCTCGTCATCGCCATCGGCCGGATCGAGCGCGCGCTCGCCCGGATCGAATCGTTGCCCGATGCTCCCCCACCCGCGCCGGCCGGGGTGGCGGATGCCGACTATGCGGCGCTGGAGGCGCGCCACCAGCGGCTG
>CAXTPE010000024.1:0-23572 GCA_964245925.1 uncultured Sphingomonadaceae bacterium
CCGATCGTGGCGATGATCGCGTCCCCCTGCCGGCCCAGCCATCGTGCGATCCGCGCCTCGGCGTCGGCGTCGAGGCCCGGGGTTCCCCTGATCGCGAGGAAATCGACCGCGATGGCGTTGACGATCCAGCGCCGATGGCCGAGGCCCTGTTCGTTGAAGCCGCCGCCGAGCGCGTCCGCCTTCGCCCAGCCGTCGAGCGCCTGGATCACGCATGCGGCCGAGGCCGCGTCCCGGCCGCGCGATGCGAGGAAGCGCGCCGTGGCGCGGGCGACGCCGGTGGCGAACGCGTTGAGCGGCGCCACGATCGCGAGGTTCCGGGCGAGCAGATCGCGATCGATGCTGGTGGAGCGACGATCGACATAATAGCGCTGGCCCTCAATGCCGCTGACCGGCGCGATCGCGGGGAAGCAGCTGTCGGCGGCGGGGCTGCGCGACGGAGCCGAGCCGCCCGGTTGTGCCGTGTTCGTCACCGCCAAGGGGTTGACCAGCGCCGCACCCGCGTCGCCCAGCGATGCCGCGCCGAGCCCGGCAAGCGCGATCGCCCGGCGGATCGCGCGGCAGGCCCGGCTCACGTCGTCTTCCGGGCGGCGGACACGGCGGGCGCATCGTCCAGCGCGGCGGTTCGCAGATTGGCGATCAGGATCAGCACGCCGGCGACCATGCCGCCCTGCACGCCGGCGACCTTCACGATCCCGGTCTGGCAGATCATCATGTAGGTCATGGCCAGCGAGCAGCAGGCCATGCGCAGGTCGCAGCGCGACGCGCAGTAGTCGAGCGCGGCGAGGAACCCGCCCGTCACCGCCGCCGCGATGAAGATGCCGGCATATTTGGCGTTCATGTAGCCATCCGCCCAGATCGCGGAATTGGCGTGGACTGCGCCGCTGAAATAGAATGCGCCGATCACGTCGTCGGGATCGGCGATGATCGGCGCGTGGAACAACGGCCGGAGGATGCTGTGCGACAGCAGGAGCGAGGGCTGATCGCGCATATAGTCGTAGTAGAGGTCGGTCAGCAGCCCCTGCATCACGAACGTGCGGCGCGCGAACAGATCGTTTATCAGACCGAGGTGCAGGACGGCCGATGCCAGCATGCCGAGGACCAGGACGGCCGACGAGCCCAGCAGCGCGACGACCATCGCCCGGCGCGGAAACAGCGAGACGAGCGCGAATACGGCGACGATATACGCTATCGTCAGCACCGACGACTTCAGGCCGGTCACGCTGAAGACATAGAGTTCAAGCACCGTGCCGAGCGCCGCAAGGAGGACGGAGCGGCGGATCAGCGCAAGACCGATCATCATCGGCGCGAGCACGTGCGACAGGATCCCGATGAGATAGGTATTGTACCCGGCACCGTCGAGCGCGAGCTTGAACGCGTCGCGCTGGCCGTAGACGTCGCCGAGATCGTGAAGAACGATCCGGTAGCCGTAGGTCCGGCCGATCACGGCAACGCACAGCAGGGCGAGCGCGATCACCAGCCGCATGAACAGCCGCGGCTCCATTCCGCCGCCGCCGAGCGACACTGTCCTGCCAAGGCCGGCGGCGAGCCGGATGACGCCGAACGACAGGAAGATCATCAGCTTCAGGGTCAGGTAGACGAAGTCCAGCCGCTCCGTCGCCGCCGATATGATGATGATGCTGGGAATATAGACGATGATGTAGATGAACATCAGCGCGAGATCGGACGGACGCCGGACCGCGGCGGGCAGGAAAAGGCAGGGAGCCGCGACGATCACGAGATCGAGCAGCAGCACGGCTGCGGGATGCGGATAGAAGCGGAACGACATGTAGGAGAAGGACGGGCTGATGAAGTGCTTGTAGTCGAACCACAGCAGCAGGGCATAGGCGATCGCGCCAAGGCACGTCGCGATGCGGTCGCCCAGCCCGGCTCCCGCGACGTCGCCGCGCGGCTCCGTCGCGTGCCGGGGTGCGGCGGCCTGCTCGCGGCCTGCCCTGGCGACGATGGTATCCGTCATGCCGCGCGCCTCGGTTGACCGCCGAGCATCCGCCGCGCCAGACGGTTGCAGGGTTGTTCGATAAAGCTGTAGCTGAGCATCGAAAGCGGCGCCACCCCGATCGCGGCGGCGATCACGACCAGGATCGCGGTCGACCGGGTCGAGATGTCGGAGAAGAACGAGGCGCCGTAGAGCGCCAGCGCGAACACCGGAATGTGCAGGATGTACGTCGAGTAGGAACAGGCGCCGAGCCGCGTCACGAGCCGGTTGCCGCCAAGCAGCGCGTGGCATCGCCGCAGCCACGGCGGCGGCGCACCTGCCAGCCGACCGTTCTCGATCAGCACGAACAGGTAGAAGCACGACCAGATGGCGGTCTCCCGCCCGATCCGGAAGCCGAGCAGCGCGTCGCCGACGATCAGCATGGCCGCGCTCAGCAGCACCGCCCCGCCGACGTAGCGCGACAGCCGGGGAATGGTCCATCGCCGCTCGAACGCCAGTCGCGAGACGATGCCGATCAGGAAGAAATGCGCCGACAGCGGCAGGAAGGCGGGGAAGCGCCAGTGCAGGCGGTCCTGCGCGTGAAAGGCCGCGACGCCGAGCAGCACGATGGCGCCGGTCGTCAGCGCCGCGCGTCGGCTCCTGCGCATGCAGGCGATCCACAGCGGCGCGACGAGATAGAACTGCCACTCCAGCGACAGGCTCCAGGCGGGGGACAGGATGCTCGAATCGGCGTAGCGTAGCGCCTCGTCCGGCAGCAGGCCGTGCAGCAGCAGCAGATGCAGCCCGACATGCGCCGGATAATGCCGGGCGACCTCGTGCAGCCGCGCCGCGTCATAGCCGCGGAAGACCGGCCACGGCAGATCCACGAACGCGAAGCGGTAGACCTGGGGGAAGGCGATCAGCATCGCGAGCGCGACCAGATAGATCGGCCAGAGCCGCGCCGCCCGGCGCCCGATGTAAACTCCATAGGGCGCCGGCGACGAGAGGATCAGGTGCGTGACCACGAACCCGCTGACGATCACGAAGACGTTGACCGCGATGGCGGCGTTGAACAGGGGGCTCGCGAACGACGGGGTGAGCCGCGACACGCCGGTGAGATTGGCGGCATGACCGAGCACGACCCACCATGCCATCCAGAAGCGCAGCCCGTCGATCGAGGGAAAGCGGAGCACGCCATGCTCGACCGCCGGCGCGATCGTCTGCCCCGGATCGGTTGTGATGCGGCTGGGCGGTGGAGCGCGATCCGCGGCGCCGCCGCCTTCGATGTCCGTCCCCGGCGGCCTCGCGGCGAACGCCTCAGGCATGCGCCGTGCCGATCAGGCCCGGTGCGCCGCGTCCGGCCGGCATCGCGAAATTGCGCCGCGCGCGGATCGCGTTGACGAGCAGGTTGACGAGCGTGGCCGCGAGCGTCGCGTACAGCGCGCCCGCCGCGCCGAAGCGCGGCACCAGCCCCCAGGCGAGCGCCAGAAGCACCACGCCGCCTGCCAGCTTCGACCAGAACAGCACCGCCGTCTTGCGCTGGAGGATCAGCGCCGTCTCGTAGGGCTGGTTGACGAGCGTCGCCGTCACCACGCCGATCCAGAGATAGACCAGCAACACGTAGTCGGGATGGCCGCCGCCGCGCATCAGCCGCACCACCTGCGGAGCGAACAGCGCCAGCGCGATCATCAGCGGCGTGTTGACAGCGAGCAGGAAGCCGCGCGTGCGATCGGTCGCGGCGCGCAGCGCGGTCATGCCGCCCTCGCGGAGCGCGCGGCCGGCGCGCGGCTTCTCGAAGCTGTCGACGGCGGTGCTGATGGTGAGCGCCGGGTTGGTCAGGTTGCGCGTCGCCACCAGCGCGGCGACCGCGGCGGGCGAGCCGATCGCCGCCACCACGATCGGCAACGCGGTCGTGTACGTCGAATAGGCGAGGAAGCTCATCAGATGCCAGAAGGTGTTCGGCGCCAGCGCCCACCACTGGCCGAACCCCTCGCCGTCCGGCCGGCCGATCCTATGGCGGTGCCGCAAGGCGGCATAGCCGGCCGCGAGCAGGCCGCCGGCGCCCATGCCGATCGCGGCGCAGATCACGTCCCGCGTGAAGGCCGACGCCGCGACCCCGCCGGCGTAGCACAGCGCCACGATCGCGGCGCCGACGCTCGCGTCGATGTTGCGGTGGAGCGTGTACATCAGCCGGCGGCCGAACTCGTAGAGCAGCATGGCCGGGGTGGCGATCAGCGCGAGCGTCAGCGCCTCGCCGGCGAACGGGTTCGGCGCCGCCCGGACGAACGCCATGCGCAACACGGCGAGCATCAGGGTGACCGACGCGACGAACGCGACGTTGACCCACAGCCACTTGCCCGGCACCTCCCGGCTTTCCACCGCCGACTGCGCGACGATCAGCGGCAGCACGACGATCGATCGCTGCAGGCTCACGCAGAACGCCCAGATCGCGAGCGCCAGACCATAAGCGGCGAAATCGAGATGCGGGCAGCTCCGCGCGATCAGGATGATCGACACGAAGTTGACGCCCGAGATCGAGAACTGATCGAAGAAGGCGGTGACGCTCGGCCCCGGCATCCAGCGCTGGCGCGGCGGGGTCGTCATGCGGCCGGCATGAGCTCGCGCAACGTGCCGGCGAAACGGGTCATCGTCTCGCTCCACGAGAAGGCGCCGCGGCAGCGCTCGAACGCATGGTTCTGATAGGCGTCGAGCCGGGCGGTGTCGTCGATCACCGCCGCGACCGCGCCGGGCACGTCCTCGTAGCACGCGACCGGATGATAGTCCTCGCCCGCCATGAGCGGCAGGCCGGCCATCACCTCGGGCGGCGCGATCATCGGCACGCGCGAGAAGACGTGCGTCAGGATCCGGTGCTTGAAGCCGCCGCCGACATGATCGGCGACGATACCGACGCGCATCCGCCGGAGCAGCGGCGCCACGTCCGCGACGAAACCGTGGACGGTCGCGGCCGGATACCGGGCCCTTGCCGCGCTCGCGTGCGCCTCGGTCATCGGGCCGACGATGTGGAGGCCGCAGCCGGACGCGGCGATGCGCGCGGCCGCCACCGCGAGCAGTTCGTCGAGCACGATCCGCTTCATCGTGCTCAGGCGGCCGCCGAGCACCACGGCGTTGCGGGGCGTCGCCGCGTCGATCGTGCGCGCCGCGAGCATCTCGCCGGCATAGCCCGGCGGCGCGAGCACCACCCGCTTCGGCGCGAACAGCGCATGGAAGGTGGCGGCATCCTCGCCGGTCTCGACCGAGACGACGTCCGAGGCGGCGAGGCCGCGCTCCAGCCGCGCGGCGCGCGCGGCGTCGTAGCTCGCCAGCAGCCGCATCAGCGGGCCGCCGCGATGGCTTGCCGCGATCTGCCGGCGCAGCAGCGTCTCGACATTGTGCGACATGTAGAGGACGAGCGTCTTCAGTCCGCGTGTCGCGATCAGCTTCCTGGCGCGATCGGCGATCCAGCCGATCGCGATATAGTCGATGATGAGGTAATCCGGACCGCTCGCGAGCTCGTCCGCGATCAGCGCCCAGTAGCGCTCGTCGACATGCTTCGCGGCGAGGGCGGGAAGCGGGGAGAGCAGCAGCATCGGCCGGCCGGGCGGCTTGCGCAGCGGCACCCTCGTCCACCGCGCGCCCTCGGCCTCGAAGCGCTCCACCTCCGCGATGCCCGGATGGAAGCAGACCACGCCGAGATCGTCCGCCTGCTTGGCGAGATTGCGCACCACGTTGCCGGAATACACCTGTCCGCCATAGGTGATCGGAAAGGGATAGTCATGCGTGGCGAAGAGGATCCGCATGCGGCACTCTAGTCCAGCGCTTCGTAGAATGCGCTCTCCAGCTTCAGGAAATGTGCCTCCCACGTCCAGTTATCGAGCACATATTGACGCGCGGCACGACCCAGCGTCTCGCGCTGCGCGGCGTCCCGCAGCAGCCCGAGCACGGCGTCGGCGAAGTCCCGCGGCCGGTCGGCGATCAGCAGATGCTGGCCATGCCGCGCACCGATGCCCTCGTTGGCGACCGACGTCGCGACCACCGGCTTGCCGCTGCTGAGATATTCGATGAGCTTGTTCTGCATGCCGCCGCCGGCCTGGACCGGATTGATGCAGACGGATCCCGCGGCGATCGGCGCCGCCGTGTCCGGCACCGTGCCGACGACCGTCACGCCCGGCGTTCCGGTCAGCGCCATTACCTCGGCGGAGGGCTTGCGTCCGACGATGTCGAGATGCGCATGCGGCGCCCCCGCGCGGATCAGCGGCCACACCTTGGCGACGAACCACTGCATGGCCTGTACGTTCGTCGGCGTGCGCATCACGCCCGAGAAGACGATCCTGCCCGGAACCGGAACGATGTCGTCGCGCGGCCTGAAGCGGTCGCTGTCGACGCCGTGCGCGCACAGCACGACGTTCTCCATCGCCGGACGGCCGAGCCGCGCCGCGCTCGCGTCGATCGCGTCGACGTCGTGCCTGCTGATAAGCACGGCGCGATCGAAGTGCCGCCAGATCTGCGATTCGTAGCGAGCGACCAGCGCGCTCTCGGCGCTGTAGAACAGGCGATAGGCGAGGTTGGGCGCGTTCCGCGCTATCCGCCGGGTATTCAGCGTCTGCGACAGCTGCATGGCCAGGAACGTCTTGGGCCGGTCGACATTGCCGCTGCTCTTGATTGCGCGCGTGATCTCCGCGCTGCGGAAATAATAGGTGTAGACGATGTCGTAGTCCTGCGCGGCCGCCATCACGTCGTCGCGCTGGCGGTAGTGAGAGAACAGGCCGACCTGCGCCGGCCTCGCGCCGATCACGACCTTCACCAGGCCGCGAAGGATGCTGAGCCGGTCGTGCGTGTACATCCTGACGGTCCGGCAGTTGGTCGCGAGCCATGCCATGTCCTCGTCGTCCGCCTTCGCGCCCGTATCGATCGCGAACAAGTCGACCGCATGGCCGCGCGCCTTCAGAAAGGCCAGCAGGTGCGCCACGGTGAGCTGGTCGGCGTGCCACATCGGCAGGGGCGACCGGCCATACACCACCGCGATCCGTAGCGGGCGGTTGCTGAACCCCACCTTCATCGCGGGCGGCGTGCGCACGCCCCGCTGCACGACTGCGGCGTCCATCACGTCAGACCAGTGCGTTGACGTTGACGATATGAGCCGCCTCGAGCGCATGGCCGGCCACAATCCTTTTCGTGCCGACGACGAAATCATGTTCCTCTTTCTCTACCTGCTCCCGCTCGATTGGCAGCTGCTCGATCGACGGGAAGTTCGAGAGCACGCCCAGGTTCTGCCCCATCAACTAGCTCTGACTGGCCAGGCAGGCGTCGACAGTCATTCCGACATGGCCGGATCCAAATACCGCTATATTCATCCCGGTGCCCTATTCCCTGGTCATGTATTCGAGTCGTATGTTTAGTATTATTGACGCATGAGAACGGTTCCAGTCTGTAGCGCTACGATCGAGCTTACAAACGCCTCAAAAAACAACCATATGTCGCTAGATCATCGACCGATGCATTACGGTGACCATGAGCCAGACGGCCAGGATGCTTGCCGTCAGGATAGACGGCGCGCATGACATCTCGGTGACATGCCGCCCGCCCGCTGTTCCGGGATCAGACCGTCCACCACGCCGGAACCCGCACGGCTCCCGCGGCGAGCAACAGCCACAGCGGCCAGCTCACCCACGCCAGAAGCGCGGCGGGCGGAAGCCGGGCCATCATCCGCCCGGAAGCCCGGCGCGCCTGACCGGCACCGGCGATCGCGGCCGCCGCTCCGGCTGCCACGAGGAGAGCCAGCGGCAATGCCTGCCAGCCGAGCCACGCCCCGGCCGCCGCGAGCAGCCCTGCGCTGCCGGCAACCCCGCCGTGCTCCCTGGCGTGCCGATTGCCGCGCAACGCCACGGCCACGCCCCAGCCGGCGCATGCGCCCACCGCACGATCCGCGACCGAGATCGAGGGAGCGACCGCGCTCGTGGCGAGCCCGGCGACGAAGAGCGGCAGCGTCAGCGCATCCGGTATCCAGCGATGCTCGCATGCCATCACCGCGATCGTGAGCATTGCCCAGCCCAGGAACGCTCCGGCCAGGCCGGCGATGCCGGGCAGCACCGTCAGCGACACCGTTCCGACGAGGCCGCAGGCGAGCTCGAAGAGGGGGTGGCGCCGGTCGATCGGCGACCCGCAGCTCCGGCAGCGGCCCCTGCCGCGAAGATAGCCCAGCAGCGGCACGAGGGCGGCGGCGCTCAGCGGTACAGCGCACGAATCGCATCGCGAACGCCCGCCGAGGCTCTCGCCCGCCGGCCAGCGGATGGCGAGCGTCGCGAGGAAGCTCCCGGCGATCAGGCCGAGCACGGCTCCGGCGACGATCCAGAGCTCGTTCAGGCGCGCGATGGCCCGCACTTCGCGATGGGGATGGCCGGCGAGGGGACGATGAAGCCCGCCACGCTGACATGTCCGGGCGAAACGGGGAGGCTGAAGTCCATCATCGGCTCATGATCCAGGCGCGCGAGGTGTCAGTTCGCATGTCATGACAAGCGTGCCGTCGCGACAACGACAGCGTGCCACGGCGCCGGTACTGCGCGCTGGTGGGCTCGGCGGGGCTCGAACCCGCGACCTACAGATTAAAAGTCCGTTGCTCTACCGACTGAGCTACGAGCCCCAGGGCGCGCTTCACCTATGGAGGCGGGCGGGAGCGGTCAACCGGCGCCCGGCGATCGAGGCGCGCGCGCAGGTGTCGCACGGCGGGGCCGCCGCCGGGCAGCCGCCAGGCGGGCGCGATCTCCGCCAGCGGGGCGAGCACGAACCTGCGGCCGGCCATCGCGCGATGCGGAACATGGAGCCGCCGCCGCGCGACCGCGCCGCCGCTCCACAGCAGGATGTCGAGATCGAGCACGCGCGGCCCCCAGCGCAGGCCCGCCGTCCGTCCGAAGCCGCGCTCGATCCGCTTGAGCAGCGCGAGCAGGGCGAGGGGATCGAGCTTGCTCTCGACGATCGCGGCGGCATTGGCGAAGTCGCGCCCCGCCGGGCCGAGCGCGCGGCTCCGCGTCACTCGCGAGCGCGCCACGACGCGGCAGCCCGCCGCCGCCAGCGCGTCGAGCGCGGCGGCGACGACGCCGGCCGGCGCGCCATGCACGCCGTGCCGCCGGTTCGAGCCGATCCCGATCGCATAGCTTGCCGTCGCCATGCCGCCGTGCCTATCGCGTCGCGATGATCCCCGAAACCTCCGCCGAGCCGCCGCGCGACTGCCCGCTCTGCCCGCGCCTCGCCGTCTTCCGCGATGCGCGGCGCATCGCGCATCCCGACTGGTTCAACGCGCCGGTGCCGGGGTTCGGCGATCCCGATGCGTGGCTCGCCATCGTCGGCCTCGCGCCGGGCCTCCAGGGCGCCAACCGCACCGGGCGGCCGTTCACCGGCGATTTCGCGGGCGTGCTGCTCTACGAGACGCTGCTCGAATATGGTCTTGCCCACGGCGGCTATGCGGCGCGGCCGGACGACGGGCTGTGGCTCGACGGCGCGATCATCGTCAACGCGGTGCGCTGCGTGCCGCCGCAGAACAAGCCGACGCCCGAGGAGATCCGCACCTGCCGGCGCTTTCTCGTCCCCGCGCTGGAGCGGCTGCCGAAGCTGCGCGTCGTCGTGGCGCTCGGCCAGATCGCGCACCAGTCGGCGGTGAAGGCGCTCGGCGGCAGGCTGCCCAAGGCCAAGTTCGGCCATGGCGCCGAGCATGTCCTGCCGTCCGGCGTCACGCTCGTCGATAGCTATCACTGCTCGCGCTACAACCAGAACACGCGGGTGCTGACGCCCGCCATGTTCGAGGATATTTTCGTGCGGGCGCTTGCGCTTGGCAGCGCCGTCCGGCCCGGCTAACGCCGGCCGGTCAGGAGCTTTCGCCATCCGCCAGGTCGCCGCCTTGCCGTACCGCGCCGAGGAGGACGGCAACACCAGCGTGCTCCTCATCACCTCGCGCGAGACACGGCGCTGGGTGGTGCCCAAGGGCAATCTGATCGCCGGGCTCGAGCCCTATCTCGCCGCCGCGCACGAGGCGTTCGAGGAGGCCGGCGTCAGCGGCCATCCCGCGCACGAGTCGATAGGCTTCTATCGCTACGCCAAGCGCCGCAAGAACGGCATCCTGCGCACGCTGACGGTCGACGTGTTCCCGCTCGCCGTCACGGCCCAAGCCGACGACTGGCCCGAGCAGGACGAGCGCGAGACGCGCTGGTTCACCCCGTCCGACGCCGCCTATGCGGTCGAGGAGGACGAGCTCAAGACGATCCTGCTGGGCTTCCGCGCGCCGCCGCCGCCCGCCGGCCGGCCGGCGCGGCGCGCGGCGGCGGGAGGGGGAACCGGCATCATCGGCTGGTTCCAGTCGCTGCTGCCGAGCCAGGGGCGCTTCTTCGAGCTGTTCGAGGCGCATGCCGCGCTGCTGGTCGCCGCCGCCGAGGCGCTCGCGCGGATGCTCAATGGCGGCGACGGCATCGACGCGCATGTCCGCGACATCATGGTCCGCGAGCAGCAGGCCGACGACGTCGCCCGCGACGTGCTCCAGGATGTCCGCCGCATCTTCGTCACCCCGTTCGACCGCGGCGCCATCACCGGGCTGATCGGGGCGATGGACGACGCGATCGACCAGATGCACCAGACCGCCAAGGCGATCGCGCTGTTCGAGGTGAGGAGCTTCGAGCCGCAGATGCGCAGCCTGAGCGGCATCATCGTCGAGGCGGCGCGGACCATCGCCGAGGCGATCCCGCTGCTCCGTTCGGTCGCCGGCAATGCCGAGCGGCTGAACGCGCTCACCGCGCGCGTGGTCGAACACGAAGGCGATGCCGAGGAGATCAACGACGCCGGCATCCGCGATCTGTTCCGCGCCTGCCAGGGCGAGCCGATGCGCTTCGTCGTCGGCCAGGAGATCTACGGCCATCTCGAGCGCATCCTCGATCGCTTCGAGGATGTCGCCAACGAGGTCCAGGGCCTCGTGATCGATCACGCCTGAGCGCCCGGGTGACCGCGCCGCTCGCCTTTCCGCTGCTCTGCGCGCTGATCGGCGTGGCGTTGCTGTTCGATCTCCTGAACGGCCTCCACGATGCCGCCAACTCGATCGCGACGGTGGTCTCCACCCGCGTGCTGAAGCCGCACCATGCGGTCGCCTGGGCGGCGTTCTTCAACTTCATCGCCTTCCTGTTCTTCGGCCGGCACGTCGCCGCCACGGTCGGCACCGGGATCGTCGCGGCGCATGTCGTCGACGCGCGGCTGGTTTTCGCCGCGCTGACCGGCGCGATCGCCTGGAACCTGCTGACCTGGCGGCTGGGCATCCCGTCCTCGTCCAGCCACGCGCTGATCGGCGGGCTCGTCGGCGCCGGGATCGCCAAGGCGGGCACGTCCGCGATCGTCTGGGGCGGCATCGGCAAGACGGCGGCGGCGATCATGCTGTCGCCGGCATTGGGCCTCGCGCTGGCGATGCTGCTGGTGCTTGGCGTCGCCTGGGCGAGCATCCGCTCGACGCCGCTGGCGGTGGACAGTCGCTTCCGGAAGCTCCAGCTCGTCTCGGCGGCGCTCTATTCGCTCGGCCATGGCGGCAACGACGCGCAGAAGACGATGGGGGTGATCGCGGTGCTGCTCTATTCGCAGGGGCTGCTGGGGCCGAGCTTCCATGTGCCCTTGTGGGTGGTGCTCTCCTGCCAGGGCGCGATGGCGCTGGGAACGCTGTTCGGCGGCTGGCGGATCGTTCGCACCATGGGCGCGCGGATCACCCGCCTCACCCCGCCGCAGGGCTTCTGCGCCGAGAGCGGCGGGGCGATCGCGCTGTTCCTCGCGACCTGGCTCGGCGTCCCCGTGTCGACCACCCACACCATCACCGGCGCGATCGTCGGCGTCGGCGCGTCGCGGCGCGCGTCGGCGGTGCGTTGGAACGTCGCTTCCGGGATCGTCGTGGCCTGGGTGGTGACGATGCCGGCGGCCGCCGCGATCGGGGCTGCCGCCTATGGCCTGGCGGGGCTCGGCTGATGTCGCGCGCTCCGGCCGATTGCACGACCATGGCGGAGGTGCGCGCCGGCGTCGATGCGATCGACGCCGCGCTGGTGGCGCTGCTGGGGACGCGCTTCCGCTACATGGACGCCGCCGCGCGCATCAAGCCCGAGCGTGGCCAGGTGCGGGACGAGGCGCGCAAGCGCCAGGTGATCGCCCGGGCGGTCGCCGCCGCCGGGCGAGCGGGTGTGCCGCCGGCGCTGGTCGCCGCGCTTTACGAGCTGCTGGTGGAGGGCTCGATCGCCTATGAGCTGGAGCGCTTCGACGAGAAGCCGCGCTAGATATTGATTTGCCGCGTTTTCCGAGCCAGCAGGTGATTCCACCTGCTTCGAAAACGCGCTAGCGCCCGCGCGGCCGCTCCAGCGTCGAGAGCACGCCGCGCAGCGTGCGGACTTCCTGGGCGTTCCAGCCGGGCTTGGTGAGGATCGAGCGCAGCGTCTGGCGCGATGTGGCGACATGATCGGGCGGGTAGAAATAGCCGGTGCGCTCCAGCATCCCGTCGAGATGCGCGACGAGCCGGTCGAGCTCCTCCTGTGGCGCCGGCGGCTCGAGCGGGATCGCCGGCGGCTGGGCGAGCGCCTGATGCTTCGACCATTCATAGGCGCACAGGATCACCGCCTGAGCGAGGTTGAGCGAGCCGAACGTGGGGTTGATCGGCACGGTGATGATGGTGCGCGCGACCGCGACGTCGTCGGTCTCCAGCCCCGACCGCTCGGGGCCGAACAGGATCGCCGAGCGGCCGGGCGCGGCGCGGATCGCGGCGGCGGCCTGCTCCGGCGTCACCACCGGCTTGACGAGGCCGCGGCGGCGCACGGTGGTGGCATAGACATGCGCGCAATCGGCGATCGCGTCCGCCAGCGTGTCGTACACCCGCGCCTGCGCCAGCACGATGTCCGCGCCGCTGGCGGCGGGGCCGGCCTCGGGATTGGGCCAGCCGTCGCGCGGGGCCACCAGGCGCAGCTCGGTCAGGCCGAAATTGAGCATCGCGCGCGCCGCCTTGCCGATGTTCCGGCCGAGCTGCGGGCGGACGAGGACGATGATGGGGGGCGGGGGCGCGGCTGCGCTTCGACTTCGCTCGGCGCGAGCGGATGTCAGGGCCTTGATCCGCTGTTCGGCCGCAAGCGCCTCCTCCCGTGTGGGAAAGTCCTCGCTGAACATCAGCTCCACCGGCCGCCGATCCCGCGTGTACCCCGGCAGCGCGCCCGCCTGATGCCGCGCCACCCGCCGCTCCAGATCGTCCGCATGCCCGATATGGTAGCTGCCGTCCAAACAGCGCAGGATATAGACCCAGAAGCTCATGCACCCGCCGGATGCACGCCGGGCCGGTTCTCGACAAGCTCGAACCGAACCGGCGCTCATCCCGGCGTGCCGGCTTCCTGCACCGAGCCCGCGAAATCCTCGAAATCCTTGGCTTCGGCGAAATCCTTGTAGACGCTCGCGAAGCGGATGTAGGCGACGCTGTCGACCGCGCGCAGCCCGTCCATCACCAGCTCGCCGATCCGCGCGGCGGCGATCTCGCTCTCGCCCGAGGTCTCGATCTGGCGCTGGATCGCCGAGACCAGCCGTTCGATCCGTGCCGCCTCGATCGGGCGCTTGCGGCAGGCGATCGCGATCGAGCGCTCCAGCTTGGCGCGATCGAACCCCTCGCGCCGCTCGTCGCTCTTGACCACCGTCAGCTCGCGGAGCTGGACCCGCTCGAAGGTCGTGAAGCGCGCGCCGCAGCCTTCGCACTGGCGGCGACGGCGGATCGAGGTGCCGTCCTCGGAAGGGCGGCTGTCCTTCACCTGGCTGTCCTCGTGCGCGCAGAAGGGGCAGCGCATCTACGACCTTCCCGCGTCTTCCGTTCGCGTCGAGCGCGGGCCTGTCCCGCGCGCCTGCCTTGGCGGGCAGTCGAAGGGGGCGGCACGGTGCGGCGATGCCTCGACTTCGCTCGGCATGAACGGCGGTGACGAGAGGATGCTCAATAGATCGGGAACCGCTCGCAAAGCGCGCGCGCGCGCGCCTTCACGTCGGCCTCGACGCTCGCGTCGCCCGCCTCGCCATGCTCCGCCAGCGCGTCGAGCACATCGGCGACCATGTCGGCGATCTGGGTGAACTCCGTGACGCCGAAGCCGCGCGTGGTGCCCGCCGGCGAGCCGACGCGGATGCCGCTGGTCTTCACCGGCGGCAGCGGATCGAAGGGGACGCCGTTCTTGTTGCAGGTGATCGCGGCGCGCTCCAGCGCCTCGTCGGCGTCCTTGCCGGTGACGCCGAGCGGGCGCAGATCGACGAGCGCGAGATGGGTATCGGTGCCGCCGGCGACGAGGTCCGCGCCGCGCGCCTTCAGCCGCGCCGCCAGCGTGCGCGCGTTCTCGACCACCGCGCGCGAATACGCCCCGAACTCCGGCGTCAGCGCCTCGCCGAACGCCACCGCCTTGGCGGCGATGACGTGCATCAGCGGCCCTCCCTGGAGACCGGGGAACACCGCCGAGTTGATCTTCCTGGCGATGGCCTCGTCGTCGGTCAGCACCATGCCGCCGCGCGGGCCGCGCAGCGTCTTGTGGGTGGTGGTGGTGACGACGTGCGCGTGCCCGAACGGCGTCGGATGGACGCCGGCGGCGACGAGCCCCGCGAAATGCGCCATGTCGACCAGGAACAGCGCGCCGACCTCGTCCGCGATGGCGCGGAAGCGGGCGAAATCGATATGGCGGGGATAGGCCGAGCCGCCGGTGATGATGAGCCTGGGCCTGTGCTCCCTCGCGAGCCGCTCGACCTGATCGAAGTCGATCAGATGATCCTCCTCGCGCACGCCATATTGCACCGCGTTGAACCATTTGCCCGACATCGAGGCCTTGGCGCCATGGGTGAGATGGCCGCCGGCATCGAGGCTGAGCCCCATCACCGTGTCGCCGGGCCTGGTCAGCGCGAGCATCACCGCGCCATTGGCCTGCGCGCCGGAATGCGGCTGGACGTTGGCGAAGCCGCAGCCGAACAGCCGTCTGGCGCGATCGATCGCGAGGCGCTCGACCTCGTCGGAAGGCGCGCAGCCCTGGTAATAGCGCTTGCCGGGATAGCCCTCGGCATATTTGTTAGTGAACACCGAGCCCTGCGCCTCCAGCACCGCCTTCGAGACGATGTTCTCGGAGGCGATCAGCTCGATCTGGTGGCGCTCGCGATCGAGCTCGTGGGCGACGCCGGCGAAGACGGCCGGATCGGTGTCGGCGAGGCCGCGGCTGAAGAAGCCTTTCGGGCGGATCGCGTCGACGGCGGCGGCGGCGACGGGTTCGAGCGTGGCGGTGTCGGTCATGCCGGCTGCTCCTCGAGCTGGACGTGGGAAAGCTGGTCGACGCGCGCGGCGTGGCGCCCGCCGAGGAAGTCGGTCGAGAGGAAGGCGGCGAGGCAGGCCCTGGCCATCTCGGGGCCGATCAGGCGGGCGCCCATGGCGATGACGTTGGCGTCGTTGTGGCTGCGCGCGAGCCCCGCCGAGAGCGGTTCGGAGACGAGCGCGCAGCGCGCCGCCGGATGACGGTTGACCGCGATCGAGATGCCGATGCCCGAGCCGCACAGCGCGACGCCCCGCTCGGCGCGCCCGTCGGCGATGGCGCCGGCGAGACGATAGCCATAGTCCGGATAGTCCACCGGGGCGGTGCCGTGCGGGCCGAGATCGAGCACCTCATGCCCCGTCTCGCGCAGCCAGCCGGCGAGCAGCGCCTTCAGCTCGATGGCGGCATGATCGGAGGCGATGGCGATGGTCGCTGCCACGGCGGTGTGTCCTGCGCTTTGATTCGATGACGCGCTCTCTAGGCGAGGGGGCCGCCCGGCGCCACCGGCGTGGCCCTATTTTCGCACCCACGCCCGCTCGCCGCCGATCCACGTCTCCAGCACCTGCGTCAGGCGCAGCTCGGCGGGCGCGGCGGTGGTGATGTCGCGGTCGACGATCACGAAATCGGCGTCGTGGCCGGGCATCAGCGAGCCCAGCCGATCCTCCGCGAAGCCCGCGTGAGCGGCGCGGCTGGTGAAGCCCGCGAGCGCGTCGGCGAGGCCCACGCGCTGCTCGGGGTGCCAGCCGCCGGCGGGCTGGCCGGAGGCGTCGACCCGGCTGATCGCGGCGGCGAGGCCGTCGAAGGGATCGGGGTTCCCGGCCGGGAAGCCGGACCCGAAGGCGAGCGGCACGCCTTCGCCCAGCATCGTCGCCCAGGCATGGGCGCCGCCGAGCCGGCCCGGCCCCAGCCGCTGCTCCGCCATCCGCCAGTCCGACGTGGCCTGGGTCGGCTGCATCGAGGCGACGATGCCGTTGCGCGCGAAGCGCGGGAGATCGGCCGGATCGACGATCTGGGCATGCTCGATCCGCCAGCGGCGATCGCCCTTGTAGGTATCCGCCTCCTCCTCGATCGCCGCGAGCACCTGCGCGTTGGCGGCGTCGCCGATCGCGTGGACCGCGACCTGGAAGCCATCCATCGCCGCGCGGCTCATCAGATTGCGGATCCGGGTGTCGTCGAGCAGCGAGAGGCCGGTCTGGCCCGGCGCGTCGGCGTACGCGCGCTTGAGCCAGGCGCCGCGCGAGCCGAGCGCGCCGTCCGCGAACAGCATGACGCCGACCATCTTGAGCCGGTCGCCGTAGAGCCAGGGCGTCGGGTGGGTGCCGGCGATCGAGAGCGTGGCGTCGATGCCCTTGCCATAGGCGATGACGCGCACCCGCAGGCGGCCCGCATCGCCCATCCGGCGCATCGTGTTCCAGTCGTCGAGCGTGGTGCCCATGTCGCACGCGCCGACGAGGCCGACGCCGAGCATCATGTCCTGCGCCTTGGCGAGTGCCTCGTCGCGCTCCAGCGGCAGCGGCGCGGGAACCGCCTTCGCGATCAGGTCCATGGCGTTGTCGACGAACAGCCCGGTCGGGCGGCCGGCGGCGTCACGCTCGATGCGGCCGCCGGCGGGCGCCGGTGTCGCGGCGGTGATGCCGGCCACCGCCATCGCGGCAGAATTGGCGAGGATGGCATGACCGTCGACGCGCGTCAGCGTCACCGGGCGGTCGCGCGCCACCGCGTCGAGATCGGCGGCGGTCGGGAAGCGGCCGAGGTTCCATGTCTCCTGGTTCCAGCCGCCGCCCTGGAGCCATTTCGCGTCGGCATGCGCGGCGGCATAGGCCGCCAGCATCGATTGCGCCTGCGCGAGGCTCGTCGTCGCGGCGAGATCGAGGCGGAGCGCGGCGAAGCCGAGGTCCATGACGTGCCCGTCCGCGTCGATCAGCCCGGGGATGAGCGTGCGGCCCTTCCCGTCGAGCCTGAAGTCGAGATAGTCGGGACGCTTGTCGGCCGCCTCGAGCAGCCTGGCGACCTTGCCATGTTTGTCGATCAGCAGCCCGGTGAAGCGGCGGATGCGGTTCTGGTCGTCGAGCGCATAGCCTTTGACATTGTCGATCAGCCCGCCGGCGTTGGGCGGCGGCACGAACGGCGCGGGCCTGCGCGCGGCGGCGGGCGCGGCGAGGAGGGCGAGGAGGAGAAGCGGATAGCCGATCCCTCCCGATCCCGTTCGCCCCGAGCGTGGTCGAGGGGCACGCGCGACAGCGGCCATGCCTCGACCGCGCTCGGCGCGAACGGAGACAGGGTCACCCGATCGGCGACGTATCTTCACCGCGGCAGCCGGCGGATGATCGCGGAGATGTCCTGCCGGCCGCCGCCCATGCTCTGAAGATCGGCGTAGAACTGGTCGACCAGCGCCGTCACGGGAAGCGCGGTGTGGTGCGCGCGCGCCTCGTCGAGCGCGAGGCCGAGATCCTTGCGCATCCAGTCGATCGCGAGGCCGAAATCGAAGCGCCCTTCCGCCATCGTCTCCCAGCGGTTCTGCATGTACCAGCTCGCCGCCGCCCCGCCGGAGACCGCCTCGAACACGCGCGGCAGATCGAGCTCGGCGTTCTGCGCGAAGCGGAGCGCCTCGGCCAGCCCCTGCAGCGCGCCGGCGATCGCGATCTGGTTGACCATCTTGGCGGTCTGCCCCGCGCCCGGCCGGCCGACGTGGACGATCCGCGCGGCATAGGCGCGCATCAGCGGCGCGGCGGCGGCGAACCCCGCCTTGGTGGCGCCGCACATGATCGAGAGCGTGCCCTGCTCCGCGCCGGCCTGGCTGCCCGACACCGGCGCGTCGACCGCGAGCAGCCCGCGATCCTTGCCCTCGACCGAGAGCTGGCGGGCGATCTTCGCGGACACGGTGGTGTGGTCGACGAACAGCGCGCCCGGCGCCATGCCCCGGAACGCGCCCGCCTTGCCGAGCGTCACCTCGGCGAGATCGTCGTCGTTGCCGACGCAGGCGAACACCGCGTCCGCCCCGCGCGCGGCGTCGAGCGGGGTCGGCGCGGCGCTGCCGCCATGGGCGGCCGCCCAGGCCTCGGCGCGGGCGGCGGTGCGGTTGAAGACGGTGACGTCGTGGCCGGCGGCGGCGAGGTGCCGGGCCATCGGCGCGCCCATCACGCCGAGGCCGAGGAATGCCAGTCGTGCCACGGACGAGCGCCATAAGCCGTGTTTCACCGCGCCGCCAGATGGGATAGGGGCGGAACGACCATGGCCACCGCGACGCCCCTCCCGCCCGCACTCGACGATCCGCCGCAGGTGACGCTCGCCGACGTGCGCGCGGCGGCCGCGCGCATCGAAGGCGCGCTGGTCCGCACGCCGACGCTGCACAGCCGCACGCTCTCGCAGATGACCGGCGCCGAGGTCTGGCTCAAGTTCGAGAACCTCCAGTTCACCGCCGCCTACAAGGAGCGCGGCGCGCTCAACACGCTGCTCCAGCTCCCCGAGGACGCCAAGCGGCGCGGCACGATCGCGGCGTCGGCCGGCAACCACGCGCAGGGCCTCGCCTATCATGGCGCGCGGCTCGGCATCCCGGTCACGATCGTGATGCCCAAGCATACGCCGACCGTGAAGGTGATGCAGACCCAGGGCCACGGCGCCGAGGTGATCCTGCACGGCGAGCGCTTCGACGACGCGCAGGCGCGCGCCTGCGAGATCGCCGACGAGCGCGGGCTCACCTTCGTGCCGCCGTTCGATCATCCGCATATCGTCGCGGGGCAGGGCACCGTCGCGCTCGAGATGATCGAGGACGTGCCGCAGCTCGACATGCTGGCGGTGCCGATCGGCGGCGGCGGGCTGATCTCCGGGTGCGCCACGGTGGCCAAGGCGCTGGTTCCGGGAATGGAGGTGGTCGGCGTCCAGGCCGAGCTCTATCCGTCGATGTATGCCAAGCTGCGGGGCCTCAAGCTGCCCTGCGAGGGCGACACGCTCGCCGAGGGCATCGCCGTCAAGCAGCCGGGCAGGCTCACCTTCGCGATGATCCGCGAGCTGGTCGACGACGTGCTGCTGGTGTCCGAGCGCGATCTGGAACGCGCCGTCGCGCTGTTGCTCTCGATCGAGAAGACGGTGGTGGAGGGCGCCGGCGCGGCGGGGCTGGCGGCGCTGCTGGCGCACCCCGGCCGCTTCAAGGGGCGCCAGGTCGGCGTCATCCTGTGCGGCGGCAATATCGACACCCGCCTGCTCGCCAATGTGCTGCTGCGCGACCTCGCGCGATCCGGCCGGCTGGCGCGGCTGCGGCTGCGGCTGCAGGATCGGCCGGGCGCGCTGTTCAACGTGGCCCGCGTGTTCGATCAGGAGCAGGTGAACATCATCGAGATCTATCACCAGCGGGTGTTCACGACGCTGCCGGCCAAGGGCCTCATCACCGACATCGAGTGCGAGACGCGCGACGCGCAGCACCTCGACAGGCTGATGGCCGCGCTGCTGCGCGAGGGCTATGAGGCCAGCCGCGTCGAGCTCGCCTGACCGGCCGGGCGGCGGGATCGCACCATCCTGCGACAATCCGCAGGCTTAACCCTTTTCCACCAAGCGGCGCCCTTTTCCTCCCGAGCCGAATGCAGCATAAACGTGGCGGGAACCATATGGGGCGGGGGTATCAGTCGACGTGAGCGCGCCGTTCCGTTTTCCGCGTTTCTTCGTGACGACGCCCTCGCCATGCCCCTATCTGCCGGACAAGGTCGAGCGGAAGGTGTTCACCGAGCTGACCGGGCCGCACGCCGCCGAGCTCAATGACTCGCTCGGCCGGATCGGCTTCCGGCGCTCGCAGTCGGTCGCCTATCGGCCGAGCTGCCACGGCTGCAACGCCTGCATATCGGTGCGCGTCGTCGCCAGCGAGTTCCAGCCGAACGCCACCCAGCGCCGGCTCATCAAGCGCCACGCCGATCTGGTCGTCTCCGCCTGCAAGCCCTGGACGACGGTCGAGCAGTTCTCGCTGCTGCGCCGCTATCTGGCGGCCCGCCATCCGGGCGGCGGCATGGCCGACATGGACGAGCTGGATTTCGCCGACATGGTGGAGCAGACGCCGGTCAACACCTATGTCGTCGAATATCGCGAGCCGTCGGACGGCGACAGGCCCGGTCGCCTCGTCGGCGCCTGCCTCACCGATCACCAGGCCGACGGCCTCTCGATGATCTACAGCTTCTTCGAGCCCGACGATGCCGGCCGCGTGGGCCTGGGCACCTACATCATCCTCGATCACATCGCGCGCGGCGCGCGGGCGGGGCTGCCCTATGTCTATCTCGGCTATTGGGTCGAGGGCTCGGCGCGGATGCAGTACAAAGTGCGCTTCCGGCCGATCGAGCGGCTCGGCCCGGTCGGCTGGCAGCGCTTCACGCCGCCCCGGCCGGCACCGACGCGGCATGAGCCGCTCCCGGCGAAGGAACGGCCGATCGGGTGAGGCTCACCCCCGCGCCGCCTCGTACCAGGCCGACATGAACGGCGGATCGGGGATCGTGGCGCGGGCCTCGTTCAGCATCAGCGACCAGCGCGCCGAGAGATCGTTGAAATAGGCGTCGTCCGCCTCGATGCGGCGGCGGATCGCGGGCAGCGCGGGATCGGCCGGGATCACCGCGAGATCGAGCGGGCGGCCGACCGCGAGGTTCGACCGGATCGTCGAATCGAACGAGATGAAGCCGACCTTCACCGCCTCGTCGAGCGGCGTGTCATATTTCAGCGCGCGATCGAGGATCGGCTTGCCATATTTGGTCTCGCCGATCTGGAGAAACGGCTGGTCCGCCTGGCACTCGATGAAATTGCCGGCCGAATAGATGTGGTAGAGCTTGAGCGGTCCCGAGCCGATGCGCCCGCCGACGATCACCGATATGCCCGCGGACACCTTCTCCTTGTCGAGCGCCGGCTTCATGTCCTCGCGCACCATCCGCACCGCATCGCCGACGAGCTGGGCCGCGCGGAACATGCTCGGCGCATCGCGCATCAGCCGCTTGCCGTCGTTCGCTTCCCCGTCCTCGTCGGTCCGGGGCAGGCCCTCGTCGAGCAGGCCGAGCGCGGTCTGGGTGATCGAGAGATTGCCCGAGGTGGCGGCGAAGATCAGCCGGTCCCCGTCATCGGCCAGCGTGTGCAGCTTGCGATAGCTCGAGATATTGTCGACGCCGGCGTTGGTGCGCGTGTCGGCGATCATCACGAGGCCGCCTTCCAGCAGCATGCCGACGCAATAGGTCATGTCGTTGAGCCCCCGCCGTGCCGCCTACTGGGCCTGCGTCCGCGCGTCGGCGTCGCCGATGCGCACGCCGACCTCGAGGCGCTCGTCGCCCCCGCCGACCCGCGCGCCGGATAGCGGGGCGGCATCGCGATAGTCGAGCCCGGTGGCGACGCGGACGTAGCGATCGTCCGGGCAGCGGTCGTTGGTGGGGTCGAAGCCGATCCAGCCATAGTCCTCGAACCAGGCCTCGGCCCAGGCGTGGGCGGCATGCTGCTCCGCCTCGTCCTCGCCGCGATAGAGATGGCCGGAGACGTAGCGCGCCGGATGTCCCAGGCTGCGCAGCGCCGCCGCCATGACATGGGCATGGTCCTGGCAGACGCCGCGGCCGGCGGCGAACGCGGCGATCGCGGTGCGCGTGCTGTCGTTGTCGGTCGCGTCGAACTCGATCCGCCCGTGCAGCGCCGCCATGAGCGCGTGGGCGGTCGACAGCGGCGAGTCGGTCGCCGCCGCCACCTCGCGCGCGAACCCCGCGATCGCCCCGTCGGCGAGCGTGAGCGGGGTCGAGCGGGTGAACAGCGGCGGCGGCAGCGGCTCGTTCGCGCCGACCACCATGCCGGCGCGATCGTCGGTCAGCACCTCGCCGCGCACGCAGAGCGCGATCTGGTCGATCGGGCCGTCGATGTAGAGCATCGTCGTCTCGTTGCCGAAGCCGTCGCGCCCGCTCTTGAGGCGCGCGTCGCAATCGACGTCGATCTGCCAGTCGACCACGTTCTGGCCGACGAAGCTCGGCGGCGTGGCGCGCACGAGCTGGACGAGCCGGCGCTGCGGCTGGCTGAAGCGATAGGTCGTGGTGTGCTGGACGAGCAGGCGCATGCGGTCACGGAAAGCGGAACTGGGCGGCGATCGCCTGGTCGAGCCGGACATTGTCGGCAAGGAACGCCTGCAGGAACTCGTGCAGCCCCCGGTCGATGATCCCGCCGGTCGACGCGCGGCCGAGCGCGGTCTGGCGCAGGCGGGCCATGCGATCGGCCTCGCCCTGCATGCCGGTGCGCTTGCCGAGCAGGTTCAGGAGCGTCACCACCTCGTCGATCGAGGCCGACAGCGAGCGCGGCATCTCCTTGCGCAGGATCAGCAGGTCGACGACGTTGCGCGGCGTCAGCCCGTCGCGATAGAGCCAGCGGAAGGCGGTGACGGCCGAGACGGTCTGGAGGATCGTCGTCCACTGGTCGCGATCGAGGATCCCGCCGACCTTCTCGCCCTCCGGCAGCAGCAGATGATATTTGACGTCGATCAGGCGCGCGCTGTTGTCGGCGCGCTCGACGGTGGCGCCCAGCCGCACGAAGAAGCTCGCCTCGTTGCGCAGCATGCGGTGGAGCGCGCCCTCGAAGCCGCGCGCCTCCGCCTTGATCGTGTCGATCAGCGCGAGCGTGTCGGCCTGGCCGCCGGTGGAGGCGAGGCCGCGCAGGTTGAGCCAGGCGCGGTTGATCGCCTCCCACGCCTCGCGCGAGAGCCCGGTGCGGACCGCGCGGGCATTGCCGCGCGCGGCATCGAGGCTGGCGCGGATCGCGCTCGGGTTGTCGTCGGCGAGCGTGAGATAGCGGGTGACGCTGGCCGGGCCGATCTCCTCGCCGGTCGCCGCGAAGCCGCGCTCGGCGGAGACGACCGCCAGCGCGCTTTCCCACGCGCCGGCGCCGGCCGGGCGGTGCGAGAGCGAATCGAGCCGCATCGTCGCCTCGATCAGCCGCGCGGTGAACTCGGCGCGCTCGACATAGCGGCCGATCCAGTAGAGCGACGAGGCGGTCCGCGAGAGCATCGTCAGGGCATGCCCCGCGACTGGCCGCCCGGGCCCTGGGCCCGGAACCCCTGGCTCTGCGTCATGCCGCCCATCGTCTGCGCCTGCATGCCGTCGCCCTGGCGCTGGCTCGTCGCGGAGAGGATCAGGCTGTCCTTGGTGCCGCCGCCCTGGCTGGAGTTGACCACCAGCGAACCCTCGCGCAGCGCGACGCGGGTGAGGCCGCCGGGAACGATGCACACGCCCTTGGCGCCGGTCAGGCAGAACGGACGGAAATCGACGTGGCGCGGCGCCACGCC
Organism: uncultured Sphingomonadaceae bacterium; assembly: GCA_964245925.1. Lineage (GTDB taxonomy): Bacteria > Pseudomonadota > Alphaproteobacteria > Sphingomonadales > Sphingomonadaceae > Solisphingomonas. The sequence continues at coordinate 23,504 of CAXTPE010000024.1, forward strand.
CTTATCGGTGAGCGTCGGCACGGTCGAGAGCGCGAGCGTTGGCTGGGCGATGTAGCGCTGCGGCTCGGC
>CAXTPE010000025.1:0-18735 GCA_964245925.1 uncultured Sphingomonadaceae bacterium
ACGTTCATGTCGTCGACGCGCGCGGCGTGATCGTAGCAGCCCTTGCGGAGCTGGCCGAGCGCGGTCGGCTCGACGCCATATTCCTCCGGCACCCGCCCCGCGACCGCGTTCAGGCCGACCGACGGCATCTTCCTGCCCTGATATTCCCAGTAGTTGGTGCCGTCGGCGGTCTCGCGCAGCTTGGGCGCGGTCGCCAGCGCCTCGCCGGAGAGATGCCTGTCGTACATGTCGCCCGGTTCGGTGATGTGATCGTCGACGCTGACGACCACCATGTCGTTCATCTTCATACAACCTCCCATGCCGCGCGATCGGCGGCCAAGCCACGGTGCTATGCTGCGTGTGTGGTCACGTCCGGCACTGCCGCGCGGCGATCCGCCAGCGGCCCCCCGGACGATCCGGAAAGATCGACGATCGCGCTGAGCCGCATCGCCGCCGCGAACCGATCCGGCTGGAACGTATAGCATTTGCCCAGCGGCAACCCCCGGGTCTCCTTCTCGATCACCATCGCCCGGCCGCCCGCCATCATCGCGCCCCAGCGCAGCAGGCGGGCCGCTTCCTGCGCGTTCGCGGCGAGCCCCGCGATCCAGTCGCCGAGCTCGCGCAGGCCGCGCCCGGCGATCGCCGCGGGCGCCGCGATGCGGTCCCGCTCGATCCGCCAGCGCATCGCGGCGACGCCGCCGCGCCGCAGCTCGGCATGCCTGGTGCCATCGATCGCGTCGCTCACCAATATGTCGATCACCGTCGGCGCCGCGTCCGCGGCATGGGCGGCCGCGAGCAGCGCGAGATCGTGGAGATGCGTGCAGTTGCGCTCGCGCTCGCCGACGGCGCCGAACTCGCCGAGCGGACGCCCCGCGAAGCTGCGCGGCAGCTCGAGCTCGGCGCCGGGGCAGGTCGTCCACGGCGCGCGCGCCATCGACGCGGAGACGGCGGTGGCGATCCCGTCGGCATGCGCGATCGTCACCGCCATGCGATGATAATCATCCTCCAGCTCCGCCGTCACCCGGCCGGCGGCGGGCTCGATCAGGATGCGGCGGCGGAAGCCCGGCAGCGCGTCGATCGGCGGCTCGTCCACCGGATCAATCCCGCAGAAGCGGCGGGCGACGGCGGGCGGGCGCCACCGCTCAGACGTCCCAGACGATCGGCAGGGTATCGATGCCGATGATATTGCCGCAGTGGAACCGGGCGGGCGCGTCCGGATCGAGCCGGAACTCGGGCAGCCGCGCCAGCACCTCCTCGTAGACGATCTGGAGCTCGATCCGCGCCAGGTGCGAGCCCGGGCAGCGGTGCGGGCCGGAGTTGAAGGCGATGTGGACCTTGTTCTCGCGCTTCAGGTCGAACGCCTCGGGATGGGGGAACTCGCGCTCGTCGAGATTGGCGGCCGGCAGGAACAGCACGGCGCGCTCGTCCTTGGCCATCGGCGCGCCGGCGAGCACCGTGTCCTCGGCGACGATCCGGGGCGGGATGGCATGCGGCTCGGCGAGATCGGCCGGATCGCGATACATGTCGAAATCATAGACGAATTCCGGCGGCACATGCTCGGGCACCGGCAGACTGGTGGCAGTCATGTCGCCGATGTCCCGTGTCGCCATGGCACCGATCCCGAACGGGCGGCGGATCCCGCCATATCGACGACGCCCGCCGCGATATGGCGCTGTGATCGCCCGGCCTCGCGGATTCAAGCATGCCCGCCTTCGCGCGGCGCCGATAACGCCAGGACGATTTGCGCCGGACCGGCTGGTCGGCGGCGTCGCGCGCTGGCTCAATGCGGCGGGCTGGGCAGCCGGGGATCAGGCGGTGAAGATCAGGATCGAGAAGAGTGGATGCGTCGGCAACGCCCGCTGCCAGGCGGTGGCCGGCGAGCTGTATCCGCTCGACGACGAGGGCTATATCGCCGTCGAGGGCTTCGAGGTCGCGCCCGGCGACGAGGAGGCGGCGCGCCGGGGCGCCCGATCGTGCCCCGAGCGGATCATCTTCGTCGAGGACGACGGCTGAGGCGCGGGATCGCACGGATCGCCCGGGCGGATATTGCGCCTGCACAGGGACTTTTCCGGCCCGTCATGTCATGCGGAATGGCGATGACGCGCGGTGGTGGAGCCAGACGAGCATGAACTTCGAGCCATCGGACGATCAGAAGATGATCGCGGAGACCTTCGCGCGCTTCCTCGACGAGCACAGCAGCATCGCGCGGGTGCGCGCCGCCATGCCGCTCGGCTTCGATGCCGGGCTGTGGCGGGGGCTGGCCGAACTGGGCGCGTTCGCGATGCGCGTGCCGGAAGCGGCCGGCGGGCTCGGGCTCGGGCTGCTCGACGCGGCGCTGCTGATGGAGGAGGCCGGCCGCACGCTCGCCTCCGGCCCGATCGCCGAGGCGATCGTCGCGGCGCCGCTGCTGGCGCCGTCGGCCGAGGCGGACATCGCCGAGCTCGCGGCGCGGCTCGCCGCCGGCGACGCGGTGGTGACGATCGCGATGCTCGACGCGGCCGAGGAGCCGGTCCAGTGGATCGCGGGCGGCGCCGTCGCGGACGCGGTGATCGCGCGCGCGGGCGACGCGATCCTGCTGGTCCGGCCGGCCGCCGAGGAGAAGGCGGTCGCGCAAGGGCGCGCCTCGCCCGCCGCGACCAGGAACCATGCCGGCGAGCCGGTCACCCCCAATCTCGCCTCGACGCCGCTGGCGGAGATCCGCCTCGATCGCGCCGATCGCGTGGTGCTCGCCCGGGGCGCGGACGCCGTCGCCACGTTCGAGGCGGCGATCGAGGAGTGGAAGCTGCTCACCGCCGCCGCGCTCGCCGGCGTCTCGCGCCAGGCGATCCGGCTGGCGGCGGCCTATGCCTCCGAGCGCAAGGCGTTCGGCCAGCCGATCGGCGCCTATCAGGCGATCTCGCATCCGCTCGCCGACCTGATCGTCGATACCGACGGCGGCCGCCACCTGATCTGGAAGACGATCCGCGACATCGCCGATGGCGCCGAGGGCGCCGCCGCGCAGGTCTCGATGGCGCTGTGGTGGAACGCCAAGACGGCGGGGCTCGCCGGCTCGCAGGCGCTGCACACCTTCGGCGGCTACGGGCTGACGTCGGAATATGACGTGCATCTCTACAATCTGCGCGCGCGCGCGCTGCCGATGACGCTGGGCGATCCCGAGCTGCTGCTCGCCGAGGCCGGGCGCCGGCTCTATCATGGCGAGACCGCGAACCTGCCCGATGTCGGCGAGGTCTCGATCGACTTCGACCTGGGCGACGAGGCGCGCGTGCTCGCCGAGGAGGTCAACGCCTTCTTCGAGAAGACGCTGACGCCCGAGCTCAAGGCCAAGGCGCACTACTCCTACGCCGGCCACGACGCGGGCGTGCACAAGCAGCTCGCCGAGGCGGGGCTGCTCTTCCCCGGCTGGTCCAGGGAATATGGCGGCCGCGACGCCAGCCCCTATGCGCTGAGCGCGGCGTCGGCGGCGTGGGAGGACAATGAATGGTCCGGCCATGCCGCGGGCACGAGCAACATGGTCGGCTGGATCATGCAGCGCTTCGGCAGCGAGGATCTCAAGAAGGAGGCGCTGGCGAAGGTCGCGGCGGGCGAGGCGGTGTGCAGCCTGGGCTTCTCCGAGCCGGGATCGGGATCGGACGTGTTCGCCGCCGTCACCCGCGCCACGCCGGAGGGCAATGGCTGGCGGATCGACGGGCAGAAGATGTTCACGAGCGGAGCCAATATCGCCGAATATGTGCTGATGCTCGCGCGCACCGATTTCGATGTCGCCAAGCACAAGGGGCTGACGATGTTCATCGTGCCCCTGAAGGCCGAGGGCGTCGAGGTGCAGCCGGTCTACACCTTCCAGGACGAGCGCACCAACATCACCTATTATGATGGCGTCCACATCCCCGACAGCTATCGGCTGGGCGAGGTCGGCGGCGGGCTGAAGGTGATGGCGGCGAGCCTCGAGCTCGAGCATGGCGCGAGCTTCGTGAAGGTCCAGCGCCACATGCTGGACGAGGCCGCGACCTTCTGCCGGGAGACGATCCGCGGCGGCCGGCCGCTCATCGCGAAAGAGGATACCATCCGGCGGCTCGCGCGGGTCGCCGCCCATGTCCAGCTCTCGACCGTGATCTATTATTACGCGCTGTGGTCGGCCACGGAGAAGAAGGACATCCCGGCGGTGGGGCCGGCGTCCAAGATGTTCTCGTCGGAGAAGTTCCTGTCCGACTCCGCCGATCTGCTCAACCTCGCCGCGCCCGCCTCGCTGGGCAAGGACGGGCCGGCGGGGTTCCTCAACCTCAGCTACCGCCACGCGCACGGCACGACCATCTATGGCGGCACCAGCGAGGTGCACCGCAGCATGATCGCCGAGCGCCAGCTCGGCATGCCGCGCACCCGCGGCTGAGCCCGTCCGGACCGGAAGAGAGACCATGACCGACGCTCCGCCCCTCCTCACCGCCGTCGAGGACGGCATCCTGATCGCGACGCTGAACCGGCCCGACAAGCTGAACGCGCTCAACAAGCCGATGCTGGCGCTGATCGAGGAGGCGGTCGCCCGCTTCCGCGACACCGCCGAGCTCAAGGTCATGCTGATTCGCTCGACCGGCCGCTATTTCTGTGCCGGCGCCGATCTGAAGACGGACGACCATGGGGGGATGGTCTATGGCAACGGCCCGGATACCGGATCGGGCGTGCGCGAGATGCACCGCCGCGGTCTTCACGGCATGCAGCGCATGTATGACGAGATGGAGGCGATCGAGAAACCATTCGTCGTTGCCCATCACGGCACCTGCATGGGCGGCGGGCTCGAGATATCGCTGTCCTGCGACTTCCGCCTCGCGGCGAAGAGCGCGCGCTACGCCTTTCCCGAAGGGCGGTTCGGCGTCGTGCCGGCGTCGAACGGTGTCAGCCGCCTCACCCGGATCGTCGGCACGCACTGGGCGCGCTACCTGCTGATGGCCAATCTGGCCGCCGACGCGGACAAGGCGCTGACCATGGGCCTCGTCCACGAGGTCTTTCCCGACGAGAGCTTCGAGGAGGACGTGATGACCTTCTGCCGCCACCTCGCCAAGCAGAACGGCGAGCAGATGGGCACCGCCAAGATCGCGATCGAGATGGCGCGCGACGTCGGCCTCGCCCAGGCCCGCCATGTCGAGCGGCTCGCCAACAGCTCGCTGATGCTCGGCCCCGCCTATCGCGAGGGCTTCAAGCAATATGCCAGCGGGATCGGCGCCAAGGACAAGGCGGGCTGAACGAGGCGGGCTGAACGAGGCGGGCTGAGCAAGGCGCGGGCTGAGCGAGCCTGGCCGCGCGGAACCGCGCCGGCACGGATGAGCGGGGAGCGGGATGACGTCGGCTCGCACCGCTGTTCGTCATTCCCGCGAAGGCGGGAATCCATGGGCGTTGCGCAAGGAAGCTTCCGCTCCGTCAGCCCTTATGGATCCCCGCCCTCGCGGAGATGACGAAGAAGACGGAACATGTGAGGTCATCCGGATCCGGCGCGTCCCCCAAGCTCTCTCAGCGGTTCTTCCAGTCCGGCTTGCGCTTCTCGGCGAAGGCGCGCGGCCCCTCGCGGACATCCTCCGAGCGCAGCATCGCCTGCACGGCCGGAAGCTCGAACATCCCCCTGATCGCGGGCTCGAGCGCCTGCCCCGCCGCCGCCATCGCCATCTGCTTGGTCGCCCGGATCGACAGCGGGCTGCACGCGACGATGTCGTCCGCCCAGCGCCGCGCCGCCGCCATCAGCTCCGGCGCCGGCACGACCTCGTTGACGAAGCCGAGCGCCAGCCCGTCGGCCGCGGACACCCGCCGGCCGGTCAGCAGCATGCCCATCGTGCGCTTGTAGCCGATCTCGCGCACCAGCCGCTGGGGCCCCCCGGCGAGCGCCGCCAGCCCGACGCGCGGCTCGGTCAGCCCGAAGCTGGCGGTGTCCGCCGCGACGATGATGTCGCAGGCCAGCGCCGTCTCGAACCCGCCGCCGAGCGCGAAGCCGTTGACCGCGGCGATCACCGGCTTGGTCAGCGAGAAGCGCGTGCAGAGCCCCGCGAATCCCGAGGCGGGCATCTCGCGGATGCCGCCCTTGAGATCGGCGCCGGCGCAGAACGCCTTGTCGCCCGCGCCGGTGATGATCGCGACCCATTGCTCCGGATCGGCCTCGTAATCGTCGAAGATCGCGGCGAGTTCGAAGAAGGCATCGGAGTGCAGCGCGTTGCGCTGCTCGGGCCGATCGATCGTGACGATCGTCACATGATCCTCGCGCGCCACCTTCGCAAAACCATAGTCCATCCGTCCTGCTCCCGATGCTGTCGCGCGAGCTACGCCGGCCTGCCCTTGCGCCGGTCAACCGCGCTCCGATATTGGCCCGGAGCGATCGCCCGAGCGATGCGCCGCCACTTGCCCAAGCCCGCGTAAGCTGTGACTGTCGGCGGAGGGCGAACCCCCTGGAGCAGGACGATGAATCAGCCGACCGCCAGCCTCACCGCGATGACGCCCGACGAGCTTTCGCCCGAAGATTTCATCATCTCCCCCGAAGCCTATATCTCGCGCGACCATGCCGAGCGCGAATATGACCGGCTCTGGAGCAAGGTCTGGCAGATGGCCTGCCGCGTCGAGGAGATCCCGAAGGTCGGCGATTTCGTCACCTATGACATCCTCGACCAGTCGATCATCGTCGTGCGCAGCGACAAGGAGACGATCAGCGCCTATCACAATGTCTGCCCGCATCGCGGCCGGACGCTGACCGAGGGCTGCGGCCACGCCAAGCGCTTCGCCTGCAAGTTCCACGGCTGGAAATGGTCGCTGGACGGCGAGAACATCGAGGTGCTCGACCGCAAGGACTGGAACGGCGCGCTCGCCGACGACGACGTCCGGCTCCAGAAGGTCAAGGTCGATAGCTTCGGCGGCTATGTGTTCATCAACCTCGATCCCGAGTGCGAGCCGCTCCGCGACTATCTGGAGCCGGCCGCCTCGCTGCTCGATCCCTATGAGATCGAGCATATGCGCTACCGCTGGCGGCGCTGGCTCAAGATGCCGTGCAACTGGAAGGTGGCGCTCGAAGCCTTCGACGAGGGCTATCATGTCGCCGCGACGCATACCCAGCTGCTGGAGCATACCGACGACTACACGTGGTCGAACGCGTGGGGAAAGCACGGCAACTTCGGCTATTTCCTGCCGCCCGACGCGCGCGTCACCGGCGAGGGCTCGCCCCGCACCCACGAAACCCCGCGCCAGGACATCACCAAGTCGCTCGCCGACAGCTTCACGAGCCTGAAGCGCGACGTCGACGCCTTCCTCTCCGATTCGATGGTCCAGGCCGCCAAGCGGGTCCACGAGGAGCTGCCGCCGGACACGCCGGCGATGGACGCGTTCATGCAGATGAACCTGTGGACGATGGAGATCGATGCCGCCGCCGGCGTCCGGACGCCGGCGATCACGCCCGAGCACTATATGGCCGCGGGGGTGGACTGGCACCTCTTCCCGAACCTCGTGATCCTGCAGGCGCCGACCTTCGTGCTCGGCTATCGCGCGCGGCCCGACGGCACCGATCCGGACAGCTGCATCTTCGAGGTCTACACGCTCGATCGCTTCCCCGAGGGCCAGGAGCCCAAGGACGTGAAGAACGAGCATGTGCCGGTGCTCACCGACTGGCCGCTGATCCTCCAGCAGGATTTCCAGAACATGGCCGAGGTGCAGCGCGGGCTGCATTCGAAGGCGTTCCGGGGCTGCCGGCCGAATCCGAAGCAGGAGCGGTCCCCGGCGAACTTCCATCGGACGCTGCGCCGCTACATGGCGCGATAGATGGCCGCCGACCGGACGGGCCCGGGCCAGCCGGAGCCGGCGACAGCGGGCATCGGGACGGGAATCGCGCGCCGGCCGCTCGGCCTGAAGCTGACCGTGATCGCGCGCCTGATCCGCAAGCAGTTCGATCACAGCACGAGCAGCATCGGCATCACGCGCGCGCAATGGACGACGATCTCGGTGGTCGCCGGCGTTCCGGGCACGACGCAGCGCGGCATCGCAGCGATCCTGGAGGTGGGCGAGGTGACCGCCGGCCGCCTGATCGACAAGCTCTGCGACGAGGGCCTGCTGGAGCGCCGCGCCAATCCGGCCGACCGCCGATCGCACCTGATCTATCTGAAGCAGCCGGCCAATGCGGTGCTCGAGAAGCTCACCGAGCTCGGCATGGCGCAGGAGCGCCGCGCGTTCGCCGGATTGAGCGCGCAGGAGCTCGCCACGCTCGATGCGCTGCTGGACCGCATCAGCGACAATCTCACCCGGGCGGACATCGACGTTCCGGCCAGGGGCCGCCTGCTGGAGCTGTCGCGGCCGGCGGCATGAGCATGCCGCCGGCCGCTTCCGGCCTTACCGCATTGCGGTAAGATCATGCTTGCTGAGGCTGGTGACGAGCTTGCCGTCGGCGACGGTCAGCGTCGACGCCGGAACCGTGACGAGCTGCGCGTCGAAGATGATCGCGACCGATCCGTCGTCCGCGACGCGAACGACCGAACCCAGCCGCGAATGATCCGCGCCGGTGAGCATCTGTCCCTTGGTGGCGATCGGGGCCGAGGCGGTGGCGGCGGCGGGCTGCGCCAGCACCGGAGCGGCGGCGGCGATCAGGGCGGCGAGGACGATGGGGGTACGCATGGGACTTCCTTCCTGCTCGTGACGACATGCCGGAACGATGAAGCGCCCCGGAACACTAAGCAAGCATAGGGTTTCTCGGGAGCGTGTCAAGCGCCATGTTGCGCTGCGGCAGGAAATTGCCTCCCCGTTGACGAAAAATCCCGCGCGGCCGCGCGATCATCCAGGCACGGGCGTCAGCACCAGCCCGTCGAGCCTGGCGGAGATCGGGATCTGGCAGGAGAGCCGGCTCGTCGGCCCGGGATCGTCGGTCAGCGCGATCAGGTCGCGTTCGTCGGCGCCGGGCGGGCCGACGACCGCCATCCAGCCGGGATCGACATGGACATGGCAGGTCGCGCACGCGCGATTGCCGCCGCACTGGCCCTCGATGCCGGGAATGGCGGCGCGTCTGGCCGCCGCCATGACCGTATAGACCGACCCTTCGGCGACCACGTCCCGGATGGTGCCGTCCGGGAGCCTGAAGCGGAGCGTCGGCGCATCGCCGGCGGCGGCGTCAGCGGGCGGCAAACCGTATCCCGCCATCCAGCCGCACCTTCTCGGCGTTGATATAGCCGTTGCGGCACATCTCGAGCGCGAGCTGCGCGAACTCTGCCGAATTGCCGAGTCGCTTGGGGAAGGCGACGGTGGCGCCGAGCGCGTCCTTCATCTCCTGCGAGGCCTGCGCCATCGCCGGCGTATCGAAGATGCCCGGCAGGATCGTGTTGATGCGGATGCCGAAGCGCGAGAGATCGCGCGCGATCGGGAGCGTCATGCCGATGATCGCCGCCTTGCCGGCGGAATAGGCGGCCTGGCCCGTCTGGCCGTCCTCGGCGGCGACCGAGGCGGTGCAGACGATCGCGCCGCGCTCGCCGTCGACGAGCTCGAGCTTCGCGGCGCCGGCGGCGAAATGGGTGATGGTGGCGAAGGTGCCGACCGCGTTGAGCGTGAGCACGCGCGCGAACTCGCTCACCGGAAAGCGCTTGATCTCGCCGGTCGCCTTGTCGGCCTTGATCGTGGTCGCGGCGTTGCCGCCGCCCGCGCAGGCGATCAGGATGCGCGCCGGGCCGTTCGCCTCGGCGGCCTTCGCGAAGCCGGCGGCGACGCTGTCGTCCGAAGTGACGTCGACCTGGCAGAAGATCGCGCCGGTGTCGGCCGCCGCCTTCTCGCCGGTCGCCGGGTTCATGTCGAAGATCGCGACCCTGGCGCCCGCCGCGCGCAGCGCCTGCACGCTGGCGAAGCCGAGCCCCGAGGCGCCGCCCGTGACGACTGCCGAGATGGTCGAATCGATTCGCATCGTGCTTCTCCTGGAAAACCTGTCGATCTGGCGCACGACGATGTCACATCGCACCACCGTTCGTCCCGAGCGCGGTCGAGGGGCGGCACCAGGCGCCGCGTCTCGACTTCGCTCGACACGAACGGGCGACGCGATTCGATGTCGCCCCATTCCGCTCCGGGCCGCGATGCCACGGCGCGCGCGCGGTACAAGATGGCGCCGCGCCCGCGCCCGACAGTATCGCTCGGGCGTCGTTCAGACCGCGATGTCGATCCCGAACTTCCGCGCGGCCTCCGCCTTCAGGGTCGGCAGGTAGAAGCTGGGGAAGCGGCCGGTCGAGGGCTTGCCGGTCTTGAGCACCGCGCGGCCGATCTGCATCTGGTGGATCTCGGACGGCCCGTCCGCCATCCCCAGGATCTCGGCCGAGAGCATCTGGTTCCTGAGCGGCGTCATGTTCGACATGCCGAGCGAGCCCATCAGGTGCATCGCCTTGCGGCTGACCGTGCGCGTCACCTCGGCGCAGCGCACCTTGCACGCGCCGATCCACTGCCGCGCCTCCTCGTCGCGCCGCTGATCGAGCAGCCAGGAGGTCTTGAGCACGAGCAGGCGGAGCTGCTCGATCTCCATCCAGCATTCCGCCACGTCCATCTGGACGAGCTGGTGCGCGGCCAGCGGCTTGCCCTTGGTGACGCGCGAGACGGCGCGCTCGGTCATCATCTCGAGCATCTTCGCGGCCATGCCGACCGCGCGCATGGCATGGTGGATGCGTCCGCCGCCGAGCCGCGCCTGCGCGACCTTGAAGCCCCGCCCACGCGGGCCGAGCAGATTGGCGGCGGGCACGCGGCAGTTGTCGTAGCGCAGATGCGGGTGGCCGGGCGCGCCGTAGCGATCGGAGGCGAGGCCGACCTGGCGGACGATCTCGAGCCCCGGCGTGCCCTGCGGCACGATGATCGTCGAGAAGCGCTCGTGGACGTTGGCGGCATCGGGATCGGTCTTGGCGACGACGATGAGGAAATCGGCGAGATGCGCGTTCGAGGAATACCATTTCTCGCCGTCGATCACCCATTCGTCGCCATCGAGCACCGCCTGGCAGGTGAACTGGGTGGGATCGGAGCCGCCCTCGACCTCGGTCATCGAGAAGCAGCTATGGCAATCGCCGTCCCACAGCGGCTTGAGCCAGCGCTCCTTCTGCTCGGGCGTGCCGAATTGCGCGAGGATCTCGCCATTGCCGCTGTCGGGCGCCTGCGCGCCGAAGGTGACCGGGCCCCATGTCGTCCGCCCGAGGATGAAGTTGACGAAGGCGAGCTCGACGGTGGTCAGCCCCGGCCCGCCGAGATGCGGCGGCAGATGGATGCCCCACAGCCCCTTCGCCTTGACGATCCGCTGCAACGGCTTGAGAATGCGGCGGCTCGCCTCGTCGTGGCGGTTGTAGGGCAGCGTGTGATCGTGATCGAACGCGGCGTCCATCGGCTCGACATTCTCGCGGACGAAATCGCGGATCCAGTCGAGCGTCGCCGCGAATTCGGGCGAGAGGCTGAAATCGATCATGGGCGAGCCTTTCAGATCTGGCCGAGGCCATCGACGCGCAGCAGCGAGCCGGTGGTGTAGGAGGAGGCGTCGCTCGCGTAATAGAGCGCCGCGGTGACGATCTCGGGCGGATGGCCGAAGCGCCCGAGCGGCACCGGCCGCGGCGCGCCGGGCGTCGCCCAGCCCTTCGAGATGTCGGTATAGAAGGCGCCGGGCGAGATGATGTTGAACCGCACCTCGGGCGCGAACTCCTGCGCGAAGGCGACCGAGATGGCGTTGAGCCCCGCCTTGGCGCCGGCATAGGGGCCGAACAGCGCGAGCGGGCGCAGCGCGCCGGTGCTCGACACGCTGATGACCGATCCGCCGCCCGCCGCCTTCATCCGCGTGGCGACGGCGGCCGAGAGCCGGAACGGCCCCTTGAAGTTGAGCGCGACGATCCGGTCGAACAGCGCCTCGCTCGTCGCCAGCGACGATGGCGCGGTCGGCGACATGCCGGCGTTGTTGACGAGGATGTCGATCCTGCCGAAGCGATCATAGCTCGCATCGACGAGCCGGTCGATCTCGTCCCATCTGCCGACATGCGCGGCGACCGCGAGCGCGCGGCGCCCCATCGCCTCGATCTCGCGCGCTACCGCCGCGCAGGCATCGAGCTTGCGGCTGGCGATGACGACGTCCGCGCCGGCGGCGGCATAGCCGAGCGCGATCGCGCGGCCGAGCCCGCGGCTGCCGCCGGTCACCAGCGCGACCTTGCCGCCGAGATCGAACAGCTCGGCCGGGGTGCGGACCCTGTCGTCCGCCATCAGAGCCTCGCCGCCCGCGCGGTCGCCTCGGCCTGGGCGAGCAGCTTGATGACGAAAGCGCCGAACATCTCGCCATCGGCCCTGGGCTTCCGCCCGATCAGGCTCTCGGCATATTTGCGCTCGAGCAGCACCGCCAGCTTGAACTGGGCGAGCACCATGTAATAATCGAGCTTGTCGACCGGCAGCCCGGTCCGCTCCGCGTAGAAGCGGGCGAGCTCCTCGCGGGTCGGGAACGGCGCGGGATCGAAATAGGCCGACGGCGCCTCGCTGACGGGATCATCCTCGCCGCGGAAGCCATAGAGCACCCAGCCGAGATCGAGCAGCGGATCGCCGACCGTCGACAGCTCCCAGTCGATCATCGCCAGCAGCTTCGCCGCGTCGCCGCGCTCGAACATCGCATTGGCGAAGCCGTAGTCGCCGTGGATGATGCCGATGCGCGGCGTCTCGACGACATTGTCGCGGAGCCAGTCGCCGACATAGCCGAGCCCGGGCAGATCGCGGCCCCGATAGTCCTCGGTCGACCGATAGATGTCGAGCTGGTGCAGCCAGCGATCGACCTGGCGCTCGAGGAACCCGTCGGGCTTGCCGAAGCCATCGAGGCCGACGGCCTGGTAGTCGACGTTGGCGAGCGCCGCGATCCCGCCGACCAGCTCGAAGGCGAGGTCGCGCCGCGCCTGGCCCGGCTGGTCGAACGGCGGCGGGAAGTCGCCCAGGCCGACCCAGCCGTCGGCATGGCTCATGACGTAGAAGGCCGTGCCGTTCACCGCCGGATCCGCGCAATGGCCGAACAGGCGCGGCGCCGGCACGCCGGTGCCGTCGAGCGCGGCCAGCACGCGCGCCTCGCGGCCGAGGATCATCTCGCTGTCCGGACGCGGCACGCGCGGCGGGCGGCGCAGCACCGCGCGATGGCCGTCGCGCTCGATCAGGAACACCGCGTTGGTCGCGCCGCCGGCGAGGATCCTGGCCGCAAGCGGGCCGGCGCCGAGCGCGGGCACATTGGCATCCAGCCACGCCTGGACGGCGGCAAGGTCCAGCAGCCCCTCGCCCGTCTCGCTATCCATCCCGTCCCCCAACACGATACTTGTCAATCATATCGAGACATATGTATCATGTTTGCGCGACCGATCAAGCGGCGCCGCGACGATGCGGCTGAAAGGACGACATGCCCGACCAGCCGAATGCCAGCCCCAGCCTGCGCGCGGCGCAGCGCGCGATCGCCGAGGGGCGCATCCTGGCGGCCGCCCGCGCCGTCTTCATGGCCGACGGCGTCGCCGATGCCTCGATCGATGCGATCGCGCGGCAGGCCGGGGTCGGGCGGGCGACCGTCTACCGCCATTTCGCGGGCAAGGACGCGCTGCTGATCGGGCTGGTGGAGGAGGATTGGGATCGGCAGGTCGCGCTGTTCGGCCGGCTCGGCGGCGAGGCGGAGCTCGACCTCGCCACGATCACGCTGTGGCTGCGCCGCCTCGTGCGCGCGATGCAGGCCCGCCGTGAGGTGCTGGGCCTCTATTCCGCGGTGCTCCACCAGCTCGGCGACATGGCGGACCGGCTCGCCGCCCAGCGCGCGCGGCTGATCGCGGCGCTGGCCGCGCGCGTCGCCGCCTTCGCCGATCCGCTCCCCCGCCGGCGGGTGGAGGCGATGCTGCTGGTCATGCAGATCGAGCAGTTCTGCGGCTATGCGGCGGGCAGCGCCGGCGACGAGGACATCGCCATCGCGACGGACCTCGTCGCCGAGCGGGTGCTGGCGTTCATCGGCCGGCCATGGCCCGAGCGCGTTTTCGAAGCAGGTGGAATCGCCGGCTTTCCGTCATCCCCGCGAAGGCGGGGATGACGAGAGAGAGCCACCGATCGGCTGGATGTCATCCGACGTTCGCCGCCGGCCGCGCATCGCGCGCCATGACGATGCGGCCGTCGATCCATGTCGCGCGGACCATCTCCGACGAAAGTACCGCGCGTGCCGCGCGCCACGGGCGATCGAGCAGGCACAGGTCGGCGCGCGCCCCGACCTCGACCGCGCGCGGCGCGCCGGGCGACTCCGGCGCCCCCAGGAACAGCTCCAGCGCCGCTTCGGGGGTCAGCGCCTCGTCGCGGCCGATCGCCTGCCCGGACGCCGTCCGGCGCGACGTCGCCGCCGCCATCGCCGCCCAGGGATCGGCGCCGCCGAAGGGCGCGTCGCTGCCGCCGGCGAGCGCCACGCCGGCGGCACGGAACGCCGCCAGCCGGTAGAGCCGCGGCCACTCGGCAGGCGGGATCGCCGCGCGGTAAGCGTCGCCGCGCTCGGCGATGAAATGCGGTTGGGTCACCACCGTCAGCCCGAGCGCGGCGATGTCCGCGATCAGCCCATCGGGCGCGACCGAGGCATGCTCGATCCGGTCGCCGCGCGCGACACCGCCCGCGCGCAGCGCCGCGAGCGCGATGACGAGCTCGACCTCGGTCGCGCAATGGATCGCCGCGACCCGCCCGCGATCATGCGCCAGCGCGATGTCGCGGGCGAGATCGTCGAGATCGGGCGGCGCGGCCTCGTGGAGATGGACCTTGAACGGGCCGATCGCGATGCCTCGGGCGGCGTCGCCGGCGCCGAGCGCGAGGCTGCCGGCGAGCAGCACGCGCTGCGGCAGCGCGCCCGAGCGCCGCTCGCCGTCGAGGTGCCGCGCCATTACCCCGTCGTTGGCGGGGCTGACCTCGGTGACGCCGGTCACGCCATAGCTCGCGAGCCGGGCGCCGACCTCGGCCAGCCCCGGCGGGCGGCCGCCGAGCCGCGCGCGCAGCCAGTCGTCGCCGTCGAACAGCCGGCCGGTCAGACGGCCGCCGCGACGCTCGAAGCCGTCCGGCGCATCGCCGCCGGCGAGCACGGCCGCGAGCCCGGCCGAGTTGAACACCCACATCCGGCCCGAGCGATGCTGGACGCGGACCGGCCGATCGGGCGCGGCGCGATCGAGCCAGCGCGCGTCGATCTCGCCCGCCACGCTCTCGTGATAGCCGATCCCGCGCAGCCACCCGGCGCCCGGCGCGGCGAGGCTCGCCGCGAGCATCGACCCGTCGGAAACCGCCGGCGGCCCGCACTCGACCGAACCCAGCGCCGCCGCCCATGCGGCGAGATGGATGTGATGATCGTGCAGCCCCGGCAGCAGCAGCCCGCCGCCGGCCTCGGCGACCGGCTCGCCGGCCAGCGGCGGCAGCGATCCGATCGCGGCGATCCGCCCCTCGGTGACGCGCACGTCGGCGATGCCGCCGCAGCGCAGCTCGGCGCGGCGGATCAGCATGCCGGGACCGTGCGCAGAATCCGCTCGGTGTCGGCGCCCAGCGGCGCGACGTCCTGCTCGATCCGGCGCGGCGCGACGGGCGCGAAGCGCCGCCCCTCGGCCCCCGCCCAGCGCCGCAGATCGCGCGCGAGCATGTGTGGGTCATCGCGCCTGGCCTCGTGCAGGCACCAGGCCGCCACCTGGCTGAGCGCGACATCGTAGCGGCCGCCCTTCCCGGTCCGCCACGCCTCCCAAGCCGTCAGGGCGGCGTGGATGCCGGTCAGCGGATCGGCGATCGCATCGCCGACGAAGCCGTCGCGCCCGCTGGCCGCGCGCAATGCCGCCGACAGGCCGGCCGCCACCCCCGCATCGTCTCCGAACCCGACCCAGTCCGCCGCCGCGCCGATCGCGCCATGGCCGGTGATGCCGATCCAGACGAGGCCGGGCCGCGCCGCCACGAGTGCGTCGGCATCGATCCCGAGCTGGCGCAGCGCGCGCGGCCGGGCCGCCTCGACGACGATGTCGGCGGTGTCGATCAGGCGGAGCAGCGCGGCGCGGTCGGAGGCATCGGTCAGGTCGAGCGCGACGCTGGCCTTGCCCTGGTTGAGCAGGCGGAAGAAGCCGGCATCGCCATCGCGCATCGCATCGGGGCGGCGCCGGCTCTCGACCTTGACGACCTCGGCGCCGGCCAGCGCCAGCAGGTGGGTCGCGAGCGGCCCGGCCCACAGGGCGGAAAGATCGAGGACGCGCGGCGCGGCGCGAGCCGGCGGCGCGCAAGCCCGGCCGCGCGCGATGCGGGCGCCCGGCCGCAACGGAACATCCGGCGGCGCGGCGGCATCGGCGATCGCCATCCCCAGCGCCCGGCCGCGCGCGACCAGCGGCGCGGCGGAGCGGCGCCGGATCGATCGCGCCAGACCCGCCGCGTCGGCTATGTCCTCCGGCTCGACCGCGAGCAGCGCCGGCAGCAGCGCGCGATCGTCGGGCCGCGCCAGGTTGAGCGCCACGCAGCCGTCGGCGGCGTCGTACAGGGCGCAGCCGCCACCGGCCGAGGTCCGCCCGGGAACGCGCAGCCCGCCCGGCGCCGCGCGCTCGCCGAGCAGCGCCGCGCCGTCGAGCGCGGCGATGGCCGGCGATCCGGCGAGGCGCGCGAGCCGGCGCACCGCCGCGTCGGCGGTCGCGGACAGCGGGATCGCGGGCGCGGGCGCCGCCACGCGGTCAGGCCGGCTGGTGGAAGAGACGCTTCACCTCGCGCCGCAGCAGCTTGCCCATCTCGTTATAGGGCAGCGCGTCGACGACCATGATCCGTTCCGGCACGCGCGACGAGCGCAGCCGCGCCCGCACCAGCGCGCGCAGCTCGTCCTCGTGCGGCAGGTCCGCGCCCATGTGCGGGACGATCGCCACCGCTACCGCCTCGCCCCATTCGGCGGACGGCGTGCCGACCGCGGCGACATCGGCGATGGCGGCATGCGCGATCAGCACGTCCTCGATCTCGCTCGGCGAGATGTTCTCGCCGCCACGCACGATCACGTCGTCGGCGCGGCCCGAGAGGTAGAGATAGCCGTCCGCGTCGAGGAAGCCGGCGTCGCGGGTCGGGAACCAGCCGTCGGCGTCGAGCGCGCTGCGCTCGCGATATTCGCCCGCCACCTGCTCGCCGCGCACATAGACCTCGCCGGGCTCCCCGGGCGGGAGGGCACGGCCCTCCTCGTCGCGGATCTCGATCTCGACGGTCGGCAGCGGCCGCCCGACCGAGCCGAGCCGCCGTCGCGCGAGAGGATCGCTCGCGCCATGCGCGGCGCGATGCTCGTCGGGGCCGAGCAGCGCGATGGTCGAGCTGGTCTCGGTCAGGCCATAGGCGTTGGTGAAGCCGGTCTCCGGGAACAGGTCGAGCGCGCGGGCGATCAGCTCGGCCGGCATCCGGCCGCCGCCATAGGCGATGGCGCGCAATGCGGTCATGTCGGCCGGCGCCTGCCCGCCCTGGCGCTCGCCCAGCCGGGCGATCACGCGCGACAGCATGGTCGGGACGAGGAAGGCGTTGGTGGCGCGCTCGCCGGCACACGCGTCGATCCAGCCGTCGGCATCGAAGCTCGGCAGCAGGACGATGCGGCGCATCGCGTAGATCGAGCTCAGCAGCGCCGCGATCCCGGCGATGTGGTAGGGCGGGACGGAGACCAGCGCGGCCTCGTCCGGATCGGCCGACGCGAACTCGATCGTGCCGAGGATATAGGAGACGAGGTTGGAATGGCGCAGGATCGCCGCCTTGGGCGCGGCGGTGGTGCCGCTGGTGAAGAGCTGGACCGCGACCGCCGAGGCATCGTCGGCGGGCGTGATCGCGGCATCGCCCGGCGCCGTGACCGCCGCGACGAAGTCCGCCCGCGGCTCGGCGACATGGCCCGCGTGCCGGCCGAGCCGCTCGACCGCCGCTGTGTCGCCCACCACGAACGCGGGCACGATCCGACCAAGCAGCGCGGCGAGATCATCGGGCGCCAGCCGGTAGTTGAGCGGCACATAGGGCAGGCCGGCGATCGCCGCGCCGAACAAGGCGATCGGCGCCGCCTCGCTGCCGGTATCGAGCAGCGCGACATGGCCGCAGCCGCTGGCGCGGAACCGCCCGGCGGCGTGGCCCGCCGCCCGCCAGAGCGCGCCATAGGACCAGTCGCGGCCCTCACAGGTCAGCGCGATGCGCTCCGGATCCACATCCGCCGCCATCTGGAGCAGGAGCGAGATGTTCATGGCGCGGCGACGCCCGTCAGTCGGACGACGGCAGCGGCTTGGCGTCCTTCGGCTGCAGCGCGACGCCATCGGCCGACAGCGATCCCTGCCCGGCCTTGACGCAGAGCAGCTCGATCGCGCCCTCGGCATCCTGGTAGCGCTTGCCGGTCCTGGTGCCTTCCGCGAAGGCCGGGTCGATCGCGCCGCGCTCGCCGGCGCGCTCCTCGACCATGGCCACGCCGCCGCACGCCACCGCCGCCGGACGGCCCGCGCGGATCACCATCACCTCGGTGTCGCACACCGCGCTCTTGAGCTTCGTGCCGGGCTTCATCCTGTCATCTTCCCAATAGAGCGTCTGCGAAGCGGGTGGGAATCACCTGCTGGCTCGGAAAACGCGGCAGATCAATAATCCAGGGCGCAGCGCCACTCTATCGGCGACAGCGTCCGCCGCTCAAAGCAGATCGGAGCGGCGTCCGGCAAGATCGCGCGGACGATCAGGCACCGATCCGGTTGAACGGCACGTTCTTGTCCGGGCGATAATCCTGGGGGAGCCCCAGGATGCGCTCGGCGATCGTGTTGAGCAGCATCTCGTCGGCGCCGCCGGCGA
>CAXTPE010000025.1:18835-23368 GCA_964245925.1 uncultured Sphingomonadaceae bacterium
CCCAGGATGCGCTCGGCGATCGTGTTGAGCAGCATCTCGTCGGCGCCGCCGGCGATCCGGCCGAGCGGGCCGGACAGCCAGCTCGTCGTCCAGTTGCGGCGCGAGCGGCTCTTGTGGTCGATCGCGAGACCCGCCGGACCCATCATGTCGAGCGCGACCGCCGCCAGCTTCTGCCGCGCGCGCATCGACACGAGCTTGTGGATCGAGCCGTTGGCGTCGGGCTCCTGGCCGGACGCCAGCGCCAGGAAGGCGGTGTCGCGGATCGCCGCCAGCGCGCTCTGCTGGCGATAGGCGTCGGCGATCGCGCGGCGGATGCGCCCCTCCTCGATCGCCGGACCCTCGTCGGTGATCGTCTCGCGCGCATAGCTGGTGAGATAGGCGGCGGGCGGCCCGAAGCCCGATTCGTCGGCGGCGGAGTAGCGCTCGATGAAGAGCGTCTCCATCGCCACCGCGAAACCCTCGCCGACACCGCCCAGCCGCTGGCTGTCGGGGATGGGGACGTCGTCGAAGAACACCTCGTTGACGTGGCTGTCGCCGGTCATCAGCTTGACGGGGCGCACCGTGATCCCGGGCGACTTCATGTCGAGCCAGAAATAGGTGAGGCCCTTGTGCTTCGCGACGGTCGGATCGGTGCGCACGACGATCACGCCATAATCGGAATATTGCGCCTGGCTGGTCCACAGCTTCTGGCCGTTGATCCGCCAGCCATCCTCGCCGTCGCGCTCGGCGCGGGTGCGCAGGCCCGCGAGATCGGAGCCCGCCCCCGGCTCGGAGAAGAGCTGGCACCAGATCTGCTCGCCGCGCAGCGCCGGCAGCGCGAAACGCCGGCGCAGCTCCTCGGTGCCGCGCCGCAGGATGATCGGCACCGGCATGCCCAGGCTGATCTGGAAATAATCGTCGGGCATGCCGAACGGCATCTGCTCCTGCTCGTAGATGATCTTGTGGATGTCGGTCAGCCCGGCGCCGCCATATTCCTTCGGCCAGGCGATGCCGGCATAGCCGTTGTCGTGCTTGAGCCGCTGCCAGCGGCGCCCGAGCGCCAGCCGCCGCGGCGAGTCGAGCCCGGCCTGCGCCTCGACGCCGAACTCGCGCTCGTTCGCGGCGATGAACGCGTGCGCGGCGGCACGGTAGCTCTCGTAGTCGGGCATGCTCATGCGGTCTGCTCCAGCGCCTTCACGATGCGGTCCTCCCAGACGGACGGGCGTCCGAGCTCCAGCGCGGTCGCCCGCGCGCGACGATAATGGAGATGGAGATCGGAGTCCCATGTCACGCCGATGCCGCCATGCACCTGCACCGCCAGCCACGCCGCCTGCTCATAGGCCTCGCCGGCGTTGAGCCGCGCGGTGGCGGCGGCGAGCTCGGCGCCGGTGTCGCCGCTGTCGAAGCGGTGCGCGGCATCCGACGCGGCCGAGCGCGCGAGCTGCGCCAGCACCCACATCTCGGTGATGCCGTGCTTGACCGACTGGAACTTGCCGATCGGCTGGCCGAACGCGACGCGGGTGTTGGCATAGTCGCGCGCCGCCTCGATGCAGGCGTCGGCGCCGCCGGTCTGCTCGGCGGCGACGACGACGGCGAGCCGCGACAGCACCGTCATCAGCGCCGCGCGATCGCTGCCGTCGAGCCGGCGCGCCGCGACGCCCTCGAATAGCAGGTCCGCGGCGCAGCGGCTGTTGTCGAAGCTGTCGAGCGGCTCGCGGCGGACGCCCGCCAGATCGACCGCGAACAGCGCCGGCTCGCCGCCCGCGTCCGCGTCGGCGGCATGGACGACCGCGACGTCGGCGACGGCGCCGCCGGTGACGGCGGTCTTGCGCCCGCTCAGCCTGCCGCCCGCGACCCGCGCCTGCGGCCGCCGTGGCGCGATCTCGACGCCCTCCGTCGTCGCCAGCACGCCGATCGCCTCGCCCGCGGCGAGCGCCGGCAGCCAGCGCGCCTTCACCGCGTCGTCGCCGTGGCGCGCGATCGCGTCGCCGCAGGCGAAGGAGGTCGACAGGAACGGCGCGCCCGCCGCCACCCGCCCGAGCGCCTCGGCGATCAGGCAGAGCTCGATCAGCCCGAGCCCGAGCCCGCCATGCTCCTCGGCGATCGTCACGCCGGTCCAGCCATTGTCGGCGCAGAGCCGCCAAAGCGCCGCGTCATATTCGCCGCTCGCCTCGATCAGCCCGCGCAGCACGCCGCCGTCGTACCGCGCGGCGAGCTGGCGGCGCGCCTCCTCGCCGATCGCGGTCTGCTCGTCGGTGTAGAGGAACGCCATGGGTTCAGGCCGCCAGATTGCCGGCGTTCGCCGCGTGCTTCGCCGCGACATAGCCGAAGGTGAAGGAAGGCCCGATGCTGGAGCCGGCGCCGGGATAGCTGCGGCCCATCACCGAGGCGGTGGAGGTGCCGGTCGCATAGAGGCCGGGGATCGCCGAGCCGTCCGCGCGCAGCACGCGGGCATTGCTGTCGGTGACGACGCCGCCATAGGTGCCGACATCGCCCGGGAAGATCTGGACCGCGTAGAACGGCCCCTTCTCGATCGTGCCGAGGCTGGTGGACGGCGCGTGGCCGGGATCGCCGAGATAACGGTCATAGGCGCGCTCGCCGCGATGGAAATCCTCGTCGACGCCGTTGCGCACGAAGCCGTTGAACCGCTGGACGGAGGCGGTCAGCTTGGCGGGATCCATCGCGCATGCCGTCGCCAGCTCGGCCACCGTCGCGCCCGTGCGCAGAAAGCCGCTCTCGGTCCATGCCTTCGGCTTGCGGGTGCCCGGCATCGTCCCGGCGAGCATGTACTTGCGCAGGAACTGGCTGTCCATCACCAGCCAGCTCGGCACGGCCGGCACGATCTTGTCGCGCGCGAACACCTCCTGGCAGAATTTCATGTAGGACTGCGCCTCGCGCATGTAGCGGACGCCGGACTGGTCGACGATGATGCTGTGCGGGCTGGAGACGTCGCCCTGCACCATCGGCAGCATCGAGGTGCGGCCGGGCGGCAGCGCGATCTGGGCACCGACCATCTCCTCCATCTGCGCGATCGCGGCGCCGATCCGCATCGCCTCCTCGATCATCTCGCCGGTGTCGCCGGGGTTGGCGTTGGTCCACTCGGCCGAGGTGCCCGGCTGATAGGCGTCGCGCATGCGCTGGTTGCGCGCGAAGCCGCCGGCGTTGATGAGCACGCCGTTGCGCGCGCCGATCCGGCGCTCCTTGCCGTCGATCACCGCGACCACGCCGGTGACGCGGCCGGTCTCGTCGGTGAGCAGCTGCCTCACCCCCGCCTCGGTGCGGATCGGCACGCCCGCCTTCAGCGCGGCCTGCAGCATCCGCCCCTGGAGCGCGTTGCCGGCGGTGATGTAGCGCTTGCCGGTCAGCTTCGCGGCGATCCCGCGCAGCGCGATCCTCGCCATCATCTTCTTGCCGATCGCGGTCGTCCTGAAGCGCGGCAGCTTCATCGCCTCGTCGAGCGTGGCGGGCAGCTGGAGGAAGTTCGGGCGGAGCTTCGTCCGCCACTCGCCGAGCTCGTTGGAGTCGAACAGCTCCGCGACGACCGTCCGCCCGGCCTCGACCCCGCCGGGCAGCTCGTCGTAATAATCGGGCCAATAGGGGATGCGCTCGAGCCTGATCCCCTGGTCGACCAGGAAATCGACCATGCGCGGCGCCTCGGCGAGATAGGTCAGCCGGCGCTCGCGGGTGCCGCCGGGAACGTCCGGGGCATCGGCGCCGGCCAGCGTGTCGAGATAGGTCGAGGCGTTGTCGTAGCTGTCCGCGATGCCGGCGGGCGCCATGAAGCGGTTGTTGGGGATCCACATGACGCCGCCCGACATCGCGGTCGACCCGCCGACCAGATCGGTCTTCTCCAGGATCAGCGGCCGCTTGCCGACCGAACGCATCAGCAGCGCCGCGCACATCGATCCGCCGCCGCTGCCGACGATCACGAAATCGAATATCTCGTCCATGCTGAAAGCCCTCCCGGCGGGGTTCACGCGGCCCGGCGGCCGGACGCGTCGTCGCGGGCCGTCATCGGCCTTTCGTCGAGGGTGGGGAAGCTCGCCATGCCGGTCAACGGACGGCGCCCGCGTCGGGCGGCCGGCCGCGCACTATTCGCCCGGGCGATGCATCGCGCATCTCAGAGCGAGCCGTGGCCGGAGGTGGTGACGAGATCGATCGCGGTGTCGCGCGGCAGATCGATCAGCGTGCGGACGAGGCCGGCGATGCTGGCGAGCTCCGACGCCCGGTCTCCCGTCAGCGGCAGGCCGGCGGCCACCGCGGCTTCCATGAAGCGCCCGAACGCCACCGGATCGACGGCCCATTCCTTGTCCGGATCGATCAGCGAGCCGATCCGCAGCACGGTCGAGCGGATGCCGTCGGCGCGCAGCTCCTGCCGCAGCCCGCGCGCCAGCCGCTCGAGCCCGGCCTTGGTCGTCTCGTAGAGGACGAGGTGCGGCAGATCGATGTCGACCGACTCCGACGAGATCGAGACGATCAGCCCCGCCGCCGACTTGCGCAGCAGCGGGATCGCCGAGCGCGCGCACAGCACCGGCCCGAGCAGGTTGATGTCGA
>CAXTPE010000026.1:0-22563 GCA_964245925.1 uncultured Sphingomonadaceae bacterium
CCACCGTCTACATGGAGAAATATCTCGGCAATCCGCGTCACATCGAGTTCCAGGTGTTCGGCGACGGCAAGGGACGGGCCATCCATCTGGGCGAGCGCGATTGTTCGTTACAGAGGCGTCACCAGAAGGTGCTCGAGGAGGCCCCTTCGCCCGTCATCACCGTCGGCAAGCGCATGGAGATGGGCGGCATCGTCGCCAGGGCGATGGCCGACATGGCCTATCGTGGCGCCGGCACCATCGAGTTCCTCTACGAGCAGGGCGAATTCTACTTCATCGAGATGAACACCCGCCTCCAGGTCGAGCATCCCGTCACCGAGGAGATCACCGGCCTCGATCTGGTCAGCGAGCAGATCCGCATCGCCGAGGGGCTGCCGCTCTCGGTCACCCAGGACGAGGTCGAGTTCCGCGGCCATGCCATCGAGTGCCGCATCAACGCCGAGGATCCGCGCAGCTTCGCTCCCTCGCCCGGGCTGGTGAAGGGCTATCACGCGCCCGGCGGCATGCACGTCCGCGTCGACAGCGGCCTCTACGCCGGCTATCGGGTGCCGCCCTATTACGACAGCATGATCGCCAAGCTGATCGTCTACGGGCGGGACCGCGAGGCCTGCCTGCGCCGGCTGCGGCGCGCGCTGGAGGAGTTCGTCGTCGACGGCATCGCCACCACCATCCCGCTCCACCAGGCGCTGCTCGACGATCCCGAGTTCCAGCGCGGCGAGTACACGATCAAGTGGCTGGAGGAGTGGCTCGCGCGGCAGGCGGCGGCGGGAGCGGCATGACCTTTCCCGTCACCCCGGCGATGGCCGGGGTCTCGCGAGGCCGGGCGTCTCGCCCGCTCCAAATACTGACACGGTCCCAAACACTTGAAAAATAGTTAAAAAAGGCGAGCCATTCTGCCTGTGTGGGAACTGTGTAGAAAAACTTTGGGGACTCGTTTTGCGCGCCTTCGGAGCGAATCCAAGTTTTCTCTTAGAAGAGCTCGCCTTGGCGCATTGCTTCGACATGCGCGCGCCAAGCCGGTGATCGGGCTTCCTCCTCCAACCATGCCACGATCTGCGCAACCACATCGCCGCCCTGCGACTCGATGGTGCCGGGCGAATGAAAGTGCGAGCGGTAGCCCGTGCCGGTGATGGGCAATGGGGCTCGGATTGGGCAGACGCTCTCGATTTCGAGATGGGCGCTTACACCCCATTTCAGGGGCCAGTAGCGGGCCTCGATGTCGATGCCCTGCCATGTGAAGCGGAAGATCAAGGGTTGCTGCGTCATCGTCAGCACCCCGTGAACACGTACACCGCATCCCATGCCGTGCTGATCGTGAAGAGGTCGCCGCTTAGCTCGGCATCGCGCGCCGTCGCTTGCCAGTCGATATAGAAGCGCAAAGCGTGCGGGATGGCCATGCCCTCCTCGGTCACTTCCCGCACGTAGTCCGCGAGGCTTGGGTGCGCGCCCAGATAGCGGTCGTCCATTGCGAGCCGCGCCTCGTCCATGTCGCCGCCGTAGTAGTCGAGCAACGCCGCGCCGATGCTGCCATGCTCGGCAATGAACGCGGCCAGCTCGGACACGGTCTCTAGCCCCGTAAACTCCCTGACCCGCACGCCGCCGAACTCCTCGTAATCGTGGATTGCGAACTCCTCCGCACCGGCGATCGGCGACGCTGCCAGCATCGTGCGCACGTCGTCGTAAAGCGCCCACGCTTCCCGCGCGGCGTCGATCCACACCCCGTGCAGGATGCCGCTGTTGTAGGCTGCGAGAGAGGCGACGTAGATGCGAGGTTGAAGGTTGGTGGTGATGGAAGCTCCCATGTCTGTTCTCCGTTGGGTGTGGGTTTCAGTTGCGATCTGAAACCCTGCCCATGCGGCGAGCATCGGGGGGGCAAACGGAGCAAGCGCCTTTGCGGGGAACCGGCTGCACGGAGCGCGAAGCGAGGAGGAAGCTGGGCGGAAGGCGCTTCGCAGCGCGCCGGGGGCGGAGCCCCAGCCTTCGCGTTAGCGAGCGTTACCGGATGGCGGAGACGGCACGGCTACGGGCGCTCTGGCGCCTAGCGCGCGGGCCGCAGGCAATGCCAAACTAAGTTTCGTGATCTATTTTCTGGTTCGTTTCGGTCAACGAGCGAGGACACCGAGCCTTCTTCTCCAATTGGGGCTGAACTGCTCCGTATGAGCATTCATGCGACGAGATCAAATCTCCTGATTTGCGAGCTGATAATACGTCAAGACGATCTCAGCGTAATCTGCCGCATTTTTCCCGCTGCCGTTATACGCTGCAACTGCGGCCCTGAGATCACCGTGGCTTGCGGCAAGCTTACTTTTCAGTTCTAGCACTAGACGGTCGGTACACGCGCCGACATCTGGCCAGAGTCCCGGTACGGTTCGACCAGGAAGTGTCGCTTTCCAAAACTGCGGATCGGATTTAATATTCTGAAGATCATACTGGAAGAGCCCGTATCCATAAAGCAGCGCGCCACTTGCCGAGTATCCTCTCGCGACGCGAGACTCATCACAAACCGCTATAAGTTCTGGCGCCATCTCAGCGAAACGAAGATCGTTTACAAACTCCTCGGTATCGCGCGGAAACACGCATCGGTGGCCGACATTATCGAGAACGAGTAAGCGCATACGCTCCGGCATCGGACGCGTGTTGATATGAGGATTATCGTACCATGTGTAGGCGCTTTCCTGGCAGGCGATAGCGCAGGCCAGCGCCAACGGGATCGACGATCCCTCCAGACGCTGGCGTAGCACGGCACCGTAATTATCGAGGAGCAGTCGTGTTGCCGGCCTCACTTTGGCATCGGCAATTCCCCGAGACATTGTGTACGACTTGGCATTGGCTGCGACGACGGGTGCTGAGACTTGACCCATGCTAATAACGCCTAGTGTAGCTCCACCTACAATCACGTCGCGGCGGGAGACGCTGTTCTTCATTTTTTTGTCCTAGCAAGCTTCCGAACCCAATAATTAAGCCTCAGTTTAACTGAAGGGCCAAGCATGACGCAGTGTGTCCTGATCGCCAGCATAATAGTTCACGTCAGTGTCCCAGCTAACCGGGTGCTTCGGATCGACGCTGCGGAATGGGAAGCGATAGCGCAGCTCACTCGAGAATTGCCAGAGGGTGTATTTAGGCCAAACCGTCGTGGGCCACCCGTGGGCGTCAGCGCGCGTGTCAACGATCCAAAGCGGACAATGGCTAAACGTATCGACATCGGCCGGAAGGATAAGCCTGCCCACGGTATGCCGGCCGCCATAAATCATTGGATAGCGGCCCGTAAGGCTGTGCAACTTTCGAATAAACTGAGCTGCTTCAGCCATGCTCATCGCGCCACCATCACGCTCAAGGTCTAAAGCCATCACTTCGTTAGGCTGTGGTTTGGCGACATCGTAGTACCGTTGAGCTTGACCCTCGGGATCGCCAGGCCTTCCCAGATGGTAAGAACCCCAAAGATAGCCAGCCGCGATTGCTGCCAATCTGCGATCACTATATTTGCCGTCGACTACGAAGCCATGATCCGGCGTCTTGCCTTCGGTAGCTTTATGAACAATCCCCACGATTCTGGGATCGAGCTTTAGATCGGCAATGGTATAGTCATTGCTGTGATACGGATCGATCACGATTGAAGCCGTGTCGGCCTGCCACGGGCCGGCCAAGTCTGCCGGCGTCGGTATCGGCGGCTTTTTAGCATCCACCACCGGCGCAACGCTGAGAAGCGCTGCGGCGAAACTGATCTTAACGGCGCTGGACCTCGATGGCATTGCGGCGTCCCCCTCTTGCGACTCCACCGGCGCGACCGGCATGTGTTAGCTTACGCCGTTTGGCTCGGCTCGACCTTAGCAATCTTGACGATATTGCGCGGCGTCGGGCACAAAAGATCGGACGCATTTGTCGCGTGATCGAGCCACCGCATCCAGTGCTCGCGGCCAGTATGCCGCCGGGCGAACCTCCGCCAGTAAAGCGACGCTTTCGCCCCTAGGCGATGATCCAACCATCGGAAATCCGGGGTTTGATTCCTGTCCCGAGAATCAACTTGACCGAAGACGCTGAGACTGAGAACATAGAGAGAACAACTCCTGTGGCTCTTTTATGGAATCAGCGATCACCCATGCCGAACTGCTCACCCGCCTCCGCACCGAAGTTGCAAGTGCGGGCATTTCCGCGCGCGGCGCGACAGGGATGCTGCCGTTCGGCGTGGACGCAATCGACGAGCGGCTCGCCGACGCGGGCCTGACGCTTGGTCTGCACGACGTTACCTCGGCGAGCCCCGATCTAGCGGAGGACGCGGCGGCGACCCTGTTCGTCGCCGGCATTGCCGCGCGCTACGCCGCCAGGGATGGAACGGTCGTTTGGGCCGTCTCGCGTTTCGACTTGTACGCGCCGGGGCTGGAACAGGCGGGGCTCGGGGCCGAACGCACGCTTTATATCGAAGCCCGCGATGACGCGGCGGTGCTGGCGGTGATGGAAGATGCGCTGCGGAGCGGAGCGGTCGCAGCGGTCGTCGGCGAAGTGCGGCGCGCCAGTATGACGGCAACGCGCCGCCTGCAACTCGCTGCCGCCGACTCGGGAACGCCAGCCCTTCTCTTGCGTCGCTGGCGGCGCTCCGGGTTCTGCCCGTTATCGGAGCTGTCGGCGGCGGGAACGCGCTGGCGCATTGGCTGCACGCCGTCCGCACCGCGCTCCATCCCCGGCGTAAGCCGGGCAAACTGGCAGATGACGCTGGTGCGCCAGCGCAACGGCGAACCGTTCACTCTTACCGTGGAGGCTTGTGATGCGCAGGGTCGCCTCGCTCTACCTGCCGCTGTTGGCAACCGAACGGTTGCAACGGCGGGAGCGCTTGCACGTCGCGCCTGAGCCCGTCCAGCTTCCGGTCGACGACCATCCGGGAGCCTGTTCGGTCCCACGCGGTGGTGGCTGGCGGCCGGGCGCGAGGTGGGCAAACGCCTCGTCGAATCGCACCGAGTTGGAAGCGCAGATCTCGTTACTCCCGCTGCATCAGCAACCGCCCATGCGCGAACTCGGCCGACGTTCGGAGGCCGCGTCGCACCCATTCAAGGCTCTGCGCTCGGATGACGGAGGAAGCACGGGTACGCGCGAAATCCAAAGGTCTAACACCCAGGATGTGACGCCGTTGGTGCTGACGGCACCTTCCGGACAACGCGATGTTCTGACCGCCGTCTGCGCGCGGGCGCGCGCGCTCGGGCTCACGCCGGGCATGGCTCTGACCCAGGCGCGTGTTCTCGTTGCCGATCTTGATGTGCGCGCCGCCGATCCGGCAGGCGATCTGACGCTGCTGCGGCGCTTTCTCGTTCATGCGCTGCGGCAATGGACGCCGGTGGCTGCCTTGTCCGACGCGGATGGGCTCTGGCTCGACCTGCAAGGAACCGCGCACCTGTTCGATGGCGAAGGCCAGTTCTGCCTGAAGGTGCTGCGCTTCCTCAGGCGACTCGGCGTCACTGCCCAGATCGCCGTTGCCGACACGTCCGGCGCAGCGCACGCGCTGGCCCGATACGGCGACGGCACGCTGCACATCGTGCACAGCGGCGGCACGATCGACGCCATCGCGCATTTACCGATCGAGTCCCTGCGTCTCGGCGAGGGTGCCGCTTCTGCCGCACGGCGATTCGGTCTCGAACAGGTGGTCGATTTGCTCGCGATGCCGCGCGCGCCGTTGGCAAAGCGGCTGGGCCTTGACGCGCTGAAGCGGCTGGACTGGGCGACGGGGCGCGAGATCGAGGCCATTGTGCCGGTCACGCTGATCGTGCAGCCCGTCGTTACGCGCGCATGGGCCGAACCGATCGCCACGCCCGAAGCGATCCTACACCTGATAACGCTGTTGCTCGACGCGATGAGCGCGCTGCTGCACTCACGGGATTTGGGGGCGCGGCGACTGGAACTGACGTTGCGCCGGGTCGATGATCTGGATCAATGCGTCAGCGTGGGAACGTCGCGCGCGACGCGCGACGCCACGCACCTGCTACGCCTCTTTCGTCTGAAGATCGAGCAGATCAGCCCCGGTCTTGGCATCGAGGCCGCGACCCTGCGCGCCGTCCGCTTCGAGCCTCTTTATCCTAGCCAGCTTGCCGCCGCGCTGCCGGGCATGGAGCCCGCTGCCGATTTGACCCCGCTCGTCGATCAACTCGGCGGGCGGGTCGGCGCGGCCTCCATTTTTCGGGTCGCGCCGGTTGAAAGCGATGTACCGGAGCGCGCGGTCGAACGGGTGAGCCCGCTCCGGCCAACGGGTCACTGGCCGAACTGGCGACGGCCCGCACGGCTGCTCGAGCGACCCGAGCGTCTTCAGAACGTGGTGGCGCTGTTGCCCGACCATCCCCCGCGCCGCTTCGCTTGGCGCGGCGAAACCCATGTCGTCACGGCGGGCGACGGGCCGGAGCGCATTCATGGCGAATGGTGGGTGCGCGACGGCGAGGTCTGGGGCGTGCGGGACTATTTCCGCATCGAGGATGAGCGGGGCCGTCACTATTGGCTGTTCCGACGCGGCGATGGCGTCGAAGACAAGACGGGCGACCTGTCGTGGTACATTCACGGGGTCGGCTGATGGCGACTTACGTAGAATTGCAGGTCGTCAGCCACTTCTCTTTCCTGCGTGGCGCGTCGAGCCCGGATGAGCTGTTCGCGGCAGCGGCGTTGATGGGCTACGGCGCGATCGGCGTCGCCGACTTTGACAGCGTCGCCGGCGCGGTCCGCTGCTGGGAAGCGCAGAAGGCCACCGATGTTCGCCATCTTCCAGGCTCACGCGTCACCTTGCGTGACGGGCGGACGCTGCTGCTTTACCCGACCGACCAACCCGTCTGGTCGCGCCTCACGCGCCTGCTGACGATCGGCAAAGGTCGCGCCGGAAAGGGCGGCTGCGATCTCGATTGGGACGATCTGCGTGCCCACGCGGAAGGGCTCGTCGCTATCCTGTTGCCCGAGGCGCCGGGCGAGACGCTGGAACGCGATCTGGCGGACCTGCGCGCGTCGTTCGGTAAGAACGCCTTTCTCGGACTGACGCTGCGGCGCCGCCCCGGCGATATGGAACGTCTGCATGCCCTCGCCGCACGAGCGCGGCAGGCTCGTGTGCGGACGGTGGCGCTTGGTGACGTGCTGTATCACGCGCCGGATGCGCGGCTGATGCAGGACGTGATGACCGCCATCCGCGAGCGGACGACGATCGATCGGCTCGGTTTTCGTCGCGAGCGCCATGCCGACCGCCATCTGAAATCGCCCGAGGAAATGGAGCGGCGCTTTGCCGCGTTTCCGGACGCCATCCAAGCGACCGCCGACATCGCGGCGCGCTGCACATTCCATTTGGGCAAGCTGAGCTACCAATATCCGCACGAGCGGGTCATCGACGGTATCAGTCCGCAGCAGGCACTGGCGCAACTGACCGACGCGGCGGCGGCGCGCATGTTTCCGGACGGGGTGCCGCTGCCGCACCAGCGGCAGATCGCGCATGAGATGCGCCTGATCGAACAGTTGGGCTATGCGCCCTACTTCCTGACGGTGAACTCCATCGTCGCCGAAAGCAGACGGCGCGGGATTCTCTGCCAGGGTCGCGGCTCGGCGGCGAATAGCTGCGTCTGCTTCGTCCTTGGCATCACCTCGATCGATCCGATCCAGCATGAGTTGCTGTTTGAGCGCTTCGTCAGCGGCGAGCGGCGCGAGCCTCCCGATATCGACGTTGATTTCGAGCATGAGCGCCGCGAGGAAATCATCCAGTGGATTTACGAGACCTATGCGATGATCCGGAAAGCCGACACGCTCGGCGTCTTTCAGATTGAGAGCCGCGCGCAGATGTCCATGCTGCCGCGCATGAAGCCGACGCGCTTCTACGATCTCGTGATCGAAGTGGCGATCGTGCGGCCCGGCCCGATCCAGGGTGACATGGTGCATCCCTATCTGCGGCGGCGCGAGGGCAAGGAGGTTCCGGAATATCCACGCCCGGAGCTTCGTGCGGTGCTGGAGAAGACGCTCGGCGTGCCGCTGTTTCAAGAACAGGCGATGAGGGTTGCGATCGTCGGAGCGGGCTTTACCGCCGTCGAAGCCGACCAGCTTCGCCGGGCGATGGCGACATTCAAGTTCACCGGCGGCGTCAGCCATTTCTATGATAAGCTGGTCGAAGGCATGGTCTCGCGTGGCTACCCTCGGGCCTTCGCCGAACGCACCTTCAAGCAGATCGAGGGGTTCGGCAGCTACGGCTTCCCCGAGTCGCACGCGGCGAGCTTCGCCAAGATCGCCTATGCGTCGTCCTGGATGAAGCACCACCACCCCGACGTATTCTGCGCGGCCCTGCTGAACGCCCAGCCGATGGGCTTTTATGCGCCGGCGCAAATCGTCGACGACGCGAAGAAGCATGGCGTCCGCGTGCTGCCGGTCTGTGTCAACGCCAGCCGATGGGATTGCACACTGGAGGAAACGGGGAAGGACATACGAGCGGTGCGCCTCGGCCTCCGGCAGGTGCGTGGACTTGCTAACCTGCACGGCGCGGCCATCGTTGCCGCGCGGGGCGAGCGCCCCTTCTCGGCCGTCGAGGATGTTTGGCGGCAGGCGCGGGTGCCGCGCGCAGCGATCGAGCGCCTCGCCGAAGCCGACGCCTTCCACGCCTTTGGCGATGATCGGCGGCACGGCTTGTGGAAAGTACACGGGCTGGGCGAAGCTCCGCTGCCGTTGTTTGCGGCGGCGGAAGCGCGCGAAGCGGCATTCCAGCCGGAAGCGCACGAACCCGCGACGGCGCTTCGCCCGATGACGGATGGGCGCGAGGTGGTTGAGGATTACCGCAGCACGCAGCTTTCGCTGGGCGAGAACTGGGGCAGCAACACCAGCTTCGGCTCGACGGTCAGCCATTCGAGCGGCGCCAACGGCGGTTCCAGCTCGAACGGTTTCAGCGACAGCGCGGGGGCCAGCGAAGGCAGCAACCTCAATGTCGGCCGCAGCCGAGGCTCGGGCAGCAGCAGCAACACCAGCCAAGGTTGGTCTGAACAGCTCGGCTTTCTCATCGAGCCCGCCGAGTTTGGGCGGATGCTACGAACCGGCGGCCCGGCCAATGGCTTCCGGACAAGCGCTATATGGTATCAGGCGGGGCGAACTTTTGCGCGCTCGGGTGGGCCGATGCTGCTCGCCGAGTTCCAGCAGTCGTGAAACGTCCCCCGTTCATGACGATGGTGATGGGCCATCCTCTCATCTGCGGGCCGATGGCGCTGTCCGCTGGGTGCGGCCTCTACGCCTCTTACGACGTGGGGAGTGGCGGCGGAGGGCTGGCCTGTGCGGTGCTGCTCGGCGGCATCGGCAAGGCCTACCAGGACGCCCAGGCGTACCGGCAATGGGCGAAATCGTGGGCCGCAATCAATGAGCATGGCCGCCCACGCCGCCCACTGCGGATGGGTCACCTCGCCGCACTCGTCGGCTTGATCGGCCTCGCGGCGGCCTACGTCGTTCGTCCCAAAATGCTGAACGCGGTAGCGCCGGCGCTGGCGACGCTCGCAGCCACCTGCTTTGCCGGCATCGTCGTCGTGAAGCTCGTGAGATGGACGATACGCCGGCTGCGTCGGCGGGGGCCGGCGCCGTCCTTTGCGGTGGCGATGATCGCACACGCCGCTGGGCCGGTCCCGACCGTCGAAACTGCCTATCGATCGCTGCCGCCGCACTGCGCCGTCATCCTGCGCCAAGCGCGATGACGGCGGCAATCCAACCGTGGATTGCATCTTGTCGGGCCAATCAGGCCCGCTCGGCTTGCGCGGTTCGACGCCGCCAGCAAGCCGAATCTACCCCCACACGATCGACATGTTATCACTTTCTTAACCATGTCGATGCTACCATAGGTGGCAGGAAAGCCTCCGGCAGGGTGCACGTCGCTTCAGCGACGTATCTGTGCACACTCCCTGCCTCTTTCGGGCTTTCCTTCGAATATTTGTGGGGAGGCAGATGCCGACGACCAGTAGGTCCGAGGCGATAACATGGCACTGTTCAGCATGCGGGTGCAGATCATCACCCGAGGCAAGGGCCGCAGCGTCATCGCTGCCGCCGCTTATCGAAGCGGGGAACGCCTGCGCGACGAGCGGCAAGGCATGGTGCACGATTTCCGGTTTCGCATTGACGTCGAGCATACCGAGATATTGCTTCCGGACGATGCTCCCGAATGGATCAAGGGCGTCGATCGGGAGACGCTATGGAACCGCGTCGACGCCGCCGAGAACCGAAAGGACTCGCAGACCTGCCGCGAGCTGCGGCTGATGATCCCGCGCGAGGTGCCGCCAGAGGCGCGCCATAGGCTCGTCCTGAACTTCGTTCGCGAGAACTTCGTGGCGCGTGGAATGCTCGCCGATGTCAGCTTCCACAACGACGTGTCGCCAACGGACGGCAGAGAGCAGCCGCACGCCCACGTCATGCTTTCGACCCGTCCGCTCACGGCGACCGGGTTTGGTCCCAAGTCGCGGCACGATCGCGTCCCGGACCCCACGGGCCGCACGCACCCGGACGGGCGGCCGGTGATGGTCGATAGCAATTTGGCAAGCTGGAACCGGGCGGAGTTTTACGAGGGTTGACAGCCTACCGCAGCTATATCGGCGACATGGACGATCCCAATTTCGAATGGGAGCCGTCCGACGACAAATACCGTATCGGCAATCTGCCTCGCCGACTGCTTCCGACGGAATCCTTCGAGCAGCTCGGCATCGGCGTTTTGTGGCTGATGAAGCAAATCGAGTCCGGTGCGCTCACCGGGCGGCAGATAGATTGGGGCGCGTGGGCAGTGGCGATGACGGGGGCAGAAATCCTCACCTTCTGGGACGCCGAGATGAAGACGTCCATGTCGCGGGCAACGGCAAAATGGGAGGCGCGTCGCGCCGAACTAGCGACACTCGATGCAGCCCGGATGTACCTAATCGTGGTGGCGGAAGAAGCGTGACCCCGCTGAGGCGCTCCCAGCAGCTTTGGGCCGATGACAAGGGTGCGGCCTTTTAATCGTTCATCCACGAGGTCGAGCGGTAGGCAACGCCGACCGATCCGAGAAACGCTTCGATCGCAGCGTAGCATTTTTCTCCGGTCGCGAATTTGCGGGCAAGGGCGTCCAGCAACCGCGCATCGTTATCACCGCTCTCGCCCGCATCGGTCTGGTCATCCAGGGCGTCGAGGACGCCGCGCTTATCGGCGGTGCACACGATCAGGCACCATTCATTCCGGCTGTCGCCGTCCGTGATGACGAGATCACCATTCGGCTCGATGGTCGCATCGGTCATCCAAACAGGCGCCGGATCGGCGCGGTAGAGCATGATGCTCCGTTGCCGATTACCGTCTCCTGTCGTGATAGGTTGGGTAGCCATTCCGGTCTCTGCCTGTTCAGGCCACCATTTAGCGTTGGACGGTATCATAAGGCGTGGGTCGCTCGGCGACCACAATGATCGAAGAGCTTGTCGGACTGTGCATCCTTGCCGCCTTTCTTCCTGATCGCCAGCGGCTGGAAGCAAGGCGTCAGCGGGTAGACGCAAACCACGGGGGTGCTGGAGGCTCGGCGCACCTTCATCCCATGCCCTGCTTGGCCGGGATCGCAAACGAGGAGCGCCAGCGGCGCTTTGCGATCCCGGCAGGAACGCACGGCCCCGATGCATCGGCCATCGAACTCGACGGCTGGTACGATGCGGGCCTAGCGTTTGGGGCGGCGTGGTTTCGCCGCCTGTTTCGCCTTGATGGCTTGCGCTGCTTTGGCGCTACCTTCTTGAGCGGCGCTTTCAGCGTCCATTTCAGCGTGCATTGCATCCCATCCACCGATCCCCATCAGCACCCGATCCGCGTGCTTGATGGTGTTCACATGGCCATAATGCTGTTCGATCATTTTGACGGAAGTGCCCATCTGCTGGGCAAGTATGTAGACATCGACACCGGCGGACAGGCGCAGGGTCGCATAGGTGTGCCGGAAGCAATAGGCCGTGCGCGGGATACCGCTCGGGCCGTCGTGCAAGTTCGCGTATTTCAGCAGCTCTTCGACGGTGTAGCGGTATAGCCATTGAGCAGGCTTGCCATTGATGATCGAGAACACTCGATCATCCGCCGCAGTGGCCTTCGAGAGTGCGCGAACGCGCTCGAAATAAACGCCGACGCTCTTGGGCGCGATCAGCTTGCGCGTCTTACCCTTGCCCTGAACGTAGAGGACGAGGATTTCCTGCCCGTCCTTGTCCTTGGCGGTCGTGATGTCGCGCCAACGCAAATTCTTCGCCTCGGGCGGGCGCATCCCCGTGTTGCACATGATGAGAATGAAGTTGTAGCACATCTGACGATACCAGACGCTTTGGAGCGTCGTGGCTTCCTTCATCCATTTTCGCCCAGTGGTATGCAGCTTGCGATATTCCTCCAGTGTAAACTCGTCGCGTCGGTTTGATTTGAGCTTGGGCAAGCCCTCAAAGCGACGGCTGGCCGGGGCATACCGCTTGCTGATGGCAAAATTCATGATCGCGGCGAAGATGCTCATCTCATGCCGGATGGTGGCATCGCTGATGAGGCCGTTGCGACGGCCTTTGCCGTTCTCCCGTCGCCACAGCGGATAATCCGCCCAGCGATCGTGACCGATCATGTGAATCTGCGTGCTGCCGACATAATCGTTGAGCGGCCCGGCAGCTTTGGACCTGATGTTCCCGACGCGCGCTTGGCTGACCTCACCGACATTAGCGCGCCGTTGCTGTGCCTCGGCATACTCCTCGGCGACCTGCGAGAAGGGTCTATTGAACACGGGGACATCGTGCTTCACGCGGAAGCGGATATCAGCGTCCTGATCCATCGCGCGGTCGCGCGCCGTTTGCCGATCCGAGGTGCGCAGCGAGACGGTCTTGTAGCGGTCCTCGTCCGGGATGCGGATGCGGCAGTAAAAATTTTTGTGCCCCACATCGCCCCGCTGGAAGATGATGAGGCCGGATTTGATCTGCTCCTTGTCGGTGACGAATCGCATTTCCCTCTTCCCACTGTGCAGAAACTGTGCAGATTGGCGGCGTAAGTGCTTGATCTGCCGTACCTGTGTAGGTTCTGTGTGGGTGATTATAGCAAAAAATGTTGTTTATTTCTAGATGTTTATTATATTCCCTTCACCCGCCGCAGGTGATGCCAGCCCGCGCCGGCATGACGGCGACCGGCTCCGGCACCTTCCACCCGACGTTCGTCATCCCCGCGAACGCGGGGAGCCAGCTCTTCCGCGCGCCGGCCCGCCCGCTCAGAACGGCAGCTTGAAGCCCGGCGGCAGCGGGAGCCCGGCCGTGAGCTTGCTCATCTCCTGCCCGCTCACCGTATCCGCCTTGGCGCGCGCATCGTTGAACGCCGCGGTGACGAGATCCTCCAGCATCTGCTTCTCGGAGGGCACGAGCAGCGAATCGTCGATCGCGACGCCGAGGATGCGGCCCTTGGCGGTGGCGCGGACCTTCACCAGCCCGCCGCCGGACGCGCCCTCCACCTCGATCGCATCGAGGCTGGCCTGCGCCCTGGTCAGCTCGTTCTGGACGTTCTGCGCGGCGGCCATGATCTTTTCGAGGTCCATCAGATGCTCCGGTGACTAGAGGAGTACGGCGTCGGGGAAGCTGGCCAGCGCCGCCGCCACGATCGGGCTCGCGAGGATCGCATCGCGATCGGCCTGCTCGCCGGCGAGCTTGCGCTCGGCGAGCGAGGGCTCGGCGTCTCCCTCCTCGTCGAAGCGCACCGACCATGGCTGGCCGGTACGCTCCTTGAGAAGCCTGCCGAGATCGGCGGGAAGCGGCTGCTTCGATCGCAAGGACAATTCGGGCGGCGCGAACCGGACGATGCGGGCATTGTTGAAGAGCTGCGCGGCGAGCTGGTGCGCGCCCCTGGTCTCGAGCAGATCGACGAGCGCCTGCATGTCCGCCGGCGCGCCGGGCGGCGGCGGCGGCGCTTCCTCTCGGACCGGCCCGGGCAGCACGGACGCCGGCGCCGGCGCGGCCGGCGGCGCGATCGGGGCGCCGTCGCGCAGCCGGCGCGCCAGCTCGCCGGGATCGGGCAGCTCACTCGCGTGGATGATCCGCAGCAGCGCCATCTCGGCGGCCTCCAGCGGCATCGCGGTCGACTGCACCTCGTCCAGCCCCTTGAGCAGCAACTGCCAGAGCCGGTGGAGCATCGCGTTGGAAAGCGAGCCCGCCCAGTCCGTCAGCGCGGCGCGTTCCTCGGCGGATTGGGCGGGATCGTCGCCGCCGCCGGCCTTGCGCCGGGTGACGCCGTGGACCGCCTCCAGCAGCCCCCGGAACAGCGCCGCCGGCTCGACGCCGAGCGCATGCTGCTCGGCGAGCGCGGCGAGCGCGGCGGGCGCGTCGCCGGCCAGCAGCAGCCCGAGCAGCGAGCGCACCGCGCCGCGATCCGACAGCCCCAGCATCTCGCGGACCTGGGGCGCGGTGACGCCGTCGGCGCCGGCGTCGGCATGCGCGATCGCCTGGTCGAGGATGGAGAGCCCGTCGCGCGCCGAGCCTTCCGCCGCGCGCGCGATCAGCGCCAGCGCCTCGCCGTCGGCCGCCACGCCCTCCGCCTTCGCCACTTCGGCGAAATGGGCGGCGAGCTTGTCGGCGGGGATGCGGCGCAGGTCGAAACGCTGACAGCGCGAAAGCACCGTGACCGGCACCTTGCTCACCTCGGTGGTGGCGAGGATGAACTTCACGCCGGGCGGCGGCTCCTCCAGCGTCTTCAGGAGCGCGTTGAACGCGTTCTTGGAGAGCATGTGGACTTCGTCGATGATGAACACCTGGAAGCGGCCGCCGAAGCCCGTGTTGCGGGTCATGTCGATCACCGCGCGCATGTCGTCGACGCCGGTGTGGCTGGCGGCGTCCATCTCGATCACGTCGAGGTTGCGACCCTCCGCGATCGACACGCAGAACTCGCACGCGCCGCACGGATCGATCGTCGGGCCGCCCTGCCCGTCCGCGCCGATGCAGTTGAGCGCCTTGGCGATCAGCCGCGCGGTCGAGGTCTTGCCGACGCCGCGCACGCCGGTCAGCAGGAAGGCATGCGCGAGCCGGTCGCGCCGGATCGCGTTTGCGAGGGTCTGCACCATCGCGTCCTGGCCGATCAGCGCGGCGAAGCGCTGCGGCCGGTATTTGCGCGCGAGCACGCGATAGGGCGCGGGGGATTCGGGCATCGTCGGGTTCAGCCTAGCCGCAAAGGGCGGGCGGTGGGAGCCGGAACGACCCGGCGCGAAATCGTTGTGGCTGCTTCCTTCCGGACCTGACCAGGTTGGCGACGACGCCGTCCGCCCGACTCCCGGCGCCGATATGGCGGCGCGGCGCCGTGCTGGCAAGGTTTGCGCGAGGCGCTGGCGGCACGGGCCGGCCATGCTATGCACGTCCACGCGACAGCAGGGGGAGATGGACGGATGCTCGAACGCGGCGCGCCGCTCTTGCTGCTGATCGC
This sequence comes from uncultured Sphingomonadaceae bacterium, assembly GCA_964245925.1. GTDB lineage: Bacteria > Pseudomonadota > Alphaproteobacteria > Sphingomonadales > Sphingomonadaceae > Solisphingomonas. Next base: position 15,370 of record CAXTPE010000026.1, read on the forward strand.
GCTGGCCGGCTGCGGCAGCGGCGCGCCCGAGCGCGTGGCGGGCAGCATCAGCGATCGGCAGGCGAGCGATCGCCACGAGGCCGCGCAGGAAGCCGCGCTGCTCACGATCGAGCAGGAGGCGAAGGAGCTGCAGGACCGCGACGCCGCGCTGGAGAAGCGCGACGCCGAGCTCCACGCCCGCGTCGCGGCGATCGAGGCCAGGGTCGAACGGCTGAAGGCGAGCGCCGCCACCCGCGCCGAGCTCAGGGAAGCGCTGGAGAAGCTCGCGCCGACGGCGGCACGGCGCTGATCCCGCTGGAAAGCTTCGGGAACCAGAGCGGGATGGCTTCAGCTTTTCCCACCGTCATCCCCGCTTTCGCGAGGATGACGAAGCCAGCAACAGCGGATCGACGTCATGTCATCCGATCCTGGAGCATTTCCACTACCTTGTCGGGGCCGTCGACCCGTTGACTCACCGCGAGCTCAAGCCGCCAGGAACGGCGTCTCGTCGCCATAGACGGACGAGGCGCGTCCATCGCCCGGCGCCTCGCCCCGCCCGCACACCGCCAGCATCGTCAGCGCGTAGACGAGCGCGCTGGAGGCCAGATCGGCCGGCGTCGGGCGCCAGCGCGGCATGCCGGTGGTGATCGCGGGGATGCGGTGCATGTTGAAGACATTATGGTCGCGCCACATGCTCGAATAGACCGGGTGCGCGCGCCCGGACGGGGCGCCCCGCGCCAGCCGGGTGGCGGCGTCGATCGCGCCCGCCAGCGGAGCCACGGCGCGCGGCTCCGCCTCGAAGCCGTGGCGCACCACCACCGGCGCGAGATCATAGCCGTCGAGCGCGAGCCCGCGCAGCGCGCCGTCGAGCCCGTGATAGGCCTGCGCGACGGTCTGCCCCGGCGCCAGCGACACCTCCAGGTAGAGCGCGCACACCTCCGTCCCCGCGCCGAAGTCGAACGGCGCGCCGCCGCGCACCGAGGCGAGCTGCACCCTGGGCTCGGAACGGCCGCCGGGCGTGTCGTGGACGCTCTCGGCTTCCCAGCGGCGCCCCCAGGCGTGGACCGCCTCGATCACGCCCCCAAGCCGGTAGATCGGGTTGGGATGATCGGCGGCGCGTTCCGGCGCGTCGAGGATCGGGGTGAAGACACCGCGCCCGTGCAGCCGGATGCGGAACAACGCATATCCGCAGCCCGCCCAGGTGACCCCGAAGTCGGTGCCCTCCGCGGCGATCGCATAATCGGGCGCGACGCCGCCGTGGTGGAACAGATAATGCGCGCCGATGTCCTTGCCGAGGAAGTCGATGCCCTCATATTCCTCGATCGGCTCCGGCCCGATCTCGCCGGGGCAGGCGGTGAGGTACAGCTTGCCGGAAAGGCCGATGCCGGCCTTCCTGAGCGCCTTGGCGGCGATCAGGAAGCAGCTCATCGGCCCGCGATCGTTCGAGATCGGATAGCCGCGCAGCCGGCCGTCTTCGTCCAGCCAGCATCGCGTCCACTCGGGATCGGCGAGCGTCGCGGGCAGGTAGCGGAACGCGTCCTGGTGGGCGATGCCGCTCGGGCTCTCGGTGTCGAGATGGGCGGTGAACAGCAGGTTCGCGCCCGGCCCGGTGCCGCCATATTCGCCGATGATGTTCGGACGTTCCGGCGTCGCGCCCACCTTGCGCGGGCCGAAGCCCTCGCGCGCCATCCAGTCATGGACGAACTGCGCCGCCGCCGCCTCCTCGCGCGAGCGGCAGGGGATGTTGCCGAGCGCCAGCGCCAGCGCGACCAGCTCGTCGGTATCGATCGCGGCGGCCAGCGCGTCGCGCTCCGCCCGCGTCACCGCATAGGGCGCGCGCCGGGGATCGGCGAACGCCGCCGCCGGCGCATCGGCCATCAGGCGAAATCCGGCGTCAGCGCGGCGCTCGCCACCGCCTGGGTCGGCCGCCGCAGCGCCAGCACCGCGACCACCAGCGCGAGATCGATCACCGCGAGCGCGGCGAACACCGCCCCGAACCCGCCGGTGGAATCGCGCACCATGCCGCCGATGCCGGGACCGATCGCCGCCGAGGTCGAGACCGCGGTCATGATCGAATAGAGCTCCAGACTGGCGCGCCGCCCGAAATACTCCTGCATCAGCATCGCCGTGCTGACGTAGCTGAAGCCGAGGCCGACGCCCATGCTCACCGCGAAGAGCCCCAACACCAGCCGGCCCTCGCCGATCGCCAGCGTCGCCGAGGTCGTCGCCAGCGCCACCAGCGAGAGGATCGTCAGCCGCCGCGCCTCGACCTTCTCGCCGATCACGCCCGCGAGCCCCGCGCCGGCGGCGCCGACGAGCGCGGCGAGGCTGATGAGCGCGGTCGCGCCGCCCTTGCTCTCGCCATGCTCCATCAGATGCTGGAAGGCGAAGCTGTGGACGGTGGTGTTGACCAGCAGGCAGCCGGTATAGGCGCCGACGATCACCCAGAATTGCGGAGTGAGCAGCGCGCCCTTCATCGCCCAGCCCGGGAGCGCGGGCGCCTCGGGCGCCGGCCCCCGCGCGCCGGTGCCGCGCGTCACGATGGCGGCGAACCCGCCGACCAGCAGCGTCGCGGCGGCGCACAGCGTCCAATAGGTCCGCCAGCCGCCGAGCAGCTCGCTGGCGAGATAGAAGAACAGCGGCCCGCCGACCGCGCCGAGGCTCCCGGCGGTGAAATAGACGCCGAGCGCGGTCGAGCGCCGCTCGAAGGTGCTCGAGATGATGTGCACCGACGGCACCGTGCCGCAGAAGCAGTAGCCGAGCCCGAGCAGCGTCGTGCCGAGCTGGTAGCCGCCGACGCCATGGGTCGCCGCCATCAGCAGGAAGCCCGCCACCAGCATCGCCGCGCCGGCCACGAACGTCAGGCTGACGCCGGCCACGCGGATCATCACGGCGGGGACGAAGCTCGCCGCCCCGCAGGCGACGCCGAGCAGGGTGAAGCCGAAGCCGGCCTGCGCCCACGACATGCCGAGATCGCTCACCATGAACGGCAGCGCCTGGCCGAGCGAGTTGAACGTCGTCGCCATCAGCAGGAAATAGAGCAGGCTCAATGCCGCCAGCACGACGAAGCGCGCGCGTCCGTGGAAGATCATCGGCCGCCTCCTCCGGTCCGGAGCATGGCGTGGATGGCGCGCCGCGTCAAAGCACCGGCCATTCGCAGGGGACGCCGTGGCCGGCGCGCGCGACGAGCGCGACGCCCGCCGCCTCGACCTCGGCGTACAGCTTCTCCTCGTCGATCAGCGTCGAGCGGTAGTTCTCGACGACGCGGCGCCCGTCGACCCAGACGCTGTGCACGCCGCGCCCGTCCGCCGAATAGACGAGCTGGTTGACGACGTTGAGCAGCGGCACCCATTCCGGCCGGTCGCGGTCGTGCAGCACGAAGTCCGCCTTCCTGCCGGGCTCCAGCGACGCTATGTCGTGCGAGAGCTGCGCGCCGCGCGCGCCGTTGATCGTGCCGGCCTCCAGCACGCGACAGGCCGGGAACAGGCTGGCGTCGCGCCGCGCGTCCTTGAACAGCCCGGCCATGCAGAACATCGCCCGCATCATGTCCGATGCATTGCCGTTGTTGTTGCCGTCGGTGCCGAGCTGGAGGTTGACGCCGGCCGCCGCCATCTCGGGAAACTTGCCGGCCGAGGCGGCGCCATAGGCCCCCTTCATCGCGGTCATCGGACAATGGGTGACGCTGGTGCCGCTCGCCGCGAGCAGCGCCACCTCCGCGTCGTCGAGGTGGATCGCATGGGTGAGCGAGAGATGCGGCCCGAGCGCGCCGATATGGTCGAGATGCGCGATCGCGCGGCGCCCGGTGAGGCCAAGATAATAGTCCGGGTCGGCCGGATCGGGGCTCATGTGCGCGCTCACCCCGGCGCCGCGCGCCTTGGCCAGCGCTGTCGCCTCGCGCCAGAGCGTGTCGGTGGCGCTGTTGTGGCCGACCAGGATCGGCCACGCCGCGATCAGCGGGTCGCCGGCGGTCGGGTAGCGATCCAGCTCCGCCGCCATCGCGGCGAGCGCCCGGTCGGTCAGCGCGGTCTGGTCGTCGTCGGGCGCGAAGGCGCGGTCCTGGAGCCACTGGCCGATCCGCCCGCGGATGCCCGTGCTCGCCAGCCCCTCCGCGACCGCGTCGAGATCGAGGATGGTGCCGGCCTCGACGAAGCAGGTGGTGCCGGTGCGCAGCATCTCCAGCGCCGCGAAGGTCGCCGAGAGCCGCTCCTCCGCCGGCGTCTGCGCGAGATAGGTCGGGATCAGCCAGTCGAACACGTTCGCGCGCCAGTCGGTGTCGTCCGGCACGAGGCCGCGCGTGAGCGGCTCGCCGGTGATGTGGATGTGGCAGTTGACGAACCCCGGCGTCACCACGAACCGGCGGCCGTCGATCGTCTCGGCCGGATCGACCACCGCCGCCACCTCGGCGCTGGAGCCGACCGCATGGATGCGATCGCCCTTGATGGCGATGGCGCCGTCGCGGAAGATGCGCCGCGCGCCGTCCATGGTGACGATCCACGCGCCCGTGACGAGCAGGTCGACGGGGACGGGCTCAGGCGTCGACAGCGAACTTCACCTTGGACGGGAAACGCTCGCGCAGCGCCGGCAGCACCTCGGCGCCGAACACCGGCAGCCCGGCGAGATAATCCGGGAAGATCAGCATCAGCCCGTCGATCCCGCTCTCCTCGAGCAGGTCGCCGATCTGGCGCGCGACGGTGGCGGGCGTGCCGAGCACATGCGGCGTCATGAAGGTCGAGCGGCTCTTCTCGACGAAGGCGTTCTCCTTGCCGATCTCGGCATCGAGGAAACCATAGGCGCGCATCATGCCCCACAGCGTGCCCTCGTCGAGCCCGGCGCGGAAATGATCTGCGGTGGCCCGCGCGGCGGCATCGGTGTCGCCGAACACCACGGTCAGCATCGCGTAGGTGCGCATGCCGCGCCCATGGCCGGCGGCGACGTCCTTGGCGTCGCGGCTCGCCTTGCGCAGCGCCGCCGCCTCGCCGCCGGCGAGGAAGATCGCGTCCATCTCCTCGGACGTGAACTCCATCCCGCGCTTCGACGTACCGGCGCAGACGAGGAACGGCCGGGTCGCCGGCTTGGGATCGGACATGCAGTCGTCGAGCTTGAAATATCGGCCGTGGCGGGTGACATGATCCTGCGTCCACAGCGCCTTGATCGCGCCGATCCACTCGGTGGCGAGATCGTAGCGCGCGTCATGGTCGACCCCGTCCGGCCACGCCCCCATCTGCGCGAACTCGCCCTTGTAGGCGCCGGTGACGACGTTCAGCCCGGCGCGGCCCCGGCTGATCTGGTCGAGCGTGGCGATCATCTTGGCGGTGACGGCGGGGTTTTCGAGGATGGTGTGGATGGTCGTCCAGATCTTCACATGGCTGGTGGCATCCGCCAGCGCCGCCATCGTCGCGGTCGAATCGAGGGCCGAGCGCCAGTGATCGATCTCGCCGCCATAGCCGCGGTACTTCGCCATCGACATGATGAAGTCGAGCCCGATCCCGTCGGCCAGCAGCGCGACCTTGCGGTTGTAGTCGTAGGAGCCGTCGAGCGGCGGCGCGTTTTTCGAGATGATCCAGCCGCCGTTCGCGACCGGCAGGAACACGCCCAGATCCTTGCCGCCGCCATCGGACGGCAGCCCGAACGGCTCCACGGCCGGCTCCGGGGCGGGCGATGCGGGCGTCATCTGATCGTCGTCTCCTCGGGCCGAACCCCGCCGCAACGCTATGGCGCGCCGGGGCGGCGGCTCTTGTCGGCGGGCGCCCGTTATATTGCGGCATCCGCGAACGCTGTCACCTCGCCCAGCGACGGCATCGCCGGGCCGGCGCCGGCGCGCTGGACGCAGAGCGCGGCGGCGGCGTTCGCCAGCGCCAGCGCCTGCCGTCGCGCCATGCCGTCGGCGAGCAGCGCGGCCAGCGCGCCGCAGAAACAGTCCCCCGCGCCGGTGGTGTCGATCACCGGCACGCGCCGCCCGGCGACGTCGATCGACTCGTCGCGATCGACCAGCACCGCGCCCGCGCCGCCGAGCGTGACCACCACCGCATGGTCCCCCCGCGTCAGCAGCGCGCGCGCCGCCGCGATCGCCCGCGCGGCATCGGGCGTTCCGGCCAGCCCGGCGTAGCGCGCGAGCTCGCTCTGGTTGACGATCAGCAGGTCGGTCGCGGCGAACAGCGCGGCGCCCTCCGCCAGCGCCGGCGCCGCGTTGAGGATGCGCAGCGCGCCGGCCGCGCCGGCCCGCGCGAAGAAGGCCGCGACCGCCGCGACCGGCGTCTCGAGCTGCGCCAGGCAGACGCGATCGCCCGGCCGTATCGTCGCCGCCTCGGGCGCGATCGCGGCATTGGCGCCGGGCGAGACGAGGATCTGGTTCTCGCCGGCATCGTCGAGTGCGATATAGGCCGCGCCGGTCGGCGCCGAGACGTGCCGCGCCACGCCCGTCACGTCGATGCCCTCGCCCGCGAGCCACGCCGTCAGCGCCGCGCCGTCGGCATCGGCGCCGACCGCGCCGATCATCCGCGTCGCCGCCCCCATCCGCGCCGCCGCGACCGCCTGGTTGGCGCCCTTGCCGCCTGGCAGGCGCAGCGTCTCGCGCGCCGCGACGGTCTCGCCCGGGCGCGGCAGCGCGGCGACGCGGCAGATCACGTCGCGATTGATCGAGCCCAGCACGCACACGGCCATCGACATGTCTCCTTCACCGCCCCGTCCGCGCCGCATCGGCAAGAGGCAAGCCGATGCGCGGCGCGTCAAGTTTTTGGGTCGCCCTTCGCCAGATGCGCTACCCGCCGGCCCCTAGAGCCGCGGGTGGTTACATCGCAAAACTTCGCCCGTTCGATATGACATCATCATGCGCTAGGCCCGCACGGCAGGGAGGATCGTCAGCATGACGAACTGGCTTATCACCGGCGTTGGCAGCGGCTTCGGAGCCGCCATCGCCGAGGCTGCGCTGGCGCGCGGCGACGCCGTGTGCGGCACGGTCCGCTCGGCGGACGCGCTCGCGCGGTTCGAGGCGCTCGCGCCCGGCCGCGCCCACGGCTTCCTGCTCGACCTGACCGACACGCCCGCAATCCGCGGCGTCGTCGCCGAGGCGGAGGACATCACCGGCGGGATCGACCGGCTCGTCAACAATGCCGGCCGCGGCCTCGCCGGCGCCATCGAGGAGACCAGCCTCCCGCAGATCCGCGCGCTGTTCGAGACCAATGTGTTCGGCGCGATCGCGATGATCCAGGCGGTGCT
>CAXTPE010000027.1:0-22371 GCA_964245925.1 uncultured Sphingomonadaceae bacterium
CGCGCGCGATCGGCCGGCCCCGCGCCGCCGAGCGGGCCGCTCCGCCAGATGCCATAGCCGATCCCAGGCAGCAGCGCGAGCACGGCGGCGACGATCGCGAGCGAGCGCGGCGGCAGCCGCGAGGGATCGGCTGGCTCGAACGGCCTGAGCTCGGGGCGCGCGAGCTTGTCGCCGGCGCGATCGATCTCGGCGCGGAACTCGCGGCCGAGCGCGGCGCCATCGATCCCGAGCACCGCCGCATAGGCGCGCACGAAGCCGGCGCTGTAGGGCGCCGCCGGCAGGTTCGTGAAATCGCCCGCCTCGATCGCCAGCAGATGCCGCATCGGCACGCGGGTGTGCGCGGCGATCTCCTCCAGCGGCGCGCCGATCCGCTCGCGCGCGGCGCGCAGCCGCTCGCCCACCCGGCTGGCACGCAGCGGCGATCTCTCCTCGTGCAATTTTCAAGCTCCGCCGGCATCCGGGCCCCGCGCACCGTCCGCGCGGCGATGACGCTATACCCGCGCGACAATGTCAAATCCGCGCGCGCCGGGCGCGGCGACGCGACGCCTCGGGGCGGTCAGGCGATCGCGACGTCGTTATCCCGCGCCCAGCCGCTCAGCCGCGCGCGCATGTCGTGCGGCGCGTCGCGCAGCCAGCCGCGCATCGCCTCGGCGAGGCTCGCCGCGTCGAGCGAGCGGATCATCGCCTTGACCGGGCCGATCGCCGCCGGCGTGATCGAGAGGCGGGTGAGGCCGAGCCCGATCAGCGCCATCGCCTCCAGCGGCCGCCCGCCCATCTCGCCGCAGACGCCGAGCCGCACGTCGCCCTCCCGGCAATGCGCGACGACGCGCGCCAGGAAGCGCAGGATCGCGGGCGACAGCCAGTCATAGCGTTCGGCGAGCTTGGGATGGGCGCGATCCGCCGCGAACAGGAACTGCGTCAGGTCGTTGGTGCCGATCGAGAGGAAGCCGAGCTTCGGCAGCAGGATGTCGAGCACCTCGGCGAGCGCCGGCACCTCCAGCATCGCGCCATAATCGATCGCCTCGGGAAGCGCGCGACCGCGTGCCGCCACCCACTGGCGCTGGCCCTCGAACAGCGCGCGCGCCGCGTCGAACTCCCAGGGCTCGGACACCATCGGGAACATGACGTTGAGCGTGCGCCCCGCCGCCGCCTCGATCAGCGCGCGCGCCTGCGATTTCATCAGCGCGTCGCGCTCCAGGCTGAGGCGGAGCGCGCGCCAGCCGAGCGCCGGGTTCTCCTCGCCGAGCCCGTGCGCCTTCATGTAGGGCAGCGCCTTGTCGCCGCCGATGTCGACGGTGCGGAAGATCACCGGCTTGTCGCCGGCCGCGTCCAGCACGTCCTTGTAGAGCCGCTGCTGGCGCTCGCGCTGCGGCAGCGTCGCCGAGACGAGGAACTGGAACTCGGTGCGGAACAGGCCGATCCCGTCGGCGCCGGTGGTGTCGAGCGCGGCCACGTCGTCGCGCAGGCCGGCGTTGACCATCAGCATGATGCGGGTGCCGTCGGTGGTGATCGCCGGCAGGTCGCGCGCGGCGGCGAATTCGGCGCGGCGGCGCTGGGTGGCGGCCTGGCGGGTGTCGAACGCATCCTCCATCGGCGCGGTCGGGCGCACCACCGCGACGCTCTCGCCGCAATCGATCAGCAGCGGATCGCCTTCGGCGATCTGGCGGCGGACATCGGCGACGCGGCCGAGCATCGGCACCCCCATGGCGCGCGCGACGATGGTGACGTGCGCGGTGAGCGAGCCCTCCTCGAGGATCACGCCCTTCAGCCGGCGCTTGTCATATTCGAGCAGCTCGGCGGGGCCCAGGTTGCGCGCGATCAGGATGGTGTCGTGGCGCAGCCCCATCTGCGCGGCGGTGCCGAGCTGGCCCGAGACGATCCGCAGCAGCCGGTTCGAGAGATCCTCGAGATCGTGCATGCGATCGGCGAGCAGCGGGTCGCTGATCTCGCGCATGCGCATCCGGGTGCGCTGCTGGACGCGCTCGATCGCGGCCTCGGCGGTCAGGCCGCTGTCGATCGCCTCGTTGATGCGGCGGCCCCAGCCCTCGTCATAGGCAAACATCTTGTAGGTCGCGAGCACGTCCTGATGCTCGCCCGCCACGCCGAACTCGGCCTGGGCGGTCATCCGCTCGATCTGCTCGCGCATCTTCGCGAACGCCGAATAGACGCGATGGCGCTCGGCCTCGGTATCCTCGGCGACGGTGTGCTCGACCGTGACGCGCGGCTGGTGATAGACCGCGACGCCGCGCGCCATGCCGTCGACGAGGCGCAGGCCGCCGAGGCGGACCGGGCCGTCGTCGCGCGCGCCGCGCCCGGCGCCACGGCTGTCGTCGATCAGGTCGGCGCCGGCGATCAGCTCGGCGAGCACCATCGCCACCGTCTGCAGCGCCTCGATCTCGACCGCCTCGTAGCGCCGCGGATCGGCATGCTGGACGGCGAGCACGCCCACCGCGCGCTCCTTGCGCACGATCGGCACGCCGGCGAAGCTGTGGTAGAGATCCTCGCCGGTCTCGGGACGATAGGCGAAATCGGGATGGCTGGTCGCCTCGGCGAGGTTGAGCGTCTCCACCTTCTCGGCGATCGTGCCGACGAGCCCCTCGCCCATCGCGAGGCGGGTGACGTGGACGGCGTCCTGCGCGAGGCCGCGCGTCGCGAACAGCTCGAGCCAGCCCTCGCGCAGCAGGTAGATCGAGCAGACCTCGCTGTCGAGCGCCGCGCCGATGATGTCGACGACGTTGTTGAGCTTGGTCTGCGCGTTCGAGCGCGCCGCCATGACGTCGTGCAGCCGCCGCAGGATCTCCCGCGCGGCGAAGGCGGCGCCCGACGGCGGCGGGGGGGAGGCGAGCGTCGGCATGACGGTCCGCCGCGCTACCAGACCGCCGCGGCGAAGTCCAAGCGGACCGGCGCGGCGCCTAGCGGCGGGACGCCGGCGCGGCGGGATCGTCGTCGAGGCCGAGCGCCGCATAGCCGAGGGTGGGAGCGGCCGGCGCGGCGATGGGCGCGGGCGGGGGGGCGGCGAGCGTCGGCGCGGCATCGGCCAGCAGGTCGCCGTAGCCGAGCTGCGGCGGCGGCTCGACGGCGGCGGCGGCCGGAGCCGGGATGGCGGCGGCCGGCGTGGCGCCGGCGCTCCGCTGCTGCCAGGCGGCATAGGCGAGGCGATACTCGTCGTAGCGGCGATAGAGCGCGAGGAACGGCGCCTCCAGCCGTGCCAGCGCCCCCGGCGCGAATGCCTCGAAGCCGCCGGCGGGCACCGCCGCCGCGTCCGCGGAAACGGCGGTGGCGACCTCGCAGAACGGCGCCTGGGCGAGCGGCTGCGAGAAGAAATTGTAGAGCCGCGTCATGTAGAGGTCGTGCTCGGTCTGCCAGCTATCCGGATACTGTGCCTGGAAGCGCTGGCGGACGGCGGCGTCGGCGGCACGGAAGCTCTTGCGCTGCTTCACGATCAGCGAATTATATTGCGCGATCAGCGCGGCGTGGGCGGCATCGTGGCAGGAGAGCGCCGCGACGTTGAGCGCGGAGCGGACGTGCCACACCGTCTGCGCGGGATCGATACCGCTGTTGATGGTGCGGAACGTGCCGTCGGCGGCCTGCGGCGGGATGTCGAGACCGGCCGGGAGCAGCGGGCCGTCCGCCAGCGCCGGCGCGGCGCCGAGCGCGAGCAGCAGCGCCGCCATGTTCCCGCCGAAGCCCGCCAAGCGCCGTCCTCTCGCGATCATCCTCGTACGAGCGGGCTTAACGCGCGCGCAACGCCGTTGGTTACCGGCACGCGTCAGGCCGCGCGCCGGGCCAGCGCGGCCGCCGCCTCGTCGACCAGCGCGGCGATGATCGCCGCGAGCGGCTCCTCGGCGGTGACCATCCCGACCGACTGGCCCGCCATCAGCGAGCCATGCTCGATGTCGCCGTCGATCACCGCGCGGCGCAGCGCGCCCGCCCAATAATGCTCGATCTGGAGCTGCGCCTCGCCCATCGCGACGCGGCCCTCGTCGAGCGCGCGGGCGACCTCGCGCTGCTTGGCGGTGAACAGCTCGCCGCCGGCGTTCTTCAGCGCGCGCACGGGGATGACCGGCAGCCGCGGATCGAGCTGCACCGAGGCGACCGCGTCGCGCGCCGAGGCGCGGATGAACGCCTTCTTGAACGCCGGATGCGCGATCGATTCCCGCGCGCAGACGAAGCGCGTGCCGAGCTGGACGCCGGCCGCGCCCATCTCGAGATAGCCCGCGATCGCCTCGCCGCGCCCGATCCCGCCGGCGACGAACACCGGCACCTGGTCGGCGATCTCGGGCAGCATCTCCTGCGCGAGCACGCTGGTCGAGACCGGGCCGATATGCCCGCCGGCCTCCATGCCCTCGATGACGAGCGCGTCGACGCCCGAGCGGATCAGCTTCTTCGCCAGCGCCAGCGCGGGGGCGAAGCAGATGAGCTTCGCGCCGGATCCCTTGATCCTATCGAGCGACCCCGCCGGCGGCAGCCCCCCGGCGAGCACGACATGGCCGACCTTGTGATCGGCGCAGACGTCGATCAGCTCGGTGAGCGCCGGGTGCATGGTGATGAGGTTGACGCCGAACGGCCGCGTGGTGAGCGCCTTCGTGGCGGCGATCTCGGCATCGAGCAGCGCCGGCGTCATCGCCCCGCAGGCGATCACCCCGAACCCGCCCGCGTTCGACATCGCCGACACGAGGCTGCGCTCCGACACCCACGACATCGCGCCGGCCATGATCGCGACGTCGCTGCCGAGGAAGGCGGCGCCGCGCCGCATGAGGCCCGCGAGGCGCCGCTCGCCCGCGCCGCTCATCTCACGACCGCCGCCGTCATGCCGCATCCTCCGCGTCCAGCCCATAGGCGGTATGGAGGACGCGGACCGCGAGTTCGGTGTAGTCCTCGTGGATCAGCACCGAGACCTTGATCTCGCTGGTCGTGATCGCGAGCACGTTGATGCCGCGATCGGCCAGCGCCTTGAACATCCTCGATGCGACGCCGGCATGGCTGCGCATGCCGACGCCGACCACCGAGATCTTGGCCACGGAGCTGTCGTGGACGAGCTTCCCGTAGCCGATCGCCGCGCGCGCGCGCTCCAGCACGTCGATCACGCGGGCGAGCTCGGCGGCGGGCACGGTGAAGGTCACGTCGGTCGATTTCGGGGTCGAGCCGGTATCGTGCGCGACGTTCTGGACGATCATGTCGACGTTGATGCCGGCGTCCGCGAGCGGCGAGAAGATGCCCGCCACCGCGCCCGGCCGGTCCGGCACGGCGGTGAGCGTCACCTTCGCCTCGTTCTTGTCGTGCGCGATGCCGGTGATGAGCTGGCGTTCCACGGGCGTTCCCTCCACTTCGTCGTCGCCGACGATCATCGTTCCGGGCAGCGCCGATCCGTCGGCCGCGTCGCCGAACGAGGAGAGCACCTGAACGCGCACCCGCTCCTGCATCGCCAGCCCGACCGAGCGCGTCTGGAGCACCTTGGCGCCGACGGATGCAAGCTCCAGCATCTCCTCATAGGTCACGCGGGCGAGCTTGCGGGCGCGCGGAACGATGCGCGGATCGGTGGTGTAGACGCCGTCGACGTCGGTGTAGATGTCGCAGCGGTCCGCCTTCATCGCGGCGGCGACGGCGACGGCGGAGGTGTCCGAGCCGCCGCGTCCGAGCGTGGTGACGCGGCCTCCCTCCGCCAAGCCCTGGAAGCCGGGGATCACCGCGATCTCGCCGTCCGCCAGCGCGGCGTTCAGAGCGGCGGTGCCGATCCCGCCGATGCGCGCCGAGGCATGCGCGTCGGACGTGCGGATCGGCAATTGCCAGCCGAGCCAGCTCCGCGCGCGCAGCCCCAGCGCCTGAAGCGCGATCGCCAGCAGCCCGCTCGTCACCTGCTCGCCGGACGCCACCACCACGTCATACTCGCGCGGATCGTAGAGCGGCGAAGCCTCGCGGCAGAAGTTGACGAGCCGGTCGGTCTCGCCCGCCATCGCCGAGACGACGACGGCGATCTCGTGGCCGGCCTCGGCCTCGCGCTTCACGCGGGCGGCGACGTTCCGGATGCGCTCGATCCCGGCCATCGACGTGCCGCCGAACTTCATGACGATGCGGGCCATAAGCGGACGGTCTCGAAGATGGTCTCGGCGGGGTTGGGCGACGGGCGGCGCCCTGATAGGGAGGCCGACCTATGGACGCAAGCACCGCAGCCCCCCCGCCGACCGGCACCGTCGATCCCGCCGAGGCCGCGCGTTTCGGCCGGATGGCGGCGGAATGGTGGAACCCGACGGGCTCGTCCGCGATGCTGCACCGGATCAATCCGGCTCGGCTCGGCTATATCCGCGCGCGGATCGACGGGCAGTGGGGCGGCGACGCCACGGCGCTGCGGCCGCTCGCCGGCCGGCGAGCGCTGGACGTCGGCTGCGGCGCCGGGCTGGTCGCCGAGCCGCTCGCGCGGCTGGGTGCCGCGGTGACGGGGATCGACGCGGCGGCCGAGACGATCGCGGCGGCGCGGACGCATGCGCGCGCCGGCGGCCTGGCGATCGACTATCGCGTCGGCGGCATCGAGGCGCTGGCGCCGGGCGAGCGCTTCGACGTGGTGACGGCGCTGGAGGTGATCGAGCATGTCGCCGACGTGGCGGCGTTCCTGGCCGGGCTGGCGCGTGCGCTCGCGCCGGGCGGGCTGCTGATGCTGTCGACGCCCAACCGCACCGCGCTCTCGCGGCTGGCCGTGATCGGCATCGGCGAGACGATCGGCGGCATTCCCAGGGGCACGCACGACTGGTCGCGCTTCCTGACACCCGACGAGTTGTCCGCGAAGCTCGCGGCGGCGGAGCTGATCGTCGAGGACGTGACCGGCATCCGCTACGATCCGGCGCGCGGCTTCACGCTGGGGGAGAGCCTGGCGCTGAACTATCTGGTGGCGGCGCGGCCGCTTCCGCCGTCATCCCGGACTTGATCCGGCGTCAGATCCAGTCGCGCCACTTGAACCACAGCACCGGCAGGATGGTCGTCGCGGCCATCAGCGCCAGCGCGAACGGATAGCCCCAGGGCCAGGCGAGCTCGGGCAGATATTTGAAGTTCATCCCGTAGACGCCCGCGATCAGCACCGGCGGCACGCCCGCCACCGAGACCACGGTCAGCACCTTGACGACGTCGTTCTGCTCCATGCTGATGAAGCCGGTGGCGGCATCGAGGAGGAGTTGGACGCGGCCCGACATGCTGCTCTCGAACTCGTCGAGCGAGGCGATGTCCTTGCGGATCGAGGCGAGCCGCTGGCGCAGCCCGTCGTCGAAGCGCGCCGCGCAGCGATCGAGCAGGAAATCGGCCATGCGCCCCATGGTGAGGAAGGTGTGGCGCACCTTGGTCATGCGCTCGCTGGTGCCGCCGGTCGAGACCATCAGCCTGCGCAGCCGGCGGGTCTCCTGGCCGAGCTTGCGGCGCGGCTTCGGCTGCTCGGCGAAGATCCCGGCGGAGCTCGCGGTGAGCTCCTCGGCGCAGCGCTCGAGCTGATCGGCATCATGATCGACGACCTCCTCCATGAGCTTCAGCAGGACATGCGGCGGGGACTGGGGCTCGCCGCCGCCGAGCTCGTCGCGGACCATCTCGAACGCCTTCAGCCGATCGAAGCGCACCGTGACGAGGAAGCGCTCGGCGAGGATGAAGCCGGCCGGCGAGAGCTCCCAGTGACCGCCGTCGAGCCCGGCGAACAGCGGCGCGCTCATGTAGATCGAGCCCTTGTCGGTGCGCAGCCGGCTGCTCGCCTCGATCTCGCGGAGGTTCTCGCGGGTCGGCACCCTGATGCCGCACGCCCGCTCGACGCGCGCGATCTCCGCGTCGGTGGGATCGTGCAGATCGACCCAGCTCCCCTCCGGGATGCCCCTGTCATCCTCGGAGGTGTCGCCATCGGCCTCGGGATAGAGCGCGAGCGTCATCGGCGGCCTCCGGCTGGTCGCGCCTTCCTGCCGGGGCGGCCGCGCCCGGTCAATCGCCGTGGTCGGCGGCGCGGGCGTGGGGTAGGGGCGGGGGATGCCGTTCCCGCTGCCCGCGCCGATGCGCCTCGCGCTCGAACTCGCGACGCGCGCGGGCGCCGACGGCGAGGTGCCGGTCGCGGCGGTGGTGACGCTCGAAGGCCAGGTGGTGGCGACCTCGGCGAACGCGATGCGCTCGCGCCACGATCCCACCGCGCACGCCGAGATGCTGGCGATCCGCGCCGCGGCCGAGACGCTCGGGCGGGAGCGGCTGGAGGGCTGCGACCTGTGGGTGACGCTGGAGCCCTGCGCGATGTGCGCCGGCGCGATCGCGCATGCCCGCATCGCGCGGCTCTATTATGCCGCCGCCGATCCCAAGGGCGGCGCGGTCGCGCACGGCCCCCGGCTGTTCGCGCAGGCGACCGTGCACCACCGCCCGCAGGTCTATTGCGGGATCGGCGAGGGCGAGGCGGCGGCGCTGCTCAGGGGGTTCTTCGCGGAGCGACGGTGAGCCTTCTCGACCAGCTCCGTTCGTCCTCGAGCTCAACGCGGGCTCCTGGAAATACAGTGTCAGCCCTCGCTGGTCACCGGCACGATGCGGATCTCGACCCGGCGGTTGGCCTGGCGGCCGTCGGGGGTGTCGTTGCTGGCGATCGGCATCGACGCGCCGAGCCCACGCACGCCGATCCGCGCCGGAATCACGCCGCGCGAGGAGAGATAGTCGGCGACCGCCCTGGCGCGGTTCTGCGAGAGCGGAATGTTGATCGCGTCGCCGCCGGTCGCATCGGTGTGGCCGTAGACGTCGATGAAGGTCTGCGGATAGCCGGCGAGCGTCTGCGCGACCTTGTCGAGGGTCGGCTGGAACCGCGGCTGGATGGCATATTCGTTGGTCGCGAAGGTGATGCCCGACGGCATCTCGAGACGCAGCTCGTCGCCGTCGCGGACGACCTGGACGCCGGTGCCCTGCGTCTGCGCGCGCAACTGCGCCTCCTGGCGATCCATGTAGCCGCCGACAGCGGCGCCGCCGAGCGCGCCGATGCCGGCGCCGAGCAGCGTCTCGGTGCGGCTGTGCCTGCCGCCGACCAGCACGCCGAGCAGCGCGCCGCCCGCGGCACCGATCGCGGCGCCGCCACCCGCCCTGGTGAGGTGGCGCTGGCCGGTATCCGGATCGGTGGCGCAGGCGGCGAGCGCGAGCGGGATCGCCAGCGTCGCGAGCGAGCGGGAAATCGTCATGATGGTTCCTCCCATATTGTCCGGCCGCGCTTCAAGCAGGGCGAAGATGAACGGCGGATGAGACGCGCCGTTGCCTGTCCCGTCGAAGTGCGGCAGGACGGCGGGCGCCGCCATGATCCGCCATCCCTTTCCCTGGATCGACGTGCTCGTGATCCTCGCGCTCGTGCTCGTGAACGGGCTCTTCGCGATGTCCGAGCTGTCGATCGTCTCGTCGCGCGCGGCGCGGCTGGAGGCGCTGGCGCGGACCGGCCGGCGCGGCGCGCGGGTCGCGATCCGGCTGCGCGAGGATCCCGGCCGCTTCCTCTCGACCGTCCAGATCGGCATCACCCTGATCGCGATCGTCAGCGGCGCCTTCTCGGGCGCGGCGCTGGGCGGGCCGGTGTCCGAGCGGCTCGAGGCGGCCGGCATCTCGCACCATGTCGCCGACGAGCTTGGCTATGTGATCGTGATCGGGCTCACCACCTTCGTCTCGCTGGTGGCGGGCGAGCTCGTCCCCAAGCAGTTCGCGCTGCGCAACCCCGAGCCGATCGCGGCGATCATGGCGGGGCCGATGCTGTGGATCTCGCGCGCCACCGCGCCGCTCGGCTGGCTGCTCGACAGCACCTCCGCGCTGGTCTTCCGCCTGCTGCGGCTCGATCGTGAGACGGCGAACCACGTCACCGCCGAGGAGCTGCACCTGATCGTCGCGGAGGCATCGAGCGCCGGCGTGATCGAGGAGAGCGAGCGGGCGATCATCTCGGGCGTGGTGCGGCTCGCCGACCGGCCGGTGCGCGAGGTGATGACGCCGCGCAACCAGGTCGACTGGATCGACATCCACGCCGATGCCGCGGCGATCCGCGACGCGCTGCGCGCGACGCCGCACAGCCGGCTGCCGGTGGCGGCGGGGTCGGTCGAGGCGATCGTCGGCGTGGTGCTGGTGCGCGACCTGCTGCTGGCGCAGTTCGACGGGCGGCCGCTCGATCTCGCCGCGCTGATGCGCGACGCGCCGGTCGTGCCCGACCAGATGGATGCGATGGACGCGCTCGAGACGCTGCGCGGCGCGGATGTGCCGATCGCGCTGGTGCACGATGAATATGGCCATTTCGAGGGGATCGTGACGCCGGTGAACCTGCTCGCCGCGATCGCCGGCGCGTTCGCCTCGGACACCGACGGCGACACCGATCCGGCGATCGTCGAACGCGCCGACGGCAGCCTGCTGGTATCGGGATCGCTGCCGGCCGACCTGCTCGCCGACCGGCTCGGGCTCGCGCTGCCCGAGGACCGCGACTATGCCACCACCGCCGGCTTCGCGCTCGCGGTGCTGCGCCGGCTGCCGGCGACGGGCGAGAGCTTCGCCTTCGCCGGCTGGACGTTCGAGATCGTCGACATGGACGGGCGCCGGGTCGACAAGCTGCTGGCGACGCCACCCGCCGGCGGGAGCTGAGCACCCTTCCAGGCGATGCCGCGAATGCGCCCTGGCGCGTGTCCAAACGGGCTCCGAGCGGGATGACCCGCTTTCGTCATTCCCGCGAACTCCAGAATCCATAGTCTCCGCTGAAGGAGGCGCTACCGCGGCCAGCCCCATCGGATCCCCGCCTTTGTCGGATGACGAAGGCGGTTCAACGGGCCAAGCGGATGTCGTTCGGCTCCGATCGCCGAGGCCATCGCTCGTGGCCGTGGCCGCCGTCGGCATCGTGAGAACCGGCGCGGTGGGCATCGCCGCCGTGGGCACCCTCATCGTGGGAAGCGCCATGCTCCTGCGGCGCGGCGCGCACGGGCGGGGCATGTTGCGCCTGCTGCGGGCGCGCGGGCGACGATGACGCGGCATGGTCGCTGGCGGAGCGGGCGGCATCGAACCGGCCGGCGTTGAAGCCGGGTGGGCGCGGCTGGGGCCGATCGGGGAATCCGGTCGGCGCGTGGCGGTTCGGCTGAGGGAAGGTCGCCTCGATATGCGGCGCGGACCGGTCCCCGGCATCGCCGGCGCGAGCCCGCGCCATCGCCACGCGGTCCTGTGCCTGCCGCTCGCGGTTCTGGGCGTCGTCGGCGCGGGCGCGCATCTGATCGAGGCGGCTCCGGGGCGGCGGCGGGGCCTGACGGGCGTCCTGACGCCCGACGTCCCGGCGCTGGCCGGCGAAACGGTCGTCGCGCTCCTGCTGCTCCTGACGGGCGCGGCCGGCATCGGCCTCGCGCTGCCGCGCGTCGCGCATGTCCTGCTGGCGGCGCGCGACGGCGGCGCGATCGCGATCGGCTTGCTGGCGCCGCGCCATCGCCTGACGCTCGTCCGCCCGCGCGCCGCGCTGCTGCTCCTGCTGCTGCCGGTTGCGCATGTCGGCCGGCTGGTCGCCGCGATCGTCGCGCGCCGGCGCCGATGGCGGGGGGCCGCGGAAATCGTCCTGCCGCCAATGCTCGAAGCGGCGCGAGCGATCGTCGCGCGCGGCCTCCTCGGCGCGCCAGTGATCGTGCTCCCGCGCGGCATGCTGGCCATGATAGGCGCGCCAGTCCGTCTGCCGCGCCTGATCCGCCTCCTGGCGCGCGCGCTCCGACGAGAAATCGGCGCGGCGTTCGCGCCAGTCGCCGGCGGAGATGCCGTAATGCGCGACGACGGCGGCCGTCGCGATCAGCGCGGCGCCGCGCACCAGATAGCGGCCGGCGTGATCGGCGTGGCGGCCGGCATATTGCTCCGGCGGCAGCACCCGACCGTCCGGGCCGTAGACGGCGGCGAGACTGCCGTCGTCATAGCCATAGGCATAGCCGCCATCGCGGACGAGATAGGGGCGGCGCGCGCCGGCCTCGTAGTAATAATAGCGATAGCCGTCGCCGACCGGCTCGGCGACCTCGGTCGAGCCGTCGTCGGCGTGCCATGCCCAGGGCTGCACGCCGCCATAGTCGAAGCCATAGTCCGGGGGCGAGGTGTCGACCGCCTGGCTCATGTCATAGGCGCGATCGGCATAGGCGTAGGACTGGCGCGGATCGGCGACCCGCACGATCCGCGCCGGAGCGGCCGCGGGCAGCGCGGCGACCGGTGGCGCGGCGGCGAGCGGGGTGGCGGGAGCGGCGGTCATCGGCACGGTGGCGGGAAGCGACGCGAGCGGGGCGGCGCCGTTGCCGTCGGCGGTCGACGCCGCCGGCTGCTGGTTGCAGGCGGCGAGCGCGAGCGCGGGGAGGACCGCGGCGAGCACGGCGCGACGGCCGGCGGAGATGCGGCCTGAAGATGTTCTTGCGGTGGTCATCACGATGCCGGACTCCCATGCGGGCGGAAAGCCGCATGCCGTTCGCATGACGCGACTGAACGGGCGCTGGCGCTCCCGTACATGCCGCGGAAGGATATGGTCAGCCGAGCTTGCCGAACGCCGCCTCGAAACCGGCGACGTCGTTCGCCGCGAGATAGCGCGCCTGCTCGACCCAGCGATCGCGGGTGATGCGCCCCTTGAAGGCGCCGAGCGCGGCATCGGCGCGGGCGACGTCCGCCTCGCCGAACGCGGCGAGCTGCGCATAGCGCGTGACGCCGAGCTCGGCGAACGTCGCCGCCGCCCTGGGGCCGAGCCCCTTGAGGCGGGTGAGATCGTCGGCCGGGCCGTCGGCGGCGGGGAAGGCGGCGGGCGGAGCGGTCGCCGCGGGCTCGAGCGCGATGGTGGAGGGGTGACCGGCGGGCGGGGCCGGCACCGGCCGGACCGGGGCGCCGTCCAGCGCGCGATCGTGATGCGCGTCGATGCCGAGCAACTGGCCGACGACATCCTCGACCGCCGCCGCCGCTTCCGAGCCGACGCCATGGCCCTCTTCCGGCACGCCGCCCGCCGCGCGCCCGCGCCGGACCAGCCAGACGATGCCGGCGAGCGCGACGACGATCGCGAGGATGAGGAGGATCATGTTCGTCGTCATGCGGCCCCGTCGTTCTCGTTCAGGAAAGTCGGCCGCCATGCCGCCAGGTGAGCGCGAGCGCAAGGCTCGGCGGCCTAGCCCGGCCGCGCGGCGCGCTCGCGGGCGACCTCGCGCCAGCCGATGTCGCGGCGGCAGAAGCCGGTGGGGAAGCGGATCGCGTCGACCGCGGCATAGGCGCGCGCCTGCGCCGTCGCGACATCCGCGCCGGTCGCGGTGACGGCGAGGACGCGGCCGCCGGCGGCGACGAGGCCGCCATCGGCGGCGCGTGCGGTGCCGGCGTGGAAGACCTGGGCGCCGAGGCCCCGCGCGTCGGCGATGCCGGCGATCGTGCCGCCGGCTTCCGGGGTGCCGGGATAGCCGCGCGCCGCCATCACGACGGCGAGCGCCGCCTCGTCCGAGAAGCGTGGCGCCGCCGCGTCCGCGAGCCGCCCCTCGGCCACCGCGAGCAGCAGCGCGGCGAGATCGCCCTCGAAGCGCATCATCAGCACCTGCGTCTCGGGATCGCCGAAGCGGGCGTTGTATTCGATGAGCTTGGGGCCATCGGGCGTCAGCATCAGGCCGGCGTAGAGCACCCCGGAACAGGGCGTCCCCGCCGCCGCCATCGCGCGCACGGTGGGCACGACGATCTCGGCCATCGCGCGCGCCTCCAGCTCGGGCGTCAGCACGGTCGCGGGGCTGTAGGCGCCCATGCCGCCGGTGTTGGGGCCGGTGTCGCCCTCGCCGACGCGCTTGTGATCCTGCGCCGAGCCGAACGGCAGGACGGTGACGCCATCGGTGAGCGTGAAGAAGCTCGCCTCCTCGCCGTGGAGATATTCCTCGATCACCACCTCGCTGCCCGCCGCGCCGGGACCGCCGGCGAAGAGATGCTCGATCGCCTGCCTTGCCTCCGCCTCGGTCCAGGCGATCGCCACGCCCTTGCCGGCGGCGAGCCCATCCGCCTTGACGACAACCGGCAGCGCGAAGCCGACCAGCGCCGCCAGCGCCATCTCGCGATCATGATGCCGCTCATAGGCGGCGGTCGGGATGCCGGCGCGCGCGCAGAGATCCTTGGTGAAGCCCTTCGAGCCCTCCAGTCGCGCCGCCGCCTTGCCCGGCCCGAACACCGGCACGCCGGCGGCGCGGACGCTGTCGGCGAGGCCGTCGACCAGCGGCGCCTCGGGGCCGATGACGACCAGTCCGATCGCATGATCGCCGCAGAAGGCCACCACCGCGCCGTGGTCGCCCGCGTCGAGCGCCGCCAGCTCGGCCGCCTCGGCGATGCCGGGATTGCCGGGCGCGGCGTACAGCTTCGTCAGGCTCGGCGATTGCGCGAGCTTCCAGGCGAGCGCATGTTCGCGGCCTCCCGAGCCCAGCAGCAGGACATTGATGGACCCTGACATGGTATCCGATCTCCCCCCGACGGCCGGACTCCTAGCCGACGCGTCGGCGGGCGACAACGCGCCCGCGCAAACCGTCTCGGAACTCGCCGGGGCGCTCAAGCGGACGGTCGAGGACCGCTTCGGCCATGTCCGCGTGCGCGGCGAGATCTCGGGCTTCAAGCGCCACGCGTCCGGGCATTGCTACCTGACGCTGAAGGACGAGCGCGCCTGCATCGACGGGGTGATCTGGAAGAACACCGCCGGCGCCACCCGCTTCGCCGCCGAGGACGGCGCCGAGGTGATCGCGACGGGCCGGCTCACCACCTATCCGGGCCGCTCCAAATACCAGATCGTGATCGAGCGGCTTGAGCTCGCGGGCGCCGGCGCGCTGATGGCGCTGCTCGATCAGCGCCGCCGCAAGCTCGCCGCCGAGGGGCTGTTCGACGAGGGACGCAAACGGCCGCTGCCGTTCCTGCCGCGCACGATCGGCGTCGTCACCTCGGCCACCGGGGCGGTGATCCGTGACATCCTCCATCGCCTCGCCGATCGCATGCCGAGCCATGTGCTGGTCTGGCCGGTCGCGGTGCAGGGCGAGGGCGCGGCGGCGCAGGTGGCGGCGGCGATCGCCGGCTTCGACGCGATGGGGGAGGGCCGCCCGGACCTGCTGATCGTCGCGCGCGGCGGCGGCTCGATCGAGGATCTGTGGGCGTTCAACGAGGAGGCGGTGGTGCGCGCGGTGGCCGCCTGCGCGATCCCCGTGATCTCGGCGGTCGGCCACGAGACCGACACCACGCTGTGCGACTTCGCCGCCGACCGCCGCGCTCCGACGCCGACCGCGGCCGCCGAGATGGCGGTGCCGGTGCGCGCCGAGCTGCTCGCGACGGTCCGCGAGCTCGGTGCGCGCACCACGCGCTGCATCGCCCGCCATCAGGAGCGCGCGCGGGAACGCCTGCGTCATGTCGCGCGGCGGCTGCCGGCGCGCGAGGCGCTGCTCAGCCCCCAGCGCCAGCGGCTCGACGAGCTCTCCGACCGGCTGCCGCGCGCGCTCTCGCGGCGGCTGGCGGTGGCGCGCGGCGATCTCGCGCAGGCGGGCGCGGCGCTCCGGCCGCGGCTGCTTGTGGAACGCGCCGCGCGCGGGCGGGACCGGCTCGGCGCGGCAGGCATGGCGCTGGCGCGCGGCGCGGCGGCCCTTGCGGCGCTGCGAAGCGCGCGGCTGGAGGCGCTCGCGCGGCTGCTCGCGAGCCTGCATCCCGATCGGCCGCTGGCGCGCGGTTATGCGAAGGTCGAGCGTCGCGACGGCACGCTGGTGACGCGCGCGGGCGAGGCGCGCGCCGCCGGCGGGCTGCGGCTGGGCTTCGCGGACGGATCGGTCGACGCGCGCGTCGATGGCCCCCAGCCCGATGTGGACGCGCGACCGCGCCGGACCTATGCGAAACGCCACGGCGAGGCCGCCCAGCCGAGCCTCTTCGGAGCTGCGGAGTGACCTTATGCTGATGTCGCAGGGCCGCGCCGCCCGCCTCCGGTTCCTCGCCAACGGATATCGCGTGCTCGTGCCCGGCGATCATGTGCTCTGCGCGGTGACGGGCGAGCCGATCCCGCTCGACAATCTGCGCTACTGGAGCGTCGCGCGGCAGGAGGCCTATGCCAGCGCGCGGATCGCGTCGGCCGCCGAGACGCGCGCGTGAGCCGGGCGCGGCGGGCGGCGGCCACGCTCGCCGCGCTGATGCTCGGGAGCTGCGTGGGGCCGCCCGCCGCGCCGCCGCCGCCCGCGCCGCCGCCCGCGCCGCAGGTGGCGTTCGCCTCTTCCGCCTTCGTGCTGGAGGGCGCGACGAGCCAGGGCGGCATCGTCTTCGGCACCGCGCCGGCCGGCACGACGGCGCTGCTGCTCGATGGCGCGCCGGTGCCGCTCGCGCCCGATGGCCGCTTCCTCATCGGCTTCGGCCGCGATCACGGGCCATCGGCGACGCTGACGGCGCGGCGGGGGACGGGCGCCGACATCGTCCGGACGCTCGCGATCGCGCCGCGCCAGTGGCGCATCGAGGCGCTGCCGATCCCGCGCGGCGTCTCGCCCAGCCTCGAGTTCCAGCGCGTTCGCGCCGCCGAGATCGCGCGGATCGCCGCGGCGCGC
This sequence comes from uncultured Sphingomonadaceae bacterium, assembly GCA_964245925.1. Classification (GTDB taxonomy): domain Bacteria; phylum Pseudomonadota; class Alphaproteobacteria; order Sphingomonadales; family Sphingomonadaceae; genus Solisphingomonas. The sequence goes on from CAXTPE010000027.1 coordinate 16,509, forward strand.
GCGATCCTGCCGCCGAGCGAGGGCTGGCGCCAGCGCTTCGCCTGGCCGCTGACCGGGCGGATCAGCGGGGTGTTCGGATCGCAGCGGGTCTATCAGGGCGAGAAGGGGAGCTTCCACTCGGGCGTCGACATCGCGCGCCCGGTCGGCACGCCGGTGACCGCGCCGGCCGACGGCGTCGTGATCCTCGCCGCCGATCATCCCTTCACGCTGGAGGGCAATCTGCTGATGATCGATCACGGCATGGGGTTGTCCAGCGCCTTCCTGCATCTCTCGAGGATCGCCGTGAAGGTCGGCGACCATGTCCGTCGGGGCCAGGACATCGGGCTTGTGGGCATGACCGGCCGCGCCACCGGCCCGCACCTCCACTGGGGCCTGCGCTGGCGCGACGAGCGGCTCGACCCGGCGCTGCTGGCGGGGCCGATGCCGGGGCAGCCGGCGGACGCGCCGGTGGGCGGGCCGGGGGATTGAGGCGCGGCGGGCGCGGACCGCGCGGCGCCTGCTCCCACCGCGGTCAAGTGCAATGAATCTGTTGCGCTTTTGCCACATTTCCCGACCCGAATGGGTCGAAGCTGAACGTCAGCTTTACATGTCATATGGCGGCGTTCATCCATCATGCGTCGGTAGCAGGCACTGCGGCTTGGCGGATGATCGCGGTCCGCCGCGCCTTTCGGCCTGGCCTGCAAGGGGACGCGCACCGTGAACAGCCATGACCGATCCGTGAATCGCCTGCTGCTCGGCGTAGCGCTGCTGCCGCTGGCTTTGGTGGCCGCTTCTCCCGCCACCGCGCAGACCACCGACGCGAACCCGGCTACGACCGATGCGGCGGTGCCTGGCAGCATCGGCAGCCTGCCCGCCGCGTCCGCGGCTCCTGACCAGCGGCCGGCCGCGGCGGACACGGGCGCTCTCATCGTCGTGACGGGCAGCCGCATCCGGCGCGCCCAGTTCGACGCGCCGAACCCGATCGTGTCGCTCGACCAGAACAGTTTCAAGAACGCGGGCGTCACCAATCTTACCGACTTCCTCGCGCAATATCCCGCGCTGGTCGGCTCGCAAACCTCGGCCACGACGGCGGGCGGCGATGCGGCCGGAGAGACCGGGCTCAACCTGCTCAACCTGCGCAATCTCGGCACCCAGCGCACGCTGGTGCTGGTCGACGGGCGCCGCCACGTCTCCAGCGAGCCGGGTACGGCGGGGGTCGACATCAACACCATCCCGTCGGACCTGGTAGAGCGCGTCGACATCCTGACCGGCGGTGTGTCCGCTATCTATGGTGCGGACGGCGTGAGCGGCGTCGTCAACTTCATCCTCAAGAAGAATTTCGACGGGCTTTCCGTGCATGGCCAGAGCGGCATCTCCAGCCGCGGCGACGCCGGCGAGCGCAGCTTCTCGGCGACCTACGGCAAGAACTTCGCCGACGGGCGGGGCAACATCGCATTCGCCTATCAATATGGTGCCGAGGACCAACTGACATCGTACCAGCGCAAGCGGCTGAACCGGCTGAACCGGCAGGTCTTCGTGCCGAACCCCGCTGACGGCGACGACGATCCGAACGTCCCCGATCGCATCCCGATCACCGATGCGCGCTACGCCGACAGCGCGCGCGCCGGCGCGCTCGACACCGACTTCGACTTCATTCCGAACTATCTTGGCACTGGCCAACCCTATGATCGTGGCAGCGCGATCTATGACAATGGCGATGGGGTGGGCGGATCAAGTACACCAATCGCCGACTATGGCGAAGATCTCCAGCCTCGGATCCGCCGCAACATCTTCAACGCGATCGCGCACTTCGACATCAGCGACAAGCTGACGCTGTATGGCGAGGCCAAATATGTCAAGACGCGCAGTTTCACGCTTGGCCAGCCGACGTTCGACTATTATTTGTTCGTCGAGCCGGACAATCCTTATATTCCGGCCAACCTGCAAGACATCATCGCGGATAATGGCGGCGCCCTCCTGACGCGCGACAATTTTGATCTCGGCCTGCGCGGCGAGGACATCAGCCGGCGCACGATCCGCGGCGTGGCCGGCGCCAAGGGCGATCTGTCGCCCACCCTGCACTATGATTTTTCCTTCGTGTACGGCCAGACCAAGGTCACCAACCGACAGATCGGCGACCAATATTCCGACCGCTTCTTCGCCGCGCTCGACGCGGTGCGCGACGACAACGGCAAAATCACCTGCCGCGCTAACATCGATCCGAACTGGGTCGCGAACCAGCCGTTCTTCGACGAGACGACGTCGCGGCACGTGTTCACGCCGACTACCTTCGCTCCCGGTGATTGCGTACCGATCAACCTGCTTGGCGAAGGTCTCTCCGATCCTGCGGGGGTCGCCTTCATCACCGCGAAGACGACGGATCGCAGCAAGCTCACGCAGCGGGTGGCGTCGGGATCGATCAGCGGCGATTTCCGCAATCTCTTCTCGCTGCCCGGCGGCGAGCTCGGCTACGCGCTCGGCGCCGAGTATCGCTACGAGGGCAGCGACGACGTGCCCGACGAGCTGGTCCAGCAGGGGCTCACCTTCTCTCCGCAGCAGGACATCACGCGCGGGCATTTCAACGTGAAGGAAGTGTTCGCGGAATTGAACGCGCCGATCTTCAAGGACAGGCCGTTCTTCAAATCGCTTTCGGTCGGCGCGGCGTTCCGCTTTTCCGACTATTCGACCGTCGGCCACAATACGACCTGGAACGTCAACGGAAGCTGGGCGCCGATCCCGGATATCATGTTCCGCGGCACCTATTCCAAGTCGGTACGCGCGCCGAATCTGGGCGAACTCTACAACAGCTTCCAGACCTACGCTTTCTTCGACGATCCCTGCCTGAAGCGCAACATCGACAGCGGCACCTCCACTCGTGCCGCGAATTGCGCGGCGCTAGGCATCGATCCAGAAACCTTCAAGGACAACCGCACCGTCAACATCGCCGGGCTGAGCAGCGGCAATCCGAACCTCAAGGCGGAGACGGCGAAGACCTTTACCGGCGGCGTTGTGCTTCGGCCGCGCTTCCTGCGGGGGTTCAACGTCTCGTTTGACTGGTACGACATCAAGCTCACCAAGGCGATCAATACGGTCGATCCGCAGCGCGCCGCCGAGCTGTGTGTCGACGCGCCATCGGTACCGAACGCCTTCTGTGGCCTGATCCAGCGCGATCCGGCGACGCAGTTGATCGTCGCCTTTCAGGTCGAGCCGCAGAATGTCGCGCAGTTCCGCACGCGCGGCCTCGACGTGAACCTCAACTATCGCCTCGCGCCCGACTGGAACTATGGCGTGTTCAACCTTCAGGTGGTCGGCAATTATCTCAACAAGCTGAGCTTCGTCAGCCTGCCCGGCGCCGACCCGACCAACGAGCTCGGCGTGTCCACCAACCCCTCGCCACATTATCAGGCAACATCCGACCTGACGTGGCGGATCGGCCCGTTCAGCCTCAATTACGGCGTGCAATGGTGGTCGAAGACGTTCCGCTTCACGCGGCTCACGAGCTCGACCCAGCCCGACATCGTCGCGCCTGAGTATTTTAAATACAAGGCGCTTTGGCAGCATGATCTTCAGGCGAGCTTCACCGTCAATTCGCAGTTCGAGTTCTACGGTGGCGTCAACAACTTTACGGGCGAGAAGCCTGGGTTCGGCGCTTCCAGCTACCCGGTCTCGGCGATCGGACGGTTCTTCTTCGCGGGCGCGCGGGTCAAGCTCGGGCGTTGACAGTCGGGCGCGTCGCCCGGCCTGTGCCGCGTCACGCCGGATGCGCCGCCCGCCAGGCCTTCACCGCCGCCAGCGTCTTCTCGACATGGCCGCTCGGATCGAGCGCGGAATAGGCGAAGATGATCTTCCCGTCCGGCGCGATCACGAACGACGTGCGGTTGGACCTGGCGATGACCGGCAGCTTCACGTCATAGGCGTCGATCAGCTTCGCGTCGGCGGAGGCGACCGCGAACTTGCTGCGGCATTCGCTCACCGAGAAGCGGTTGAGCTTCTCGATCGGATCGGCCGAGACGCCGATCACGGTCGCGCCCAGCTTCGCGAAACCGGCGGTGGCCTCGGCGAAGTCGTGCGCCTCGACGGTGCAGCCGCTGGTGAAGGCGGCCGGGTAGAAATAGAGCACCACCGGGCCCTTCTTCAGCGCGCCGGCGAGGGTGAAACGAAACGGCTTGCCGGCGAGCGTCGCGTCGGTGGCGAAGCCGGGGGCGTTCGCGCCGACGGGCAGCGCGGCGAGCGCCGGGGCGGCCGCGGTGAGCAGCGTCGCGGCGAGGATGGCGAGCGGGCGTGGCGTCATGATGTCTCTCCGGGAGCTGGCGTGCTTACACCCTAGCGGCCGGCGGCGACGTTGGCGAGCCGTCGCGCACGGCCGGCGGTATCGGTGTCGCCCGGGCCCCGGCCCGGCATCGCCGCCGCCGGCATGCCGCTCGACGACCGGATCGATGCGTGTCAAGAAGCGTTCCTTGGCGGGCCGCTGGGGCCTGATGACGGAGCTTCGCGGTTGTTGACGGGACGCTTTCTTGCCGGGCGCCGGCAAGGCAATCTCACCACCAGCCAGCGTGCGGCGGTCGAGGCGGCGGTATCCGGCACCGAGGTGCTGCCGCCCCGCACGGTGCTCGTGGAGCGCGACGCGACGCTGCATCGCTCGACGATGCTGGTCGATGGCATGATGTGCCGCTACTTCGAGGATCTTCAGGGCCTGCGGCAGTTCGTCGCGCTGCATATCGCCGGCGATTTCGTCGATCTTCACGGCTATCCGCTGCGGCGGCTCGATCACGACATCGCCACGCTGAGCGCCTGCGAGGTGGCATATGTGCCGCATGCCGCGCTGGACCGGATCATCGGCGAGGATCCCGAGCTCGGGCGCAAGCTCTGGTATTCGACGATGCTCGACGCGGCGATGCACCGCGCCTGGCTGTTTCGGCTCGGGCGCCTCGACGCGTCCGGGCGGGTTGCACACCTGCTCTGCGAGATCGATGCCCGGCTCGGCGCCGCGGGCTTGAGCGACGGCCGGCGCTATGCGCTGCCGCTGACCCAGCTCGATCTCGCCGAGGCCTGCGGGCTGACCAGCGTCCACGTCAACCGTGTGCTGCGCCAGCTCCGCGAGGACGGGCTCTGCACCTTCCGCGCGGGCATGGTCGACATTCTCGATCCGCGCGGGCTCGCGCGGCGCGGCCAGTTCGACCCCGATTATCTCTATCTGGAGGGCGGCGTCGCGCAACGGCTCGGCGTATCGCCTGCTGCCTGGGAGTGAGGTCATGGAGACGACCAGGGATAGGGCCAGGGAGACGGCGCATCTCGCCTATGAGCTGCTGACCAGCCCCGGGCGGGCGAGCGCCGAGCAGGGGCAGGTGATGTTGGACGGCCCCGACGGGACCGCGCTGACGATGACGCCGGAAGCGGCGATCGGCACCGCCTGGAGCCTCATCCAGGCCGCCGAGGCCGCCCGTCGCCAGCGCGAGCAGCGCACCGCGGGCGACGCCGCCGACGCCGATGGAACACCCGGCTAAACCCCGGTTTTGCGATCGATTCTCAACCGGCCGCCGCCTTGCTTCGCAGGTGCGGCAGGCCTAGATGCGGGCGGACGGCGCCCCTCCCCGAGGCCGGTCATCGGAGGCAAGGCATGACATCGGTCGCCGCTGGATATTTGCCGATCCTGCTGTTCCTCGGCGTCGCCCTGCTGCTCTCGACCGCCTTCGTGGTGCTGCCGATGCTGGTGTCGAAGTTCACGGGTTCGGCGAACCCCTATGCCGACAAGCTCGCCGAATATGAGTGCGGCTTCCCCGCCTTCGAGGACAGCCGCGCGCGGTTCGACGTGCGCTTCTATCTCGTCGCGATCCTGTTCATCGTGTTCGATCTGGAGGCGGCGTTCCTCTATCCCTGGGCGGTG
>CAXTPE010000028.1:0-21398 GCA_964245925.1 uncultured Sphingomonadaceae bacterium
GCCGACGCATGCGCGACCACGTCGAGGCCCGAGGCGACCATCGGCCCCATGCCGAAATAGGACAGCGGATTGGCCGGGCTGTGCAGCCAGTCCGCGCCGAGCTCGGCGAACCTGCTGAAGCCGGTGAGCCAGGCGCGCTGCATCTCATAGGCGTCGTAAAGCATTCGCTGTCCCTCGATGGTGCGCCGCGGCGACACGCTATGCGCCTCCGTGCGTCAAGACAACGTATCCAGACGGCCGGCGATCCCCCCCGCCGGCCGATCGCGGGACACGCCGCGCGCTTCTCGTCGAGGCGCACTGGCCGTCGAGGCGCACTGGCCGTCGAGGCGCACTGGCCGTCGAGGCGCACTGGCCGTTGAGGCGCGCACCAGCGGCTGCTAGGCGGTCGGCATGGCGAGCGAGCCCATCAAGCCTCCGGTGCCGACCGAGCCCGGCCAGCGGCGGATCGGCAACCTCATGCTCGTCTGGCGGCTCGCGCTCGTCTACCCGGGCCATATCGCCGCCGCCTTCGCCGCGCTGTGCGTCTCGTCGGCGGCGACGCTCGGCATCCCCTGGGGGGTCCGGCGAATCATCGAGCGGGGTTTCTCCTCGGGCGTCGATCCGCACGCGGTCGGCGCGTCGTTCCGTATCCTGCTCGGCGTCGTCGCGGTGCTGGCGCTGGCGACCGCCTGCCGCTTCTGGTTCGTCTCCTGGCTCGGCGAGCGCGTCGTCGCGGATCTGCGCACCAGGGTTCAGAACAATCTGCTGACGCTCTCGCCGCGCTTCTTCGAGGAGAACCGCCCGTCCGAGATCGCCTCGCGGCTGACCTCGGACACGACGCTGATCGAGCAGGTCGTCGGCACGACCGTCTCGGTCGCGCTGCGCAGTACCTTCACGATGGTGGGGGGCGTGATCTTCCTCTTCACCGTCTCGATCAAGCTCGCCGCGATGCTGGTCGTCGGGCTGCCGCTGATCGTGCTGCCGATCCTGCTGCTCGGCCAGCGCGTGCGCAGCTTCTCGCGGACCTCGCAGGATCGCATCGCCGCGATCGGCGCGCTCGTCACCGAGACATTGGGCGCGATGAAGATCGTCCAGGCGTTCGGGCAGGAGCGGCGCGAGGCGATCCGCTTCCAGGACGCCAACGAGCAGGTGTTCGCCGCCGCCAAGCGCCGGATCGGCATCCGCGCGCTGATGACCGCGCTGGTGATCGGGCTGATGTTCGCGGCGGTCGTGCTGATCCTGTGGGAGGGCGCGCTCGACGTCGTCCACGGCCGCATGACCGGCGGCGCGATCGCCGCCTTCGTCGTCACCGCCGGCATTGTCGCGGGCTCGTTCGGCGCGCTGGCGGAGGTCTATGGCGATCTGCTGCGCGGCGCCGGCGCCGCCGGGCGGCTCGGCGAGCTGCTGGCCGAGCGCCCGGAGATCCGCGCGCCGGCCCGGCCGCGCGCGCTCCCGGAGCCCGCCGCCGGGCGGCTCGGCTTCGATGCCGTCACCTTCCGCTATCCGACGCGGCCCGAGGTGGCGGCGATCGATGCGCTGACGCTCGCCGTCGAGCCGGGCGAGACCGTCGCGGTGGTCGGCCCCTCGGGCGCGGGCAAGTCGACGCTCTTCCAGCTTGCCCAGCGCTTCTACGATCCGCAGTCCGGCGGCGTCCGGCTCGACGGCGTCGCGCTCACCGAGGCCGATCCGGCCGCGGTGCGCGCCCGCATCGCGATCGTGCCGCAGGAGACGGTGATCTTCGCGGCGTCGGCGCGCGACAACCTGCGCTACGGCCGCTGGGAAGCGGACGATGCCGCGCTGTGGGCGGCGGCGGAGGCCGCCAACGCCGGCGAGTTCCTGCGCGCGCTGCCCGACGGGCTCGACACCTTCCTCGGCGAGGGCGGCGCGCGGCTCTCGGGCGGACAGCGCCAGCGCGTCGCGATCGCGCGCGCGCTGCTGCGCGACGCGCCGCTGCTGCTGCTCGACGAGGCGACCTCCGCGCTCGACGCCGAGAGCGAGCGGGTCGTCCAGGATGCGCTCGAGCGGCTGATGGCGGAGCGTACCACCATCGTCATCGCGCACCGGCTCGCCACCGTCCGCGCCGCCGACCGCATCGTCGTCATGGATCGCGGCCGGATCGTCGAGGAGGGCAGCCACGACGCGCTCGTCGCCGGCGGCGGCCTGTATGCGCGGCTCGCGCGCCTTCAGTTCGAGGGCCTCGCCGCCTGACCGGAGACCGGCGGGGTCATGGCTTTCGCGCCGCAACGTGACGGTTTCGCTGCATCGCCATGGCATGGCGATGACGCTTGTTGCATCGCACAAGCAAACATGATTCACTCCGCGACGGGTGCGGTCAGGGTTAACGCGGTGGCAAGCATGCCGCGCGCATGATCCTCAGCGATGGCAGAGAGGGGTTTGACATGGGCACCCGGATGAGGCCGGCCGACGGCGCGATGACGCTCGCCGAGCTGAAGGAATTCGCCAGCTTTCCCTCCTCGACCCAGCGCTACATCCGGCGCTCGCTCGATGTCGGCCTCGATCGCGAGGACGCGCTCGCGCGCTGGTCGCGCGATGTCGTCGAGGCGGCGAGCATCCGCGCGCAGACCCGCATCTACGCGAGGCTCGATCATATCCGCGGGCTGGTGCCGGACGACAGCGGGCTGGACGCGATCGAGCCCTTCCTCGCCCCGCTCGTCACCGTCTCGGCCTTCGATCTGGGCCAGGACCGGCTGAGCAGCTTCGGCGCCTATCGCTTCCTCTACGAGCGGCTGATCGGCGCGAACGTGCGCCCCTGGCTGCCCGGCGCCTTCTGCGCGGCGGCGGCGCTGCCGCATCTCCACCCCGACAAGCGCCGCAAGCTGCTCCAGTCGATCAGCGAGGCGGCGGCGACCGCGCCCGGCTGGTCGACCCGCGAGCCCTGCTTCTATCCGGAGTGGGTCGAGAAGGTCGAGGCGCGGCTCGCCAGCTAGGCGCGCCCGCTTCCGATAAAAGCGCGTCAAGTCGCGCGCCGGCGCTTTCCCTGACGCACCGCAGCGGCTATCGAGCGCGCCGTGCCTGTGCTTACCAAAACGCGTGCGCGGCAGCGCCGCGCCGGCCGCGCTCCGCAAGCATCGCTCGCCATGGGGCTCGCGGCGCTGGCGATGCTCGGCGTCGCCGGCTGCGGGGGCAAGCCCAAGAAGCAGCCGCCGCCGACCCCCACCGTCGGCGTCGTCACGATCCGCGCCCAGCCGGTCACCACCACCACCGAGCTGCCCGGACGCACCGATGCGTTCCGCACCTCAGAGGTGCGCCCGCAGGTCGCCGGCCTCGTCCGCCGCCAGCTCTTCACCGAGGGCTCGATCGTCCGCGAGGGCCGGCCGCTCTACCTGATCGATCCCTCGATCTATCGCGCCAGCGTCTCGGAAGCCGCCGCGACGCTCCGGAGCGCGCAGGCGAACCAGGTGACGGCGCAGCTCAAGGCGCAGCGCTACCAGTCGCTCGTCGGCATCAACGCGGTGGCGCGCCAGGATGCCGACGACGCGCGCGCCGCCGCCGGCCAGGCCGATGCCTCGGTCGCGCAGGCACGCGCGCAGCTCGGCACCGCGCGGATCAACCTGCGCTACACCAATGTGAACGCGCCGATCACCGGGCGCATCGGGCGATCGAACTTCACCGTCGGCGCGCTCGTCACCGCGGGGCAGACGGACGTGCTCGCCACCATCCAGCAGCTCGATCCGATCTATGTCGACATCCAGCAATCCTCCGCCGAGCTGCTCGCGCTGCGCAAGGAGCTGTCGGGCGGCGGCGCGATGCCGGCGAGCACCGCGGTGAGGCTCAAGCTCGAGGACGGCAGCGACTATCCCGCCACCGGCCGGCTGGAGTTCGCCGAGGTGACGGTCGACGCCTCGACCGGATCGGTGACGCTGCGCGCGCGCTTCCCGAACCCGGCCGGCATCCTGCTGCCGGGGATGTTCGTGCGCGCGGTCATCAACCAGGCGGTGCGCGCGCAAGGCATCCTCGTGCCACAGACGGGCGTCGGCCGCTCGCCGCGCGGCGACGCGACCGCGCTCGTGGTGGGGCCGGGCAACAAGGTCGTCCAGCGCACCATCATGCTCGGCACCGCGCAGGGGCCGGACTGGATCGTGAATTCCGGGCTGAAGCCCGGCGACCGGGTGATCGTCGAGGGCTTGCAGAACGCCAAGCCCGGTCAGGTCGTCAAGGTGGCCGAAGCCTCGACGATCACCGGCGGCACCGCGCCCGCCGCCAGCGCCAACAGCGCGCGCAAGCTCAGCGACACGGAACGCAAGCAGGCCGAGAGCGGCAAGCAGCAGGGCCGCTGAGCGGCGATGCTCTCCCGCTTCTTCATCGATCGGCCGATCTTCGCCTGGGTGATCGCGATCGTCATCATGCTGCTGGGCGTGGCCGCGATCCGCACGCTCCCGATCGCGCAATATCCCGACATCGCGCCGCCGACGATCGGCATCAGCGCGACCTATCCGGGCGCATCGGCCGAGACGGTCGAGAACAGCGTCACCCAGGTGATCGAGCAGCAGCTCACCGGGCTCGACGGGATGCTCTACTTCCAGTCGACCTCGAGCTCGAACGGCACGATCTCGATCACCGTCACCTTCCAGAACGGCACCGACCCGGACATCGCCCAGGTCCAGGTGCAGAACAAGGTGCAGCAGGCGCTGCCGCGGCTGCCGCAGCAGGTGCAGGCGCAGGGCCTGACGGTGCGCAAGCGGCAGAGCGACATCCTGCTGCTCGTCGGCGTCTACGACGAGAGCGACCAGGCGACGCCGTCGGAGATCGCCGACTATCTCGTCAGCAATCTCCAGGATCCGATCGCGCGCGTCGCCGGCGTCGGCGACATCAGCACGCTCGGCTCGCAGTTCGCGATGCGCATCTGGCTCGATCCGTTCAAGCTCTCGAGCTACCAGCTCATGCCGTCGGACGTGTCGGCGGCGGTGCAGGCGCAGAACACGCAGGTCTCGGCGGGCCAGATCGGCGGGCTGCCGGCGCCGCCCGGCCAGCAGCTCAACGCCACCATCACGGCGCGTTCGCGGCTCCAGACCCCGGATCAGTTCCGCGCGATCGTGCTGAAGACCCAGCCCGACGGGTCGCAGGTGCGGCTCGGCGATGTCGGCCGCGTCGAGCTGGGCGACGAGAGCTATGTCGCCACCGCGCGCTACAACCGCCACCCCGCCGCCGGCATCTCGATCAACCTCGCCCCCGGCGCGGACTCGCTGAAGACCGCCGAGGCGGTGAAGGCCAAGGTGCGGCAGTTCGCGGCGAGCTTCCCGCCAGGCTACAAGGTCGCCTATCCGCGCGACACCACCGGCTTCATCAAGCTCTCGGTCGAGGAGGTCGAGAAGACGCTGGCCGAGGCGGTGGTGCTCGTCGTCGTCGTGATGTTCGTGTTCCTCCAGAACTGGCGGGCGACGTTGATCCCGGCGATCGCGATTCCGGTGGTGCTGCTCGGCACCTTCGGCGTGCTCGCGCTGTTCGGCTATTCGATCAACACGCTGACCCTGTTCGGGCTGGTGCTCGCGATCGGCCTGCTCGTCGACGACGCGATCGTCGTCGTCGAGAATGTCGAGCGGATCATGGCCGACGAGGGGCTCGATCCGCACGACGCCACCGTCAAGTCGATGGGCGAGATCACCTCGGCGCTGGTCGGCATCGCGATGGTGCTTTCCGCGGTGTTCCTGCCGATGGCCTTCTTCGGCGGATCGACCGGCACGATCTATCGCCAGTTCTCGATCACCATCGTCTCCTCGATGATCCTCTCGGTGATCGTCGCGATCGTGCTCACCCCGGCGCTCTGCGCGGCGCTGCTCAAGCCACATGAGAAGAAGGACGAGCCGGCCGCCGAGGAGAAGCCGCATCGCCGGAGCATCTTCGGCCGCTTCTTCGTCTGGTTCAACGACGCCTTCACCCGCATGAGCGCGCGCTATGTCGAGCTCGTGCGCGGGGTGATCGGGCGCGCCTGGCTGTTCATGCTGGTCTTCGCCGGGCTGGTCGCGCTGCTGGCGGTGCTGTTCTTCCGGCTGCCGACCAGCTTCCTGCCGACCGAGGACAATGGCAGCTTCATCGTCCAGTACACGCTGCCGCCGGGCGCGACCCGCCAGCGCACCGAGCAGACCGCGCGTTCGATCGAGAATTACTTCCTCAACGAGGAGAACAACGTCGCCGGGCTCTTCACCAGCTCGGGCCAGGGCTTCAGCGGCGCCGGGCAGAACGCCGGCCAGGCCTTCGCGATCCTGAAGCCGTGGGGCGATCGCAAGGGCAGGGCGAACTATGCCGCCGCGATCACCCAGCGCGCGACCAAGTCGCTCGGCGGCATCCGCGACGCGCAGGTGTTCGCGCTCCAGCCGCCGCCGGTGTCGGGCCTCGGCCAGTCCAACGGCTTCACGCTCGAGCTGCTGAACGCGGGTGGGCTCAGCCGCCAGCAGTTCTCGGCCGCCAAGGACAGGCTCATCGCGGCGGGCGCCGCCGATCCTTCGCTCTCCGCCGTCCGCCTCAACGGGCTGGAGGACACACCCGAGTTCAAGCTCGACGTCGACGACATCAAGCTCGGCGCGCTGGGGCTGAGCGCGACGGACGTCAACAGCACGCTCAGCGCCGCGCTCGGCGGCACCTATATCAACGACTTCATCGATCGCGGCCGGGTCAAGCGTGTCTACATGCAGGGTGACGCCCCCTATCGCGCCGAGCCGCAGGACATCGGCGACTGGCGGGTCCGCTCCTCGGCCGGCACGATGACGCCCTTCTCCGCCTTCGCGACGACGAGCTGGACCAAGGGCCCGGTCAGCCTCGCGCGCTTCAACGGCACCTCGTCCTACGAGATCCAGGGGCAGGCGGCGCCCGGCCAGAGCTCGGGCGCGGCGATGACCGAGATCGCCAAGCTGGCCAGCCAGATCCCCGGCGTCGGCATCGCCTGGAGCGGGCTTTCCTATCAGGAACAGCAGGCCAGCGGGCAGGCGCCGGCGCTCTACGCGGTCTCGATCCTGGTCGTCTTCCTGTGCCTGGCGGCGCTGTACGAGAGCTGGTCGATCCCGATCTCGGTGCTGCTCGTCATCCCGCTCGGCGTGATCGGCGCGGTGCTGGCGGTGCTGCTGCGCGGGCTCGACAACAATATCTATTTCCAGGTCGGCCTGCTTACCACCATCGGGCTCTCGGCCAAGAACGCGATCCTGATCGTCGAGTTCGCCGAGGCCGCCGAGCAGGGCGGCAAGTCGCCGCTCGACGCCGCGCTGGAAGGCGCGCGGCTGCGGCTGCGGCCGATCCTGATGACCAGCCTCGCCTTCGTCGCCGGCGTGATCCCGCTCGCCATCGCCACCGGAGCCGGCGCGCAGAGCCGCGTCGCGATCGGCACCGCGGTGGTCGGCGGCATGCTCACCGCGACGGGGCTCGCGCTGTTCTTCGTGCCGATGTTCTTCGTGATGGTGCGCACCCTGTTCAGCCGGCGCGAGAAGGATGCCGCGCACGCCCCCGACAAGGCGGCGGAACCGGCATGATGCGCGGCGTCGCCACCGCGCTGCTCGCGGCATCGCTGCTCCTTCAGGGTTGCGACCTCGCGCCGCGCTATGCCCGGCCGGGTCCGCCGGTGCCGCCGGCGTTCCCGCGTGGCGACGCCTATGCCGTCGCGGCGCCGGGCGAGCCGCCCGCGAGCCTGTCCTGGCAGCAGGTGTTCACCGATCCGCGCCTCTCGCGCGTGATCGCGCTCGCGCTCGCCAACGGGCGCGACCTGCGCATCGCCGCCGCCAATGTCGCGTCGGCCCGCGCGCTCTATCGCGTCCAGCGCGCCGATCTGTTCCCCGAGATCGGCGCCGCCGCCGATTACCGCATCGTCCGCAACGCCAGCTCGACCACCAGCATCACCACCGGATCGGGGACCGGCACGGACGGCGCCGGCACGGGCACGGGCACGACGGGCACGGGAACCACCGGCACGGGAACCACCGGCACCGGAACCACCGTCGCCTCGACCAACCGCAACACGGTGCAGAGCTATTCGCTCGATCTCGGCCTCGCGAGCTTCGAGATCGATCTGTTCGGCCGCCAGCGCAATCTCACCCGCGCCGCCTTCGAGGACTATCTCGCGACCGACGCCGGCGCGCGCGCCGCCCGCCTCAGCCTCGTCGCCGAGACGGCCTCGGCCTGGCTCACGCTGGTCGGCGACCGCAGCCTGCTCGCGGTCGCCCGGGAAACCGCCAGGAGCGCGCAGGCGACCGTCGACATCTCGGCGCGCCGGTTCGAGGCGGGCATCACCTCGCAGCTCGATCTCGAGAGCGCGCGCACGCTGCTGGCGCAGCTCCAGTCCGACATCGCCAACGACATCGCGCTGGTCGCGCAGGACCGCAACGCGCTCGAGCTGCTCGTCGGCGCGCCGGTCGACGACATGCTGCTCCCCGCCACCCTGAACGAGGTGACGCTGCCGGCCGAGCTGCCCGCCGGTCTGAGCTCGACGATCCTGCTGCGCCGGCCCGACGTGGTGCAGGCCGAGCACGCGCTGATCGGCGCCAACGCCCGCATCGGCGCGGCGCGCGCGGCGTTCTTCCCGACGATCAGCCTCACCGCCGCAGTCGGCCTCGCGAGCACCGCGCTGTCCGGGCTCTTCACCGGCGGCGCGTTCAACTGGAGCGTCGCGCCATCGGCGACGCTGCCGATCTTCGACGCCGGGCGCAACGCCGGCAACCTCGGCTACGCCAGGGCGCAGCGCTACCTCTATCTCGCTCAGTATGAGCAGGCCATCCAGGCGGCGTTCCGCGACGTGGCGGACGCGCTGGCGCGGCGCGGCACGATCGACGCGCAGGTGGCGGCGCAGCAGCGGCTGTTCGTCTCCGCGTCGAACAGCCTCAATCTCGCCAACGCGCGCTACCAGGGCGGCATCGACAGCTATCTGAACGCGCTCGACGCGCAGCGCACGCTCTATTCGGCGCAACAGACGCTGATCGCCACGCGTGTGACGCAGGGCGACAATCTCGTCACCCTCTATCGCGTGCTCGGCGGCGATCAGCGGTTCTGAGGCGGAACCGGGTACGGCGCGTCATGCCTGGAGTGGTAATCCCCGCCCTGGCGGGGATGACGGAGCGAGCCTACAGCTTCACATGATCCACGGTGCCGGTGTCCGGCGGCGATCCGGTAACCGCGGCGGTCAGCGTCTTCACGGTGGAGATGATCTTGCTGGAGGTCGTGTCCCAGAAGGTCGCCTCGCTCGGAGTGACGGTGATGAGCGCGACGTCGGCGCCGTCCGGACCCTCCGGCAGCCACGCCTGCGCCCAGGGCGTCCAGATCTCCTTCAGCTTGGCGCGATCCTGCGAGACCCTGGCCCGACCCGAGACCGAAACATAATCGCCGTTGCCGTCGTCGACATAGCCCAGGTTGATCGCCGGCGAGGCGCCGATGTCGGATGTCACCTCGCTGTCGAGGCTGGCGATGAAGTAGATCGCATGCGCCTCCTCCTCGGCATGCGATCCCATCGGCCGGCTGACCAGCGCGTCGTCGTGGGTGGTCGTCATCATCGCGATGCGCTGCTTCGCCAGCGTCTTCCAGACGTCGCTGCTGCTCTTCTCGCCGCTCGGCATTCTTCGTCTCCTTGCTCGTCTTGGGGGCCTGTCTTCAGCGTTTCGTATCGGACGGACGGCCGCGCGACTGCTCACGCGCCCTGTCCTCGGACTGTCCCGGATCGGTGCCGGCGCCAGCGGCCTCCGCCGGACCGTCCCGATCCTTGTCCACGCCGGAAATGTCGGACGACGGCGGTGTATCTGGCGGCCTGGCCATGTGGTGCTCCGGGATGATGGGCGATGAACCGACGACCGGCCCCGGGGTTGCAGCCGGATGCGGATTGCCGCGATACAAGTTTTTTCGCCGATCGCGGGATCGCCGGGAACCGGCGGCGGCGATGGCCGTTCAGCAACCCGGACGGCGATCTTGCCCCCCGCTCTCGCTGTCCGCCTACATAACGGCCCGGCCGCATCGACTCCCCCCCCGTCGATGCCGCCGGGCCTAATTGTCTGCGCGGTGGCGCGACTGTCGCCGTCACGCCCGAACTCATATCGACTGCGGAACTATTATCGGACCTCCGCATTGAGAAGCCGCCTTATCATGGCGCGGTAATATGGCGCGGCAAGGCGCCTCAGCAGGAGCATGACAGATGGTTCGCAAGATTCTCGCGGTCGCCGTGATCGCCGGTGCCGTCGCGGTCGCCGGCTGCAACACGGTTGCGGGCGCCGGCAAGGACGTCTCGTCCGCGGGCGGCGCCGTCACCAAGGCCGCCGACAAGTCCAAATAGGCGCGCGGGCCGCCGCCGGCATGGCACGGTGGCGGCGTCCTCAGGCTGGCTGCGTGTCCGCCAGCCGCGCGCGCCGCCGCTCGGTGAACCAGATCGCGATCAGCGCGAACTCGTAGAGCACCACCAGCGGCAGCGCCAGGACGAGCATCGACACCACGTCCGGCGGCGCGAGCACGCAGGCGATCGCGAAGGCGCCGACGATCGCATAACGCCGCGACGAGACGAGCTGCGTGCGAGTGACGATGCCGGCGCGCTCCAGCAGCATGAGCAGCACCGGCAGCAGGAACGCGACGCCGAAGCCGAACAGGAACTTCGTCACGAAGCTCAGATAATTGCCGACCGCCGGCAGCGCTTCCTGCCGGATCCCGCCGATGTTGCCCTGGTATCCCAGCAGGAAATGCAGTGCGAGCGGGATCGCGACATAATAGGCCATCGCCGCCCCCGTCAGGAACAGCACCGGCGTCAGGAACAGGAACGGCAGCATCGCGCGCCGTTCCCGCGCATAGAGGCCGGGTGCCACGAACCGCCAGATCTGGTTGGTGATGATCGGGAAGGCGAGCATCAGCGCCGCGAAGAAGGCGACCTTCATCTCGGCGAAGAACGCCTCGAACACATCGGTGTAGATCAGCTTGCCCTGGCCGGCGCGCAGCAGCGGCTGGCACAGGAAGGCGAAGATCGGCCGCGCGAAATAGAGGCAGAAGCAGAAGCAGACGCCGAGCGCGACGAAGCTCCAGATCAGCCGGCGGCGGAGCTCGACGAGATGATCGAGCAGCGGCGCCTTGCTGTCGTCGATGTCGCTCATGCCGGCCGGGCGGCGGCCGGCGGCGCCTCATCCGCCGGCGGCGATCCGGGCGCGGGGATCGAGCCCGTGACCGGCGCCTCGCCGACCGGAACCGGACCCGCCGCCGGCGCCTCGAGCCGGCCTGTCACCTGCGCCTCGAGGTCGCGGTGCTCGCGCATGATCCGCTCGTTCTCGGCGGCCCATTTCTTTTCCATCTCGGCAAGCTCGGATTCGCGCACCATCTCGTCGATGCCGGCGCGGAATTGACGCGCGAGCCCGCGCGCGCGGCCGGCCCACATGCCGGCGACGCGCATCACGCGCGGCAGATCCTTCGGCCCGATCACGACGAGCGCGACCACCGCCAGCAGCATCAGCTCGGAGGGGGCGATGTCGAACATGGCGGGGCCGGTCGCGGCGCGCGGTCTCAGGGAAGCGGGCGGTCGTCCGTCATCGGGCGCAGGTCGCGCTCGACGGGCGGGTCGAGCGGCGCCTGGCGCTGGAGCCGTGGCGCGGGCGGCGCGTCGTCATCCTCCGCCATGCCCTTCTTGAACTGCTTCACGCCCTTGGCGACGTCCCCCATCAGCGCCGAGAAGCGCCCGCCGCCGAGCAGCAGCGCCGCGACGACCGCGAGCAGCAGGATATGTGGGAGCGAGAGGCCCATGCGCGTATCTCCTGAACAGACGCCCTATCTAGTCCTCCGGGCCCGGGCTTTCCACCTCTACCTTGCGCGGACCCTCGCCGAGCAGGCCGCCGGGCGGATCGAGCAGGCCGGCGGCGCGCAGATCGTCGATGCCGGGCAGGTCGCGCCGGCTGGCGAGGCCGAAATCGGCGAGGAAGGCGGGCGTCGTCGCATAGAGCAGCGGGCGCCCCGGCGTCTCGCGCCGTCCCGCCGGCCGCACCCAGCCGGCCGCGATCAGCACGTCGAGCGTGCCGCCGGAAAGCTGGACGCCGCGGATCGCCTCCACCTCGGCGCGGCTGGCGGGCTCGTGATAGGCGATGATCGCCAGCGTCTCGATCGCCGCGCGGCTGAGCTTGCGCGGTTCGGGGCGATCGCGGCTGAGGATATGGGCGAGGTCCGGCGCGGTCTGGAAGAGCCAGCGCCCGCCGCGCTCGACCAGCTCGACGCCCCGCCCGCGATAGTCCTCGGCGAGCAGCGCCAGCGCGCCGTGGACATCCCCGCCACCGATCGCGGCAAGCAGCTCGGCCGGGCTCAGCGGCGCGTCGGCCGCGAACAGCGCCGCCTCGACCGCGCGCACCCGATCGTCGCTCGGCGTCATGCCGCGCGAACATAGAGCGGCGCGAACGGCTCCGCCTGCCGGAGCTGGAGACGCCCCTGGCGAGCGAGTTCGAGCGCGGCCGCGAAGCTCGACGCGCGGGCCGAGCGCGCCTGGTCCGGGGTCGCGCCCTCGGGGAGGAAGCGCGCCAGCTCCGCCCAGTCGAGCGTCGCGCCGAGCAGCGCCGCGAGGCGGGCCAGCGCCTCCTCCAGCGTCATCACCGAGCGGCGCGGAACGACATGCGTCACCGGCACGGCGCGCGCGTTCACCGCGCCATAGGCGGCGAGCAGCTCGTGCAGTCCGGCCCGCCACAGCGGCCGCCGGATCACCCGCAGCCCCTCGGGCGCGCCGCGCCTGAACGTATCGCGGCCGCTCCGATCGCGCGCCATCAGCCGCGCGCCGGCCTCGCGCATCGCGTCGAGCCGGGCGAGCCGGAGCTGGAGGCGGGCGGCGAGCTCCTGCGGATCGGGCTCGGCCTGCGGGTCGCGCGGCAGCAGCAGCGCCGACTTGAGATAGGCGAGCCACGCCGCCATCACGAGCCAGTCGGCGGCGATCTCCAGCCTGAGCGCACGCGCGTCCTCGATGACGGCAAGATATTGCTCGACCAGCGCGAGGATCGAAATCTCGCGCAGATCGACCTTTTGCGCGCGCGCGAGGCTCAGCAAAAGGTCGAGCGGGCCCTCCCAGCCGTCGAGATCGAGCGTGAGGCGATCGTCGTCCACGCACGACACGCTAGAGCGTTTTCGAAGCAGGTGGAATCACCTGCTGGCTCGGAAAACGCGGCAGATCAATAATCCGGAGCGGCGGATGACATCAGGTGGAATCGCTGTTTCTCTTCCTCATCGCTTTCTCTTCCTCATCCCGGCTTTTTCTTCGTCATCCCCGCGAAAGCGGGGATCCGGCTGCCTGATCGCGGCGGAAGAAGCTGGATCCCCGCCCGCGCGGGATGACGGTGGATAGGGCTGTTCTCTCTTCGTGGGCAAAGCCGGTGTCCTGCGCGCTACAGGCTCACCCCCGATGCCGCGAAGATCGCGTCGCGGTCGGCGATCAACCGCTCGGCGGCGAGCGCGGGCGCGGCGTCCGCGATCGTCGCCATCGCGCGATCCAGCCGGGCTCGCGCCGCCGCGCCGATGCCGCCGAGCGCGTCCGCGACCGCCGCCATCTCGCCCAGATCGCCCGAACAGTGCAGCGCGATGTCGCAGCCGGCCGCGATCACCTGGGCCGCGCGCTCGGCGAAGCCGCCGGCGAGCGCCTTCATGCCGAGATCGTCCGACATCAGCAGCCCGTCGAAGCCGATGCGGCCGCGGATGATGTCGGCGATGATCGTCGGCGAGAGGCTGGCGCAGCGCGCGGCGTCCCAGGCCGGGTAGAGGACATGCGCGGTCATCGCCATCGGCGCGTCGGCAAGCGCGACGAACGGCGCGAGATCGGTCTCCAGCTCGTCCGCGGCGGCATCGACGACCGGCAGCTCGGCGTGGCTGTCCGCCATCGCGCGGCCATGGCCGGGGACATGCTTGACGACGCCGACGACGCCGCCCTCGCGCAATCCGTCGAGCACCATCCGCCCGAGCGAGCCGACCCGCAGCGGATCGCTTCCTAGGGCGCGATCGCCGATGATGTCGTGCGCGCCCGGGCAGCGCACGTCGAGCAGCGGCAGGCAATCCACCGTGATGCCGGCTTCGCGGAGCAGGACGGCGATGGCGGAGGCGTTGAGCTTCGCCGCCTGGAGCCCGGCGATCGGCGAGACCTCGTAGAGCGCATCGAAGCGCGCGCCGGCTGGAAACGCCGGCCATATCGGCGGCGTCAGCCGGGCGACACGGCCGCCCTCCTGATCGATCAATATGGCGAGATCATCGCGCCCGGCCAGCGCGCGGAGTTCGTCGGTGAGCGCGCGAAGCCGGGGACGATCGACGCAGTTGCGCTTGAAGAGGATGTAGCCGGCCGGTTCGGCCTCGCGGAAGAAGGCGCGCTCGTCGCTGGAGAGCGCCGCGCCCGCGAGGCCGAGGAAAGCCGGGATCATCCGTAAGGCAGATGCCTCACTTGGCGACCGCGATGCAAGTCTCGCCCGCGGCCTTCAGCTTGGAGCAGGCGTCCGCGCCGGCGCCGCTGGCGCGCAGCCGGTACACCGTGCCGCCGCCGACCTTGGCCGCGACCACCTCCTGCCGGGCCGAGCCCAGGAAGGCGAACTTGCCCGAGAGCTTCTTCCATGCCGCGTCCGCCTTGGCCTCGCTGGAGTAGGCGCCGAGCTGGACCCTCGCGCCGCCGGCCTTGGCGGGCGTGGCGGGCTTGGCCGTCGCGACCGCGACCGGCGCCGGTTTCGGCGCGGGCTTGGGCGCCACGGGCTTGGCCGCCGCGATCGCGACGGGCGCGGGCTTGGCGGTCGGGATCGTCCCGGCCTTGGGCTCCCGCGCCGCCGTCTTGACCGTCGCGGGCTTCGGAGCGGGCGGGGGAGCGGCCGGAACCGGCGTCGTCGCGGGCAGCGCCGGCGCGGGTGCCGGAGCAGCCGCCTTCAGCGGCTCCTCGGGAACCGCGTTCATGTCGATCTTCGCGTTCGGATCGCCGCCTTCGCTGGCGGCATAGGTGGCATCGCCCTGGCCGGGCACCTGCAATCCGCCCGGGCTGGCCGGCTTGCTCTTGTAGGCGTCGGCCGGCGCGGGGATCGTCGCCGGCTCGGTTGAGGCGGTCTCGGTGCCGCGCTGCTTCAACCAGAAGCCGCCGCCGATGATGAGCCCGATCGCCACCAGCGCCGCGATCAGCGCCCCCAGCAGCTTGCCGGCGGCGACGCCGCCCTCCGGCACGTCTTCCTCGTCGACCGGCTCGAGCCACGGGAGACGATCCTCGTCCGCCACCCCGTCGCGATCATAGTCGGACATCACTGCATCTCCTCGGCTGCGGCGACCCCGATGACCGCCAGGCCGTTGCGGACGACTTGCCCCAACGAATCTGACAGCACCAGTCGCGCCGCAGTGGTTTCAGGCGAGTTAACTATCAAAAATCTTCTCGCCGGCTCGTCGTTGCCGCGATTCCAGAGCGCGTGGAAGGTGGCGGCGAGATCCGCGAGATAGAAGGCGACGCGGTGCGGCTCGCGGGTCGCGGCGGCCTGCTCGACGATGCGCGGAAACTGCGCCATCGCCGCCACCAGCGAGAGGTCGTCGGCATCGAGCAGCGCCAGATCGGGTTCGTCCGGCGGCACGATGCCCGCCTCCGTCGCGCGCCGGCGCAGCGATCGCGTCCGGGCGTGCGCATATTGCACGTAGAACACCGAATTGTCCCTGGACGCCTCCACCACCTTCGCGAAATCGAAATCCATCTGCGCATCGGCCTTGCGGGTGAGCATGGTGAAGCGCACCACATCCTTGCCGACCTCGTCGATCACGTCGGCGATGGTGACGAAGCTGCCCGAGCGCTTGGACATCTTCACCGGCTCGCCGCCGCGCAGCAGCCGCACCATCTGGACGAGCTTGACGTCGAACGGGATGGCCCCGCCGGTAAGCGCCCGCACCGCGGCCTGGATGCGCTTCACCGTGCCGGCGTGATCGGCACCCCAGATGTCGATCAGCGCGTCGGTGTCCTCGGCCTTCTGGGCGTGATAGGCGAGATCCGTCCCGAAATAGGTCAGGCTGCCATCGGATTTCCGGACCGGGCGGTCCTGATCGTCGCCGAATTCGGTCGAGCGGAACAGGGTGAGCTCGGCCGGCTCCCAGTCGTCGGGGGTCTCGCCCTTCGGCGGCTCCAGCACGCCCTCGTAGATCAGCCCCTCGGCACGCAGCCGCGCGAGCGCCGCGTCGACCCGGCCGGAGCGCTGCACCTCCGCTTCCGACGAGAAGATCTCGTGACGGATGCCGAGCAGCGCGAGGTCGGCGCGGATCATGTCCATCATCGCGGCGACGGCGCGCGCCCGGAACGGCGCCAGCCACTCCGCCTCGGGCGCCGCCACGTAGCGCCCGCCGAACTCGCCCGCCAGCGCGGCGCCCACCGGCACGAGATAATCGCCCGGATACAGCCCCTCCGGCACGGTGACGGTCTCGCCCAGCGCCTCGCGATAGCGCAGGTGCGCGGAACGGGCGAGCACGTCGACCTGCGCGCCGGCGTCGTTGACATAATATTCGCGCCGCACCCGATAGCCGGCATATTCGAGCAGGCCGGCGAGCGCATCGCCGACCACCGCGCCGCGGCAATGCCCCATGTGCATCGGCCCGGTCGGGTTGGCCGAGACATATTCGATGTTGATCCGCCGGCCCGCGCCGATGTCCGATCGGCCATAGCCGTCGCCGGCGGCGAGGATCGCGCGCAGCTCGTCGCGCCAGACGTCTTCGGTCAGCCGGATGTTGAGGAAGCCCGGCCCGGCGATCCCGACCCCCGCGACGCCGGCGACCTTCTCCAGCGCGGGCGCGAGCAGCGCCGCCAGCGCGCGCGGGTTCGTGCCGGCGGGTTTGGCGAGCACCATCGCCGCATTGGTGGCGAGATCGCCGTGCGACGGATCGCGCGGCGGCTCGATCGTCACCGCGCGACGCGGCAGCCCGGCCGGCAGCGTGCCGGCGGCCTCCAGCGCGTCGAGGATGGCGCCGATGTCTGCGGTGAAGCGCGCGTAGAGGGTCACAAGGTGGTCCGGGCGGTTGGAACGCCGCGGGGCTTAGCGGCGCGCGCGGGCCGGGGCAAATCACGCGCTTCAGGACGGGTTGCCGCCTTGCCCTCTCCCATGGCGAGAGGGAGGGCCCCGTCCCCGCCAGGGGACGGGAGGTGAGGGGTCGTACGCTCTCGATGGTACGGGGCCTCTCTCCCGACCCTCTCCCCATAACAGAGGGCATGGCCGGTACGATCACGAACGGCTCCGGCAGGTCATCCGGCGCTAGCGCGTTTTCGGAGCAGGTGGAATCACCTGCTGGCTCGGAAAACGCGGCAGATCAATAATCCAGAGCGGCCGATCCGATGCAATCGGATCGAGAACCGCGCTAGAACCGCTCCGGCAGGTCGACCGGGCCGACGATGTCGCGGTGGCGGGCGATCGCGTAGCGGTCGGTCATGCCGGCGATGAAGTCGCCGATGTGGCGGGTGGCGGCGGGCTCGCCGTCCGGCAGCGCGGCGCGCCATTCCCGCGGCAGCAGCGCCGGCTCGGCGCGATAGGCCGCGAACAGCCGCGCCACCACCGCCTTCGCGGCCTCGGCGACCGCGCGCTGCGCCGGCGAATGATAGATATTCACGTAGAGGAAGCGCTTCAGCGCGCGCTCGTCCGCCGCCATCGCCTCGGAGAAGCCGACGAGCGCGCGCCCCGCCGCGCGGACATCGTCCACGCTGTCGACGCCGGCGGCGGCGATGCGCCGCCTCGTTTCCGCGATCAGGTCGCCCACCATCGCGCCGATCTGGTCGCGCACCAGCTCGGGCGGCAGCCGCGCCTCGGCGACATCCGCGAAGCGCGCGCGCACCGCCGTCCAGCGTGCCGCCACGAACGGCAGCGTGCCCAGCCTGTCCATATCGATCAGCCCGGCGCGCAGGCCGTCGTCGATGTCGTGATTGTCATAGGCGATGTCGTCGGCGAGCGCCGCCACTTGCGCCTCCAGGCCCGGCCAGCGCGCCAGATCGAGCGGGAACGCCGCGTCCGCCGCCGCCAGCGCCCAGCTGGGCGACCTTACCGGGCCGTTATGCTTGGCGAGCCCCTCCAGCGTCTCCCAGGTCAGGTTCAGCCCGGTCCAGCGCGGATAGGGCGTCTCGATCCGCGTCAGGATGCGCAGCGTATGCGCATTGTGATCGAAGCCGCCGGCGGCGGCCATCGCCTCGCGCAGCGCGTCCTCGCCGGCATGGCCGAACGGCGGATGGCCGAGATCGTGGGCGAGCGCGAGCGCCTCGGTCAAATCCTCGTTGAGGCCGAGCGCGCGCGCGATCGTGCGGGCGATCTGCGCCACCTCCAGGCTGTGCGTCAGCCGCACCCGGAAATGATCGCCGTCGGGCGCGACGAACACCTGCGTCTTCTGCCGCAGCCGCCGGAAGGCGATCGAATGGATGATGCGGTCGCGGTCGCGCTGGAAGGCGTCACGGGGGCCGCGCGTGCCTCCCGCCGGCTCGGCATGCAACCGCCCGCGCGACGCCTCCGGCGTGCTCGCAAAGCCGGCCCGCGCCGTCACCTGGCCGTCGGCACCTTCTCGATCTTCTGGCCGCCGGCGCTCGTGAAGATGGATCCCGACATGCCCCTGCCGGCGAGCTTGTTGACGAAGCGCTGCGCCTCGTCGGCGTCCTTGAACGGACCGACCAGCAGCCGGTTGGTGAAGCGCAGCGGCGTCGTCGACGGCGTCTTGTCCTTGAGCAGCCCGGGCGCCTTGCGCTTCACCTGCGCCCAGGCCTTGGGCATGTCGTCCTTGTTCGCGCCGCCCGCCACCTGGACATAGACGCGCCCGCCCCTCGCCGGCCGGTCGGCGCCATCGTCCGGGTCGGCGGCCTTGCCCTGCTTCGCGGCCGGCTTCGTGGCCGGCTTCTCGGGGGCGGCGTCCGATGCCTTGCCGCGCTTCGACTTCGTCCTCGACGATGTCGACGAGGCTGTATCATCATCGTCCGATGCGGCCTTGGCCTCGGTCGACCTGCTCCTGCCGGATTTGCCCTTGGCCGGTGCCGGATCGGCATCGCCGCTCCGATCGGCCGCCTTCGCCGGCCTGGATCTGGACGGCGTCATCTTGTCGTCGTCATCGGCGGCGGTCTTCTCCCCGCGCGACGGGCGCCGGGACGTGGCCCGATCGTCGTCCGCGTCGGCATCCTTCGCCTTCTTCGCCGATGGCGCCACGGCATCCTCATGCTTGCCGGGCTTCGCCTTCGCGGCGCGCGTCCCGCTCGACGCGCCATCCTTGCCGGCGGGCTCGTCCGGGGCGGCCAGCCGGGTCCGCTGTTCGTCGATCTCCCGCTTCGCGACCGTCCGGAACGGCCCCACCCGTCCGGGCTCCGCCACGGCCGCGGTCGGGACGGCGCGCCTCGCCGGCGGCGCCTCGGCGAGCGCGAGACGATCGGGCGGCGGCGCGGCGATCGTGGCCGGCGGCAGCGCGACGGTGGCGATCCGCACCGGCGCCGACGAGAGCGGCGGCGGCGGCGGCGCTGGCACCGGCGTGACTGCAAGGGGCGGCACCGGCGCCGCCGCCGATGCCGCCGCCGATGCCGGTGCCGGTGTCGGCACGGGTTCGGGCGCCGGCGGGCCGATGAAGACCGCGGCTGATGGGCTGGTCAAGGCATCGGAGACGCCGGGACGCACCTCGTCCGCCGGCGCGGATGGGGCGGCGGTGCGTTCGGGCGCGGGCAGCGGCGCGGGCGCGGCAGCCGGCGCCACCGGCGCGGACACAACGAGTTGCGGCGCCGCGACCGCGACCCGCTCGGGCGCGACCGGCTGGGGGACCACTGCCGCGACCTGCGCGGGCGTGACCCGCAGCGGCGCGGCGGACGGCGGCGCGGCGGCGGGCGGCGGCAGCGGCGTGACCGCATATCCGCGCGTCGGTGCCGCCGTCGCGATCACGATCGGCGCCGGGCGGACGATCGCCGCCGCGGGGCGCGGTGGTGACGTGTCCGCCGCCGGCGGCCCGAGCGGGGCGGCTGCCGGTGTCTGCCTCGCCGTCGCCGGCGGGACGAAAACCGGCGGCGGGCTGCGCACCGGGTTCGGCAGCGGCGTCGGGTCGCGCGCGGCGAGCTGGGTGCCCGCGCCGCCGGCCACGCCGGCCGCCGGCATGTCGCCGAAGTTTACCGCCGCCGCCTTCTGCGCCGGGCTCAGCCGCGCGAGCTCGCCCAGGAACGGCGCCATCGCGGCCGACTGGCTCGGCATCATCGCCTCGACGATCGAACCGGCGCCGGCCGTGTCGCCGGTCAGCGCCATGACGAAGGCGCGCGCCCGCCAGCCCGCCGGATCGCGCCGCCGCACCAGCGGATCGAGCAGATCGAGCGCCTTGTCGCGCTCGCCGACGATGCCGAGCGAGAGCGCATAGCGGCGGCGCGTCTCGTCGGTGTCGCTCGCCGCCAGCGCGACGGCATAGTCGCGCTGGGCGCTCGCGCCGTCGCCGATCAGGTCGTAAGCCAGGCCGCGGTCGGCGGCGATCGTCGCCGTCGGCACGCCGAGCTGCACCGCCTGCGCGAACAGCGGCAGCGCGCGGCGCGGCTGCTCGAGCTGGACCAGCGCCGCCGCCAGCCCCGCCTTGGCGGCGCCGTTCTGCGGTGCCGCCTGCGCGGCCCGCCCGTAGAAGCCGAGCGCGCCGTTGACGTCGCCGATCTCGAGCGCCGCGCGGCCGGCGCCGTTCAGCGCGACGACATTGGCCGGATCGCCGGCGAGCGTGCGCATATAGCCCGACAGCCGCTCGGCGGGGTCGTTCAGCGCGAGCCCGGGCATGGGTGCGGATACGGGTGCGGATACAGGCGCCTGCGCGAGCCCGGCCGCGGCGCCGCACAGGAGAAAGGCCGCGAAGGCACGGCGCGCGTCCGGAAAGGAAAGGACCATCATGGTTGCGCCGGCCATAAGGACGCGAGTCCGGCCCGGCGCAAGGGCCGGGCCGCGTTTCTCGCCAGGACGACGGCGCGCGACGACGAACGCGCGGGCGACGCGGCCGCCGCTCTCGGTCGTGCCGCTATTGGTTGTGCCGCTATTGGTTGTTCTGGCGGTTCAGGAAGCGCGGGATCTCGAGCGGATCGCCGCCCTCGCCGCTCTCCGGCTCCGGCGCCTCGCCCTGCGGCTTGGCGGTGCCGCGCGCGATGTTGGACATGCGCTCGAACAGCGTGCCGCCCTCGCGGGTGGTCGCGCTGCCGCGCTGCGCGCGCGGGGTCTTGTCCTCCTGGCTCTGCTCCTCGAGCCAGCGGCGCGAGCCGGGCGCCGAGCCGCGCGCGGGCGGCACCGGGTTGCGGTCGACCGGCGGGGTGAGCACCGTCTCGTCGGCGAGCAGCAGCTCCTCGCCGCTCCTCTCGTCGGGCTCGGACGCGGAGGACTGCGCGGAAGCATCCGGCGCCGGCGTGGTCTCCGCGCCGCTCTCGGGCTCGATGGACGGCGGCGGCGGCGCGGCCGGCTCGGGCTTCGGCCTGGGCGGCTGCGAGAAGGCGAACACCTTGGCTGGCTCGGCCTGCGGCGCGGCCTCGGCCTCGATCCCGGTCGCGACCACCG
>CAXTPE010000029.1:0-21374 GCA_964245925.1 uncultured Sphingomonadaceae bacterium
ACCGAGCCAGACAGATTTATCCTCAATCCAACCCACCAAATGCCGGGACTAAACAGCTAGTTGATCATCGGAAAGCAGAAAAGTCGATGAGCCAACCTGAGTTTTGCCATTAGCGAGGCGTTTTCCTGTAACGACGATCTCCGGACCATCAATGCCAGCTCCAAGCCATGCGCCGGCGATGTCGGGATAGTCCAGAACGTCTATATCTATGTCGGCATTTCTAGGATTGACGGCGCCCAACACAATATTGTGAATCTCGTGACTTGCTTGTACAAACAGAATTCCGTTTTCGCCTGCAGGCGCCTCAAGGTGTATGGGGACGCCACCCGACGGCAAGAGAACACCCGTT
Organism: uncultured Sphingomonadaceae bacterium; assembly: GCA_964245925.1. Classification (GTDB taxonomy): domain Bacteria; phylum Pseudomonadota; class Alphaproteobacteria; order Sphingomonadales; family Sphingomonadaceae; genus Solisphingomonas. The sequence goes on from CAXTPE010000029.1 coordinate 350, forward strand.
CCCAATGGCGAGAACATCGTTCCGCTTGGCGAGATTGGAATTGGGTAATAGGACAGATACGGAACGATGTCGCCGCCGTAGGAAAAGGGGTGATTATCCCCTTTGGACACGTGTAGCTAGGGGTGGTATCGTGAAGGGATGGGCTCGATCCGACTTCGTCCAGGCGCCTACACCGGCGGCGTTCCTGTGATCCTTGGCGGAATAGCGGAGGCGCTTCCGACGCAAACCGAATTGGGATGGGTGGCCATCGCCATAGGTTTGTTGGTGTTGGTTTGGGGAGTGAGGGTAGATGACCGGCCTTGGTGGCGTCGTCGGTCGTCTGCGACAGATCAGCGACCTCTGCCGTCGAAGCTTCCGCGCGCATTGGACAGAGTCGGGGAAGGAGCCGTCCGCAAAATGCTTGAGCAGGACGAAGAGGATGAGGCGCGGCGGCAAGGCCGGCTTGCTCGTCTGCGTCGAGGCGATGCCGATGACTCCTAGGCTCCTAGAACTTGCCGAGTGTGCCGGCCGAAACCTGCGGATCGGCCACATACTCGACCGTCCATGCGTTGTCGGCGTCCGACGTCTCAAGCGTCACGCGGACCCCATCCTTGATCCACAGCACGTCGAGATACCTAACCAGCTTGTCGCCGCCCATCGCGTGGCAGAGCCTCGTGATCGAGCTGCAACAGCCACAGTCGCCTCGGACGTATCGGGTCGTGCGACGCGGCCCAGCGCCATATTTCTCGACCAAGTTCTTCCCGACCAACGTGGCGCATTCTTCCGGTTCGCTTATGCCGGACGACAGGGTGACCTTGTAGAGCTTGCCGTTCTGATAGGCGAACGTCGGCAGCTCGACGCACGAGTCGGTCAGCCGGATCGTCTTGGCGGGCTCGGCTGCCTTGACCTCCGCCTTGAGCATGCCGGCTCTAAGCGAGCCCCACAGGATGGGCGGTGCGGCAGGATCGGCGGCAACGGCGAGCGACAGGAGTTGGCAATTCATCCTTGCGCGTTTCCATGTCCACCGCGCCGCCCCGGGCCGGGGCGGTTGACCGCGCGTGGACATAGGAACACGCGCCCCGCGTATTCCCCGAAGGTGTTGTATTCCGCAGGCCGCCCGACCCGAAGGGCCGAGAGCCTATGTCCACCGCACGAGTGCGGGCCGCGCCGACCGGTCAAGATCGGAACAACGGGAGGAAGCTATGCCGCGTGAAGAGCCGAGTCCACACCCCGACGCAAACGAGCGGTTTGACCGCTTGCTAGGCGCGATGCTGAAAGACGCGCCGAAGCCTACCCGCGCGGGAAGGAAACCATCAGCCGATCCAGCATCAGGTGCGGCGTCGCCCGCATGTTCCAGCGAAACTCGAACTCCGCCAGATACTTCGGAAGGTGGCGACCGCTGACATGAATATGCGTGCCGTTGATCCCGCGCTTGAGCGCCGACCAGAAGCCTTCGAGGGCGTTCACGCTCGATCCCTTCTCCGAGACGTACTGCCCCGCCGCGTGGTTCGTCCGCTCGTGATAATAGCCGAGCGCGCCGAGGCCGCTGTAGCTGGTCGACTCGTCGGTATGGACGATGCTGTGACGGATCACGTTCTCCGCGACAATCGGCAGGACCGTCGAGCGGCGGCGGTTCGGCACGACCCGAGTCATCACTTCGCCGCCGCGTTGCAGCATGCCGAAAACGACCGTCTTGTTGGCGAAGGCACCATCTTCCGCGCGGCGGTATCCGCCGACGAACGTCTCGTCGATCTCGACCTGCTTGGTGAAGCCGCCAAGCGGTTCGTCGCCATCGACCGCGCCCATGTACTCGCGGATCATGTGGCACATGCGCCAGGCCGTCTTGTACGTCACCCCGAGCTGGCGCTCGACCTCCTTCGCCGCCACGCCATTCCGCGACGAGCAAAACTGAAACATCACGAAAAACCAGTCGCGCAGCGGCGTCCGCGTGCGATCGAACAGCGTCCCGGCCGTGGGATACACCTGAAAGCCGCAATGCTCGCAAGAGTAGGAGCGGCGGTCCTTGATGCGATAGAAGTTGGCCTCGCGACCGCAGCCGCCGCACTCGACGCGATCGCCGAAGCGATTACGCATCAGGTGCTCAAGGCAGCTATCCTCGGTCGGAAACCGAGCCTGAAACTCGCGAAGCGTGGGGGCCTTGGTCTTCATAGGGATTGTATGCCACAATGGCGCACGTGTCGCAAGGGGATAATCGCCGGAAAAGGAGATTGTTCTGCCCCGGTCCGCGATCCACGGATCGTTAAATGACTCTATGAGCGGAAGCGCTTCACCAGACAAGGGATTGATGTTGTAAGGAGCCGGAGCCCAGAGATAGCCTCCTAGAATATTATCCACGTTATTGGCTTGGCGCTGTTGTGCGATGTATGAAAAAGCTACATGACCTCCAACGGAATATCCCGATAGATAATAGCTGAAGCTTCCTGTTGCCTGCTGTACTTGCGAACCTATGCCCGCTATAAAAACGCCTAACTGATCCGTCGCTGTCTTAAAATATCGGATGTCCCTCAATTCATTGAAATACTGTCTCTGCGCATCGCGGCCAGCACCTCTATGGCAAACTCAACTCGGTTAGTCACGTTGTTTTCGAAAGCCGCTACCTCTAAGCCACCAACATAACTTACGCCTATTAGAGAATAATTTAAGATATTAGTCACAAAGCTGGAGCTAAAAGATTTATTATTTGCAACACTTGATAATGTTTTTCCATCGGCACCAACCCTGACAGCAGCAACGTTTCTCGTTTGGCGTATAAAATCTATAAGTTGCGCCTGAAAAGCGTAGTCGGCCGGATGGAGAATATCCATGTTACCTACTTTCAAAAGCAAGTGTTCGTATTTATGTCGTTAGGAACGTAAGGTATGAGATAATCTACGTTAGTTCCCATATAACTCACTGCCTTAACAACTATCTTTCTGTCTTTACTTACAAGATAAGCAACTGCAACCTCAATTTGCCATTTGAAACCGCACGCCGAATTGAGACTTGAGGAAGAGCAAGGTAATTCATAAGAAACTCATCTATGTTTTTAGAACAATTATTATCTAGAATTTTTTCCGTTTCACAAGATATTGTCCTTTCGCACTTGCCGTGATTCACCTCATATATTCCCGCACTCTTGGCACATAGCGAAAGCCAATAGGCTGTTCTCTTAAAAAAATCTGTAAACTGACAAGTAGAGACAATCAACAAAAACAAACAAGGCATAAGCAATAAAATATTTATCCACTTCTTTTTTATTACATTTGTTATTTGAGCAGTCATCAAGTTCTTCTTTTGTAATGTTACAAATATTTAAGATGCTGCAGACTTTCTACATATATGTCTTGGATTTGATGATTAAGTGCCATATGCTATACTACCTTGCTTCAAGTATTTGAGCTCGAGATAAGCGCGTTGGATAAGAATGGCAATAAAGTACCAATCACCATCTCTTCCAATTACAAAAAGGCCGGCATGACTCTTACAGGTTAGACTTAAATAATAACCATGATAGTAGAGATTATTCTCCACAACTACGTATGTAGAAAAACTGATGGAATTGGCCGGCGACGAGCAGAACTACGACGATGCGGCGCCTGGCGGGGCGGAGGCAGGATCCTGATCGTTCCGGCCGTCAGGCCAGGTTCCGTTCATCCTGATGGCATCGACGTCCGAGCCGTCCGCAGGCACCTGCAACGAGATCCGCCAGTCGCCCGGCGAGACGAGGGACGTGAATTCGAGGCGATGCTGGGATGGCCCACCCTCTGCCCCGTATGCGACCATCTCGGCGCCGCCCTTCGTGCGCTGCTCCGCTTCGAGTCAAAGGCTCACCGTCAGGATGACGTCGCCAAGGCGCATCGATCCGTCGGGCGTGTCGGCGGTGACATTGCCTGGATAGGGAAAGCAGGCCGTGCGCTCCACGGGAAGCATGCCTTTCGCAATCCCGGCGAAGGGCTCGGTCGCCTCCTGCACCTGATGCCACAGGTCGTTGATCGACCAGCGCCGACCGTCTTCGTCGTTACGAAACAGCAGTGCCTGCGGATCGGTATCCTCCGGAAGGACCAGGTCGACCTCCATTGGGTCCGGCACGGTCCAAGACTGCTCTTGCGCCCTGCGCAGCCCGACCCGGCCGATTGCTGCCCTCCGATGCCAGAACAACACCAAGTCGAGCGAGAGGAGAGTGTTCAGTTGGGCTAGCGTGATCGGCTCCAGCCTCTTGAGCTCGATCGAATTGCGGCTGGCTATGAGCGCGGCGGCGGCGGTGAAGCCGGAGGCGCTCACCGCGATGGTCTTGTCGGCGCCGAGGGATCGACGCTTGGTGGCGAGCTGCTCGATCCAGGTGACGTCCTGGCGGCCGCGGCGCTTGCGGCATTCGAGGGTAATGAGAGCGCCGGCAGGGGTGCGGATTGCGGCATCGACCTCGCGCAGCCGGCCGGTAATGTTGCAGCGCAGCCGTGCGGGCGAGGTAATCGTCATGCCCGGGTCGGCATCCTGCTCGATGCGGGCGACGAGTCGCTCGAACTGACGCCATTCGGGGTCGGTTCGTTTCGAGCGGGTCACGTCTTGCCGGTTCTGCCGGCGCCAAGGAACATCGGGAAGAAGCTCGTCTGCCGCCGAAGGCGCAGTATGTCGCCGGGTACGATCGTATTGGCCTTGCGCCGCTCGCCGCCGCCGGCGGTCAGCACCTCGATGTCGGGGCTGTCAATGATCGCCTGATGCACATCGTCGGTATGGGCAGCCGTCGCATTGTAGATGCTCTGGTAGAAATCTGAGACTTCGATCGTGTCGCCGGACTCCGACACCAAGCGGGGGATGTCATCGGCCAGCTGGCTCAGCGCCTGCTGGCGGCCGGAAATGTCGAACAGGTAAAGCGAGCCGGCATCGTGGCTCGGATCATAGCTCAGCATGTTGAGCCCCGAGCGACCGAAATGGGCCTGCGCGCTGCTATTGTCGTGCAGCACATTGTTGTAGACCTGCCGCGCCCGATAGGCGTTGGCGAAGTGGATGAACCAGTAGCGCCACCCGTCCGGATTGTTGATCGAGAAGGGGCTGGCGAAGGGCGCGCAGGTCCGGAAGGACTCGAACACAATCCGCTCCATCGTGCCGAGCCAGTCGGGCTTGCCGATGGGCGCGCTGAGTGCCGCGAGGTCGGATGGCGTGATCCCGAGATGGCGGGTCTGGCCAGCGAGCATGATCGGGTTCGACTTCTGGAGGAAGGCCAGCAGGGCCTCGATCGCGAAGGTGTAGAAGATCTCCACCGACGGATAGCTTCGCATAATCTCGATCAGCGTGCGCTGGTCGACATGGCTGTGGCCGCATTGGTCGAGATTGAAGACGACGTTGCGATAACGGCCCGCCGCCAGCAGGTTGCGAATGCCGGGCACGGCCGCTTCGAACGCACTGTTCGAATATTGGACCTCGAGATGAAGGCGGGGGCAGGTCTCGGCAAGGCCGGAGAGGACCGGGGCGAGATTGCCCCGAAGCACCTGCAGGGCATCGGGATTATGGTCGTTGAGGACCAGAAGGCACTCGATCTCGACCGCGCCACCAAAGCCGCTTGCGGCGCGCTGCACGTTGACGGCGTCGAGCGCCGTTTGCAGCTCTTCAAGGAAGATGATCGGCGAACCGGGCGCGCCGCAGACATAGCGGCCACCGCCTGCAAAGCCGTCGACGATCGCCAGCCTGAACCGCGTCTGTTGCGGCAGCTGGCAGCGCACCATCAGATATCGGAAGAAATACTCACGCAGAATCTTGTGCTTGCGCCGCGAATGATCTTCGAGGGTAGCGCCGTCGACCCATGCATATTGTTTCTCTGCCATCGGGCGATCATGCCACACCCATAAGCCGATTTCACAGTACCAATTGCGCTTCCGGCATCTCGTCCCAGGTCCGTCCCCGATATTCGCGCCCATTGGCCTTTTTCGACCGGCGCTTATTGTCCTTCCCCCACGTTCCCCATTGCTTGAAGAAGAAGGCGGTCCCGGACCTGGCGCATTGATGATGAATCTCGTCGATCCAGCCTTCCTGCAGTGGACGCCCTGCCCGGCCGCTCTCGCCGCCGACGATCGCCCAGTCGATGCCGGCCAGATCGACCACGCCCACTGGTCCGATCAAGGGCTCGAACGAGATGAAGCGAACTGTCGCCGGCACATCGCGCAGGATGTCGATCCGGCTCGCGACAGCGCTATCCTCGACACTGGTGCCAAGCCAGACATTGGGCAGGACCGGGCCGGTCATGGCGCGGAGTACGTCGCGCATCCGCTCAGGCCGCTTGGTAAGGATCTGGAAATTGTGATGGGCGCTCTCGCGCATCACGTCCCAGACCTTGGCGATGAAGGCGTCGGTCACGTCGTCATGGAACAGGTCGCTCATCGAATTGACGAAGATCTTGCGCGGTTTGCGCCACCGGCCGGGAATGGCGAGTGCGGCATGGTCCTCGCGGACATGGCCCTTCCAGACAGTCCTGTTGCCGCTGCGCCGCGTGAGGCCGGCATATTTGGCGACGCCCATCGCCTCGAGGCGCCGCGCCATCTCCATGGCATAGCAATTGGTGCAGCCGGCCGACATCACCGAGCAGCCGGCAACCGGATTCCAAGTCGCATCCGTCCATTCTATCTGAGTCTCAGCCACGGCCCGATCCTCAGGTGGCCGCGATGCGGCTGGCAGGCCAGGCCGCGAGCCGATCGACCGCGATCTCGATCGAGCGATCGTCAAACAGCTTGGCCTTTCGCTGCGCGGCATCCGCCCCGGCCGGCCAGTTCTCGATCCCGGCCCTGATCCCCTTGACCGTCGGTTCGGCGCCATGCTCGATCAGCCAATCTACCGTCGCCAGCAGCTCCATGCCGAGCGGCGTCTCGAACCCGTCGATGAGCGTGTCGGTCAGCTCCAGGGCCGGCAGCAGGGACTTGCCCTCTGAACCGAGATAGACCGCGATCCGCTCCTTCTTGGCATCGTCGAACCAGATCGTGTCGAGTGCGCCGGCGTCCGCGATCCTCTTGTGGCTGTGCAGATAGCTGCCGTCGAGCGCGTCAAGGAGATGGCTGAGCCGGTTAGCGTAAGGGCCGAACCTATTGGCCTTGAAGCGCAGGTCGAGCGCTTCGCCAAGACCAAGACGGACCAGGCTTCGTTCGGCGAAATAGGCGAGCTTCTGGATTTCGAGCAGCGAGCATTCGAAGCCGAGGACAGAATAGCGGCGCACGAGATCGGCCACGATCGCGCGGGCGCACGTGAGCTTCTCCACTCCGGAGCGCTTGGCGACATTCTGGTAAGTCGCGGTCGGCTCATAGACGATGATCTCGACCCCTTCGAGCGTACCCAGCTTGCGCTCGATGAGGTCGCGGATCTTGGGCCAGGGCAGGCCTCCATTGCCGCTGCCGAGCGGCGGCACCGCGATCGACCGGATCTGGTGCGTTTGAATGACGCGCTTCAGGTCATCGAGGCCCTGGTCGATCCATTCGAGCTTCGAGGGATGCCGCCAATGCTTCTTGGTCGGGAAGTTGATAATCCACCGCGGGCCCATGAGGTCGAGCCGCTCGGTCACGAACATGTGGCCGGTCTGGACCTCGCCCGCTTTGCAGGCCGCTTCATACGCGCGAAGGTTGGTGGGGAAGGCCTCTCTGAACATAAGGGCGATGCCCTTGCCCATCACACCGACCGTGTTGACGGTGTTCACGAGCGCTTCGGCCTTGGCCTCTAGCAGATTGCCTTCGGTGTAAGTGATCATCAAAAATACCATCTGGGCCGGGAGGCCACCTTGAGCTCAACGCCTGCCGCGTCGACCTGCGCCTGCAGCTCGCCGGCCACGGCGTGACTGCTGCACGCAATGCCGAGAAGGCCGTCGAGCGGGACCTGTCCGTGAATCAACGCCTCCGCTTGATACCGCTCGACCTTCCCGAGGTCGTCGAGATCGCGCTTGAAATCGCTGTGCTGAAGAATAGTCCAGTCGATCACGTCAAGTCGAGCCAAATCGTTGAAATAACGTGTGGTCAGCGGATAAGCGTGCTTATCCGTGAAGAGAAACGGATAGTCGCGCGCTTCGATGTGGCGAAGGCTCGACACGAGAATTGCAATCTCGGCATTCTGTCTCTGCCGTATGCCATTGAAGCCGGTCTTGATATTGAGCAGCATCGGCGTTCGCGGCGTGAAATAGAATGGAACATAATCGCTGAGAGTGCCGCCCGGCGGAAGCGGCACCGGCCGGACGTTGCGCTTGCCAATGAGGTCGGGATTGCCGATCTCGACATAGTTCGGATCGACCAGACCGGCGCTGCGGCAGTGCATCCCGTGCTGGAGAACCCAGCCGAGATTGTCGCGATGGATGATGCGGAAGATGAAGGCCCTCTCCGGGCCGAGATCCTTCAATGCCCGACCGCGCAGCGGTCGAGCCACGGGCATCCCACGCATTTCCCGCAGATTCGACGATACGCACCCCCAGTGCCCATGTAGCTTCAATTATCGGGCTATCGTCGCCACGACTAGCCCTTCTTGAACCAAGGCTGGCGGTGACGGCAGATTGCCGGCCAGAATCGGGAGCCTGAAACATTAAGAGAACATACGGCAATGGCACGCCCTTGTGAAGCTGCGATCACGGCCGCTCACTTGCGCGGACCTCGCTCGTAGATCGGCCTGATGCGCTATGCCAACCCCGCTCCGGCTGAGACGACCTCCACCGATGTCGTCCCAGATACGGGCCTCGAAGCTCAGCGAATTGCAGCTCTGTCCGTTATGCCGCCAGGATCGGTCGATCTTGCCGGTGGCTGCGAATGGCAAGGATGGGGCGCGTAGCTGTCATCCAGACGACCTAAAACGAACGTTCGCTTAGACTATGACGAGGTTCAAAACCGGCCGTTCGGCTTTCCACCATTGATGCTAAACTGAACTGCGCGACGTCCGCCCCACAATGCGGGCAAGAGCTGCCGCAGCACTAATCAATTGTGACACCGTCGCGGTTTCCTGCGTCAGCCGATCCAAGGCTCCGACCATCGCGGCATCATCGTCAGCCGGCATGGTGATCGCGAGGAGGCTGGCGTCCTCCATGATCATCCCGGCGCGGGTGGCAAGTCTGACGGTCAGCTCGCGTGTATCCTCATCCATGCGTGCGACACCTCCTGCCGGACGACACAGGGCCGCGCTTTGGGGCAAGTCCAGACGGAGCTTTCCCAAACCACGCGGATCGCTGTCCACGCCCTGACATTCCATTCGACTTCGCTTCGAACGAGAGCATTGGTGGTCTTGTGAGTCGCGGCCGGGACGAGACCGGCCGCCGCCCCGATCAGCGCCGCTGACGGGGCTGTGACTGGTGGGAGCGGCATCTCGTCGCTCCATGAACCAGGAGCTACCCTCATGCCTCGTCTCTCCGATATCCAACTTGTCCTGCTTTCCGCCGCCGCCCAGCACGCCGACGGCAGCCTGCTTCCGCCGCCCGACGGTGCCGCCGGCCCGCCGGCGCGTATCGCGAAGACCATCGCGGCGCTGGTCAAACGGAGTCTCGCCAGCGAAGCCGACGTCGCCGACCCCGCCCGTGCGTGGCGCCAGGACGGCGAACGCCATGTCGGCGTGTTCATCACCGACGCCGGCCGCGCCGCGATCGGCATCGAACCGGCCGAAGTCGCAGCCGCAAGCCCTCCGCCGCCCGAAGCTGTCGGTGACGCCATCGCCGAGGTCGCCTCGAAGGCGATCACCAAGGCCGCACGGATAGTCGCCCTGCTACAGCGCCGAGACGGCGCCACCCTGAACGAATTGGTCGCCGCTACCTGCTGGTTGCCGCACACCACGCGCGCGGCGCTCACCGGCCTGCGCAAGAAGGGCCATGCCATCGCCAAGAGCAAGCGTGGGGATGCGACCTGCTACCGCATCGAGCGGGCCGCCTGATCATGACCAGGCTCGACAAGGAGCTGACCGCGCTGGCGAAGATGTCGCCGGCGCGGCTGCGCGACGAGTGGCGGCGCGTGTATGACGCCGCCGCTCCACTGCTCTCGCCCGAGCTGCTTCGCCTGGGCATCGGCTATCGGCTGCAGGAGAAGAAGCATGGCGGCCTGCCGGCGATTATCAGCCGCGAGCTGGACCGGGCGCGCGTCACCGGTGCCGCGCCACCCCAGCCATCGGCGACGCCGATCCGCCCCGGCACGCAGCTGATCCGCGAGTGGCATGGACGCACGATACGTGTGCTGGTCGATGAGGGCGGGTTCTTGTTCGAGGAGCGCCGCTACGCCTCGCTCAGCGGCATCGCCAGGGAGGTCACCGGCGCGCAATGGTCGGGACCGCGCTTCTTCGGAGTGTCCGGACATGCGTGACAAGACCGCGAAGACGAGCATCCGCTGCGCGGTCTACACCCGCAAATCGACCGAGGATGGGCTGGAGCAGGAGTATAACAGCCTCGACGCGCAGCGCGACGCGTGCACGGCGTACATCGCCAGCCAGCGGCACGAAGGCTGGACCTTGGTGCCGGATCGCTACGACGATGGTGGGTATTCGGGCGGCAACATGGATCGGCCGGGCTCAAGCGCCTGCTGGAAGACGTGAAGGCCGGGCGGGTCGACACGATCGTCATCTACAAGGTCGACCGGCTCACCCGCAGCCTGTCGGACTTCTCCCGGATCGTCGACGTGCTGGATACGGCCGAGGCCAGCTTCGTCAGCATCACCCAGTCGTTCAACACCACCACCAGCATGGGCCGTCTCACGCTCAACATGCTGCTGTCGTTCGCGCAGTTCGAGCGCGAGGTCACCGGCGAGCGCATCCGCGACAAGATCGCGGCATCCAAGCGCAAGGGCATGTGGATGGGTGGGCCGGTGCCGCTGGGCTACGAGGTCAGGGACCGGCGCCTGATCGTCGACGACACCGAAGCCGAGCTCGTCCGCCACATCTATCGCCGTTATATCGCATTGAACTCCGTCGCGGAGCTGGTCGACGAACTCACCCGCGACGGCCATCGCACCAAGGTACAACATCGCGCCAGCGGCCCGCACAAGGGCGGCTGCCCGTTCCGGCGCGGCACGCTCTATCACCTGCTGGCCAACCGCATCTATCTGGGCGACATCGTTCACAAGGGCGACGCTCATCCCGGCGAGCATGAGGCGATAGTGCCCCAGCCACTTTGGGACGAGGTGCGAGCCAAGTTCGCCGAGCGTGGTCCCGGGCTTATTACCAACCGCGGACCGAACCGCTCGCAGCTGACCGGCTTGATCCACGACGGGCTCAGCCGGCCGATGACGCTGACCCATGCGGTCGTGCGATCGAAGCGCTATCGCTATTATGTCACGCGCGATGCGTCGGCGGGAGGACCGGCATGGCGGGTCGGCGCGCACGATCTCGAACGCGTGGTCGCGGCATGCGTCTCCGAGCTTCTGCTGGACCGAACGCGCATCGCGCGGATGGTCGCGGCGGTGGATCCCCGCCAGGTCGAGAGCGCGGTCGTCGCCGCCAGCGAGATCGCGGAACGCCGGACGCTGCTCGACGATGCATCGGCACTAGGTATCCGGCGGATCGAGCTGGGCGAGAATCGCGTCGGCATCATCATCGACGAGAGCGGTCTGCTGCGCGCGTGCGGAGTCGAGGCAGCAACGGCCGATGATGCCACCCTCACACTGGAGGCACCGGTGCAACGGATCCGGCGCGGGCACGAGCTGCGGCTGATCATCGCCGGCGAGCCAACGACAAAGGCGACCTCCACGGATCGCGATCCCCGTTTGGCATCGCTGCTTGCGGAGGCGGTTGAAGCGCGCGACATGGTTCTCGCCCAACCCGAGCGTTCGCTCAAGGACATCGCCATCGCGCATCGGCGCTGCCGCAAGCGGCTGGCGAAGCTGGTCCGGCTGAGCTGGCTTGCGCCGGACATCGTCCAGGGCATCCTCGAGGGCGAACAGCCCAGGACGATCACGCCGGCCAAACTCCGGGAGATGGACCTTCCAGTCGGGTGGCATGAGCAGCGCGTCGCGCTCGGGATCGCCTGACTCCCAGCATCGGCGTGGCGGGCGTCGCGCGAGCGGCGCCCTTGTCGTTTCTGGATGTCGTCGTGTTTCGAGAGAGACGGGTCGGCCGTTGCAGATATGCCTGCCACGCCGTCGGTGGAGACGCGCCCGACCCCTCGGCCTTCTCGTGAGGTCAGTGAAATGCCGAGGTGAGACGGCCCGCCTAACGCGGCAAGCTCCGCCACCTGAAGAGACGGCGCTCGCCTCACGCGTTATCAGCTGATCCGGCAAAGCCCCGGAAACCGGCCGATATTATGCGCGCTCGCAGAGAACGCCCGGATTTATCAGTCGCTCGGGACTGTTTGGTGTTCCCGAGAAGACTCTTTCTTGTTGCACGATCTAGCAACAACCGAATGGGGACCTGCAGTCAGTTTTTCGAGGACCAGAGACGGCGGGCGTAGAGGCGCTCGCGTCGGCCCTGAACAGAGACCAAACCGTCTTCAACTCAGTTGAGATGCGGTCGCAAAGTCGCGGAATTGCGGGGGTAATTTCCCGCCTCTCGAACCATTTTCCTGAACTAAAACAGACACTTAGCTGTTTGGTGCGGTCGAGAAGACTCGAACTTCCACGGCCTTTCGGCCACAGCCACCTCAAGGCTGCGCGTCTACCAGTTCCGCCACGACCGCACGTCAGGAGATGCCGCAGGAAGGCCTGCGGCCGGCAGGCGCGAGCCTCTAGCCGAGACGGTGCGGCGCCGCAACCGGCTTTGTCGGGCGCCGGCGGGCACGTCGCGAGGGTGACGCGGGCGGCGAAAAACCCTAGGCGGCACCGCCATGCGCCTCCTGCCCGACGATTCCGCCGCCGAGGTGCGCCGCCTGCTCCGGCTGGCGTGGCCGGTGATGCTCACCAGCCTCAACTGGACGCTGCTGCACCTGATCGACGTCGCCGTGGTCGGTCGCGCCGGCACGGGCGAGCTGGGCGCGCTGGCGGCGGCGCGCGCGGTCACCTTCGTCACCATCGTCATGTCGCTCGCCGGGCTGTCCGGCGTGCTCGTGTTCACGGCGCGCGCGGACGGCGCCGGGGATCGCGCCGGCGCGGGCGCGTTCCTGCGCCAAGGCGTGATGCTGGGGCTGGGCGCGGGCGTCGTGCTGCTGGTGGTGCTGCGGCTCTGGGCCGAGCCGTTGATCCGCGCCGCCGGCGTCGCGCCCGCGCTCGCGCCGGGCGGCGCCGCGGTCGCGCGCGCGATGGCGCTCGGCTATCCGGCGCAGCTCGTGCTGAACGCCACCGCCTATTTCATGGAGGGCGTCAGCCGTCCGCGCCGGGTGATGGTGGTCAACCTCGCGATGCTGCCCCTGAACGCCGTGCTCGCCTGGGGCTGGACCGACGGGCGACTGGGGCTGCCGGCCTGGGGTGCGGTCGGCGCGGCGAGCGCGACGGCGCTCGTCTCCTGGGCGGGGGCGGCGGCGATGCTCGCCTCGGCCTGGACGCTGCGCGACGCCGACGCTTATGACGTGCGCGATCTCTCCCGCCCCGCGCTTGCGGCCGCGCTGCGCGGCATCCCCGCGCTCGCCCGCTTCGGCGCGGTGCCGGCGCTGGCCTCGGCGCTCGAGATCGTCGGCTTCTCCTGGCTGATCGCGCTCTCGACGCGGCTCGGCGCGGTATCGGCTGCGGCGTTCCAGACGGTGTTCTCGCTCCATAATTTCGCCTTCGCGCTGGCGATGGGCTTCGGCTCGGCAGCGGGCGTGCGGGTCGGCAACGCGGTCGGCGCGGCGGAGCCCGAGGCGGCGCTGCCGCGCACGCTGCTGGCGGTGCTGCTCGCGATCGCGATCGTCGGCGCGATGGGGCTCGGCTATTTCCTCGGCGCCGCCGCGATCGTCGCGCCCTTTTCGGACGATCCGGCGGTACGCGCGCTCGCCGCGCGGGAGCTGCGCTTGCTGGCGCCGTTCATGTTCTTCGACGGCGCGCAGATCGTCTTCATGAATGCGCTCCGCTCGCTCGGCGATCAGGTTGCCGCCGGCCTCAACGGCATCCTCGCCTTCTTCCTGGTGACCGGCGGGCTCGGCTGGGCGTTCTTCCGCGCCGGCGATGGCGCCGACGGACTGATCTGGGCGGCCGCGGCGGGCATGGTGGTGGCCGCCGTGCTCAACGCCGGCCGGATGTTTCGGGTCAGCAGGTGATGCCCCGCTTCGAGATCGTTCAGCGCGTTTCCGAACCGGGTTGAGCGACCACCGCCGTTCGCCCCCGAGCGAAGTCGGAGGGCACGCGTCGCGCCCGCGCCCTTCGACTGCCCGCGAGGCAGGGGCTCGGGACAGGCCTCGGCTTCGCCTGGCGCGAACGCAACTTGGGTGATGCATGTCACGTTCGTTCGCTCTAACTAGCGCGTCGCGATCGCGAACGTCAGGTTGAGCGTGCGCGCGCCCTGCGGCACGTCGACCTCGGCGGAGTGGAAGGTAACGCCGCGCCCGGGCGCCAGCCGATCGACCGGCGCGGGGATGGTCCAGCCGTAGACGACCCGGCCCTGCGCATCGACCAGCTCGGCGCGGATGTCCGGCACCGGCTGCGGATAGGCGGTCGGATTGGCGACTCGCCCGGTGACGGCGAGCAGCTCGTTGCCGGTCGCCATCGGCCGGCGCTGCGGCGCGCCGACCAGCGTCACCACCAGCGGCGTCGGTCCGCCCGCGCCGGCGAGGCCGAGCCTGCCCAGCAGCGGCCGGCCGAAGGCGATCAGCGCCACGCAGGCGGCGAGCAGCAGCGCCGCGCTCGCCGCCGCCGCGATCGTCTGCGTCCGGGCGGGGTTGCGCCGCGGCCGGAACGGGGCGGGAACCGGATAGGCGGGCGGCCGGGCATCGTCGTCGGCCGCGCGGCGCGGCGCGGCCGAGGGCGGCGGCGCGGCGAAGCGCGGCGCCGGGTCCATCGCCGGCCCCGGCAGCGGCGCCTCCTCATACCAGCTGTGCCGGCACGCCGCGCACCGTACCTGCCGCCCGGTCGGGCCGATCGCGCTGTCCGGCACGAGATAGCGCGTACCGCACGATGGGCAGGATAGGATCATGCGGAAGGGCCCCCCGCCCCGGTGCTTGTGCGTCGCCGCCTGGTCTAATGCGGATTGCGGCGCGGCGGAACAGGGCACATGGTTAATGTGCGCGCGCTTTACGCCGCCGCCGCCGTCGTGCGATGGCGCGGGCCGCGGCGGCGCAGGCGGCAGGGCTGGGGCGCGGAGGACGAAAGCGATGGGCGGGATCGTCCAGTTCGAGAATGTGGGGCTGCGCTACGGCACCCAGCCCGAGACGCTGTCCGACATCTCGTTCACGCTCGAGCCCGGCGCCTTCTATTTCCTCACCGGCCCGTCCGGCGCGGGCAAGACCTCGCTGTTGCGGATGATCTATCTGGCGCAGCGCCCCAGCCGCGGCGCGATCCGCCTGTTCGGCCAGGACATGACCGACATGCCGCGGACCCGCATGCCCGGCTTCCGCCGCCGCATCGGCGTCGTCTTCCAGGATTTCGGCCTGCTCGACCATCTGAGCGTGTTCGACAATATCGCGCTGCCGCTGCGCGTCGCCGGCGTGCGCGAAAAGGATCTGGAGGAGCCGGTCCGCGAGATGCTGGCGTGGGTCGGGCTCGCCGATCGCGCCGACTCGCCGCCGCCGTCGCTGTCTGGCGGCGAGCAGCAGCGCGTCGCGATCGCGCGCGCGGTGATCGCGAGGCCCGAGGTGCTGGTGGCGGACGAGCCGACCGGCAATGTCGATCCCGATATGGCGGCGCGCCTGCTCCACCTGTTCGACACGCTCAACAAGCTCGGCACCACGCTGCTGGTCGCGACCCATGATCTCCACCTGCTGAGCCGCGTCTCGCGCGCGCAGATGATGCGGATCGACAAGGGCCGCCTCGCCGATCCCACCGGATCGCTGCGCTATCCGCCGCGCAGCGAGCGCGCGCCCCAGCCGTGATCGCGGCGCTTCGCCCGAGTGCCGCGGACCGGCGCCTGCTGCTCGAGGGCCGGCTCGCCGGGCCGATGCCGTGGGTGATCGCGATCATGATGTTCCTGACCGCGCTCGCGGTCGCCGCCGGCGTCACCACCGCCGGCGCGGCGCGGCGGCTCGGCGCGGGTCTCGCGGGCCGGCTGACGGTGCAGATCGTCGAGGCCGATCCCGACGCGCGCGAGCGCCAGGCGCGGGCCGCGCTCGCCGCGCTCGGGCGGCTGCCGGGCGTCGCATCGGCCGAGCGCGTGCCCGACGCGGAGGTCACGCGGCTGCTCGCGCCGTGGCTCGGCCGCACCGCGCTCGGCGACGACATACCCGTGCCGGCGCTGATCGATGCCACGCTCGCGCCCGGCGCCGGGTCGGCGGCGGTCGAGGCGGCGCTGGCGCCGGTCGCGCCGGCCGCCCATGTCGACGACGATGCGCGCAGCCTTGCTCCGCTCGCCGCGCTGATCCGCGCGCTGGCGATCCTCGCGGGTGCGCTCGTCGCGCTGATGGCGGGGGCGACCGCGGCGGTGGTGGTGCTCGCCGCGCGTGCCTCGCTCGACACGCATCGCGCCACCATCGGCACCATGCACCTGCTCGGCGCCACCGACATCCAGATCGCGCGGCTCTTCCAGCGCCGGATCGCGCTCGACGCGCTGTTCGGCGGCGTTCCCGGCGTGCTGCTGGCGGGGATCGTGATCCTGCTGCTCGGCACGCGCATCCGGCAGGTCGGCTCGGCGCTGCTCGGTACCGCGGGGCTGCCGGCGGCGGCGTGGCTGCTGATCGCTTGCCTGCCTGCCGCGGCGATGCTGCTCGCGATGCTGGCGGCGCGGCTGACCGTGATCGGCGCGCTGCGGCGGATGCTGTGATCCGCCGCGCGTTCGCGCTGGTCCTCGTCGTCTGGCTGCTCGGCTTCGCGCTGTTCGCGGTGCTGCTGCCGGATCCCGCCAGGCCGGGCGCCACCGATGCGGTGATCGTGCTGACCGGCGGCGTCGGCCGGATCGAACGGGGGGTAGCGCTGGTCGAGCACCATCAGGCGCGGCGCATGCTCGTCTCCGGCGTCGATCGCCAGGTCACCCCGGCGGCGCTGGCGGCGCGCACCGGCGCGCCGCTCGCGCTGTTTGCCTGCTGCGTCGATCTCGGCCGCGAATCGGTCGACACCCGCTCGAACGCGCAAGAGAGCGCGGCGTGGCTTCGCGCGCACCATTATCGCAGCATCCGCCTCGTCACGACCGACTGGCACATGCCGCGCGCGCTGTTCGAGCTCCGCCGCCAGGTCGAGCGCGACGGCGTGACGATCGTGGCGGACGCGGTCGAGAGCGAGCCCGGGCTGCAGGCGCTGTTCACCGAATATAATAAATATCTGCTGCGCCGCGCGACGGTGCTCGCCGGGCAGCCATGAGCCGGGCGCTGGCCGTCATCCGTTCAGCGCTGTTCGCGGGCGTCTTCTACGCGGGCTCGGTGCCGTTCATCCTGCTGGCGCTCGCCGCCGCGTCGCGCGGCGTGCCGGCGGTGGGGACGGTGGCGCGGGCCTGGGCGCGCTTTCATCTCGCCTGCGCGCGCCGGCTGCTGGGGGTGCGGCTGCGCATCGAGGGGCCGATCCCGGCCGAGCCGGCGCTGATCGCCGCCAAGCATGAATCGATGTTCGAGACGGTGCAGCTCTTCCGCGTGCTGCACGATCCGGCAGTGGTCGCCAAGGCCGAGCTGTTCCGCATCCCCGGCTGGGGCGCGGTGGCGCGCCGCTACGGCAACATCCCGGTCGAGCGCGAGGGTTCGGCCGGCGCGTTGCGCACCATGCTGCGCGCGGCGCATGCAGCAAAGGCGCAGCATCGCGCGATCCTGATCTTCCCCGAGGGCACGCGCGTCGCGCGCGGACAGGCACCGCCGCTGCGCTCGGGCTTCGCCGGCTTGTACCGCGCGCTTGGCCTGCCGGTGGTGCCGGTGGCGATCGACAGCGGCCGGATCTGGCCGCACGGCTTCCTCAAGCGCCCCGGCACGATCATCTTCCGCTTCGGCGAGCCGATCTCGGCCGGCCTGTCGCGCGAGGCGATCGAGGCGCGCGTCCACGCTGCGATCAACCTGCTCAACAGCTAGAGGGTTTTCGAAGCAGGTGGGAATCACCTGCTGGCTCGGAAAACGCGCAAATCAATAATCCAGAGCGGCCGATCCGATGCAATCGAATCGAGAACCGCGCTAGGAACGCGCCCGCCCGAAGTCGGGCCGCGCATCGTCCTGGCCCTGCTCGACGATGCTGCGGCGGATCGCGCGGGTGCGGGTGAACAGGTCGAACAGCGCCTCGCCGTCGCCCCAGCGGATCGCGCGCTGGAGCATGGTGACGTCCTCGGTCAGGCGCTGGAGGATCTCCAGCACCGCCTCGCGGTTGTTGAGGAAGACGTCGCGCCACATCGTCGGGTCCGAGGCGGCGATGCGGGTGAAGTCGCGGAAGCCGCCGGCGGAATATTTTATGACCTCGGAGCGCGTCACCGCCTCGAGATCGGACGCGGTGCCGACGATCGAATAGGCGATCAGGTGCGGCACATGGCTGGTGACGGCCAGCACGAGATCGTGATGCTGCGCCGACATGATGTCGACATTGGCGCCGAGCGCCTCCCAGAAGGCGCGCACCCGCGCGACCGCTGCCGGCGCCGTGTCCCCGTCGGGCGTGAGGATGCACCAGCGCCCGTCGAACAGGCTCGCGAACCCGGCCTCCGGCCCGCTGAACTCGGTGCCCGCCACCGGATGGCCGGGGACGATCGTCGCGCCCGGCAGCGCCGCCCGCAGCGCCGCCGCGACGCTCGCCTTCGATCCGCCGACATCGGTGACGATCGCGTCGGCGGGCAGATCGCCGGCGATCGCGCGCGCCACCGCACCCATCGCGCCGACCGGCACGCACAGCACGACGCAATCGGCGTCGATCACCGCGGCGCCGGCGGTATCGGTCACGTCGTCGAACACGCCGAGCGCGTCGGCGCGGGCGCGGACGTCGGGATCGGCGTCGTGGCCGGTCATCCGCGCAGTCGGCATCGAGCGGCGCACGGCATGCGCGATTGACGAGCCGATCAGCCCCAGCCCGATAATGGCGACGCGAGCGAATATGAGCATCAGGCGGGCACGGCCGCCGGTTGCCCGACCAGCGCGCGCAGCGCTTCGACGAGCCCGCGTGTTTCCGCCTCGGTGCCGATGGTGATGCGCAAGGCCTGCGGCAGCTTCTGCCCCGGCAGCCAGCGGACGATATAGCCGGCCGCCATCAGTCCCCGATAGGCTTCCTCGGCCGACAGCGCGCCTTCGAACAGCACCAGCACGAAGTTGGCGGCGCTCGGCACGGCGCGCAGCCCGGCATTGCCCATCGCCGCGATCTCGTCTTCGAACCACGCACGCCAGCGCCGGTTGTGGCCGGCGCTGGCGGCGACGAAATCATCCGCCCCAAGCGCCGCGATCGCCGCCTCCTGGCCGGCGGTGGTGACGTTGAACGGCGCGCGGATGCGGTGCAGCGCGTCGATCACCTCGGCCGACCCATAGCCCCAGCCGATCCGCTCGGCGGCGAGCCCGTGGATCTTCGAGAAGGTGCGCGTGACGAGCACGTTCGGTTCGGACATCGCCAAGGCGAGGCCGCCGTCATCCTCGTCGAGATATTCCGTATAGGCCTGGTCGATCACCAGCAGGCAGTCCGCCGGCAAACCGCCATGCAGCCGCGCGATCCCGGCGCGCGGCGTGTAGGTGCCGGTCGGGTTGTTCGGGTTGGCGACGAACACGACGCGCGTGCGCGGCGTCACGCGGGCCAGCAGCGCGTCGACGTCGGTCGCATGGTCGCGGTCATCCGCCTCGATCGGGGTGGCGCCGACACGGCGCGCCGCGATCTGATAGACCGAGAAGCCGTAGCGCACGTAGAGGATCTCGTCGCCGAGCCCCGCGAAGGCGCCGGCGGCGAGGTGGAGCAGCTCGTCCGATCCGGTGCCGTGGATGACCCGATCGGGATCAAGGCCGTGCTTCGCCGCGATCGCCTCGCGCAGCCGCAGCGCCGAGGCGTCGGGATAGCGGTCGAGTGATCCGGCGGCGGCGGCGAAGGCGGCGCGCGCGGCGTCGCTGGTGCCGAGCGGGTTCTCGTTGGAGGAGAGCTTGGCGACCGTGCGGCCGTCCTCGGTGGTCGAGCGACCGGGCACATAGGGCGCGATCGCCGCGATCCAGGGTTTGGGGCTGAGCGTCGTCATGGCGCCAGCGCCTTAGCCGCGATCCGGCCGCGCGGGAACAGCCGCGTTGACATGGGCGACGGCGCCGCCCTACAGCGGGATCACTTCAGCTTTCCCTGCTTTCGTCATTCCCGCGAAGGCGGCGATCCATAGTCGCTGCCGAAGCACATTCTCTCTCCGTCGGCCCTGATGGATCCCTGCCTTCGTGGGGATGACGAAGAGAGAATAGCGGATCGACATGATGTCATCGGATTCTGGCGCGCACCCTCGATGTCGGCCCACACTCCTGACGATCGGCGCTTTGGCCTCGCGCGCGCCGTCACGCTGCCCGGGCCGCTGCCGCTCGATGGCGGCGGCATCCTCGCGCCGCTCACGATCGGCTACCAGACCTACGGGACGCTCGCGCCGGATGGCGGCAATGCGATCCTGATCTGCCATGCGCTCACCGGCGACCAGCATGTCGCGAGCGCGCATCCGCGCACCGGCCGCCCGGGCTGGTGGCCGCGCATGGTGGGGCCGGGCAAGCCGATCGATCCGGCGCGCCACTTCATCGTCTGCACGAACGTGATCGGCTCCTGCATGGGCTCGTCCGGCCCCGCCTCGGCGGGAGCGGACGGCGTGGCCATCGCGATGCGCTTCCCGGTCATCACCATCCGCGACATGGTGCGCGCGCAAGCCTTGCTGCTCGATCATCTCGGCGTGCGCGATCTGACGGCGGTGGTCGGCGGGTCGATGGGTGGGATGCAGGCGCTCGCCTGGGTGGCGACCTTTCCGGAGCGCGTCCGCTCGGCGGTGGTGATAGCGTCCGCCGCGCGCCATTCGGCGCAGAACATCGCCTTCCACGAGGTCGGCCGCCAGGCGATCATGGCGGACCCGAAGTGGCGCCAGGGCGACTATTATGCCGCCGCCGATCCGCCCGCCGCCGGCCTCGCGGTCGCGCGGATGGCGGCGCACATCACCTATCTGTCCGAAGCGGGGCTGACCGAGAAGT
>CAXTPE010000030.1:0-20825 GCA_964245925.1 uncultured Sphingomonadaceae bacterium
CGACTTTGCCGCCACCCGTTCGCGTCGAGCGTGTTGGAAAGGCTGTGCGTGGTTCTCGACCGCGCTCGAACCGAACGGAGGTGGGGATGAGGGTATCGGCGCGGGGCGGAGCACCGGCGTCGCGCGCCGCAGCGGGCGCACGCCGGCGGTTACGCGCGCCCACAGCGCCTGCTCGTCAGGGCCGAGCCGTCTGCCCGTCATGCTGAAGCCGCGCGAGCGTGCCGGTCGGCAGCAGCAGATAGGCGAGGCCGTGCGCCGACATGCCACCCGCGATCACCGGCGCATCGCCGCCATGGCCCCAGAAGGTATCGAAGCGGTTCGGCCCCCTGATCGCGCCGCCGGTGTCCTGCGCCACCCAGAGCCCGGCGGCCGCGGTGCGGTCCGCCTCCAGCCACACCGGCGCGCCCAGCGGCGCGAACGCCGGATCGGCGGCGAGCGAGACATGGCCCACCACCGGCACGCCCAGCGCGCCGAGCGGCCCCGGCCCGGTCAGCTCCTTGAAGAACACATAGCTGCCATTCTCGCGCATCAGCGCATCGCCCTCCGCCGGATGATCGCGCAGCCAGGCGACGATCCCCTGCATGGTCGACTGGCCGGGGGCCAGCAGCCCGCGATCCTTCATCAGCTTGCCGATGCCGACATAGGCGCGGCCGTTCTGCCCGGCATAGCCGAGCCGCATCACCGTGCCGTCCGGCAGCGCCAGCCGCCCGGAGCCCTGGATCTGGAGGAAGAAGAAAGCGACAGGATCCTTGACCCAGGCGATCTCCAGCCCGCGCCCCTTGAGCGCGCCATCCTCGATCTGGCCGCGATCGGGATAGGGCACGAGCTTGCCGTTCTCGACCCGGCCCTTGATCCTGCGGCCCCGCAGGTCCGGCGCGAACCGCCCCAGGTCCGCCTCCACCATGTCGTTCGGCACCTGATAGACCGGCACGTCATAGCCGAGCTGCGGATCGCGCGAGCCATCCATCACGGGCTCGTAGTAGCCGGTCGCGAAGAGATGGCCGTCGCCGACGCGGACGGTCTCGAAATAGCGCCCGAAGAAACCGGCGGCGGCAGCGTCGGGCCAACCCGCCGCCGCATCGCAGGCCGGCCGCCAGTCCGCGCCGCGGGTGAGCAGGCTGCGATCGGTGCGCTTGACCAGCGCCGCGCAGGACGCGCGGAAGGCCGCCAGCGCCGCCGGCGCGCGCGCCGGATCGATCGGCAGCCGCGCGGCATCGGGACCGGCCGAGACGCCGACCGCAAGCGCGTTGGCGCCGGGTGCGGGGCTGGTCGCCGGGCCGTGCGCGGGGGCCGGCGTCGCGATCCGGGAAGGGCCGCGCGGCGATACGCAGGACGCCAGCAGCAGCGCGGCGAGGCCCAGCGCCGCGCCGGCGCGCGCGCGTGCCCGCCATCGCGGCGCCGTCACGCCGCCTCGTCGGTTTCGATCAGCACCCAGTTGGGATCGTCGGCGCGGGCGTGCCGGCTGAACGTCCAGACGTCCTGCGTCGGCACCGCGTCGCTGTCCGAGCCGGCGACGATCTCGCCGTCCGCCGCGCGCGTGACCGCGACGATGTCGGCATCGAAGCGCACGGTGACGACCGCCATCTGGCCGTCCATGCCGGCCGCTGCGATCACCGCGCGATCGATCGAGACGAGCGTGTTGTCGAGCCGCTCGCCCGCCGCCGCGCGCTGCGCGATCGCCGCGACGAAGGTCTCGCGGACCTCGTCGCCGGTGAGACGGCCGAGCTCCGCTTCATTGCCGGTCCAATAGGCGTCGAGCACCATCCGGTAGGCGGAGCGCGCGCCCTCGATGAAGCTCGCGGCATCGAAGGAGGGATCGGCGGAGACGATCGCGCGCACGCCGTCGGCGGCGGGCGGCTCGATCAGCGCCTCGGCGCCGGCCGGCGCGGCGCCGCGCTGCGCCCCGACCGGGCGGAGCGGGCTGGCGGCGGCCAGCTTGCCGTCGAGCGGCTTGGCGATCGGCTGCTCATGCCCCGTCCGGCGCCCGAGCACGGAATAGAGCCTCAGCCCCACGAACGCCGCCACCATGGCGAGAAGGATGATTTCGATCACCGGGCCTCCGAGCTGCCGAACCCTACATAAGAGAAACGGCGACGGAGTTCAAATCGTGCGGGCGGCCATGCGGTTCCGTCGCACGGGAACGCACCGGCCGCGCCATTGCCCCGCGCCGCCCCGGCTGCTAGGCGCCCGCCACACCCCATATCGGAGAGACGCGACGATGGCCGACGAGCAGGGCTTTGGCGAAGGCGCGGGCGCGAACGGCGCCGATACCTCGCCGCAGGTCGGGCCGCAGGTGGGCATGATTACGCAATATGTGAAGGATGTCTCGTTCGAGAACCCGAACGCGCCGGCGGTCTTCCAGTGGCAGGGCCAGCCGCACATCGACGTCGGCTTCAGCATCAATGCCTCGACGGTCGGCGACGAGGTCCACGAGGTGGTGCTGCACGTCGAGGTGAAGGCGCGGTCGGCGGACCGTACCGCCTTCCAGATCGAGCTCGCCTATGCCGGGCTGTTCGGCATCCGTAACGTGCCCGAAGCCGACATGCAGCCCTTCCTGCTGGCCGAGGCGCCGCGCATCCTGTTCCCGTTCGCGCGCCGCGTTGTCGCCGATCTGGTGCGCGACGGCGGCTTCCCGCCGCTGCTGCTCGAGCCGATCGACTTCGCCGCGCTCTACGCGCAGCAGGCCGAGGCGCAGGCGGCGGGCATGCTGGACGTGCAGGGCCAGGCCTGAACGAACCGCACCGCCCTCGTTCGTGCTGAGCGCGGTCGAAGCACGGCGGCAAGCACGCCAGGTCGACGCATGTCCCTGGACTTCGCTCGGGACGAACGGCGCCACGACGATGCCCGCTGAACGATGAGCATCGTCCGCAACAGCATGACGATCGGCGGGCTGACGCTGGTCAGCCGCGTGCTCGGCTTCGTGCGCGATCAGCTCATGGCGCATTTCGTCGGCGCGGGTTTCGCGTCCGACGCCTTCCTCGTCGCCTGGCGGCTGCCGAATCTGTTCCGCGCACTGTTCGCCGAGGGCGCCTTCGCCGCCGCCTTCGTGCCGATGTTCAACCGGATCATCGCCGGCGCGGAGCGGGAGGGCCGCGCGGGGCTGCCCGACGGCATCCGCTTCGCCGAGAACGTGCTGTCGATCCTGCTGCCGTTCCTGTGCCTGTTCACGACGCTCATCATGATCTTCCCGGGGCCGGTGGTGTGGGCGATCACGCTCGGCTTCCGCGAGGGCGGGGGACGGGAGAAGTTCGCGCTGGCGACCGAGCTCACCCGCATCACCTTTCCCTATCTGGCGCTCATCAGCATCGTGTCGCTGATGGGCGGCATCCTCAACTCCCTGAACCGGTTCTGGGTGAACGCGGCGGCGCCGGTGCTGCTCAACATCTGCATGATCTGCGGCATCCTGTTCTTCCGCGGCCACGACGCGATCGCGACCGCGCGCACCCAGGCGATCGCGGTCACCGTCTCGGGCGTGGCGCAGCTCGCCTGGCTGATCTGGTCGGCGCGCGCGGCGGGCGTGGTGCTGCGGCTCAAGCGGCCGACGCTGAACCCCGAGGTCAAGGCGCTGCTCAAGGTGATCTGGCCCGCCGCGATCGGCCAGGGCGCAGTCCAGTTCAACATCCTCATCATCACGATGCTGGCGGCGGGCTTCCTCGGCCAGGGCGCGGTTTCCTATATCTATTATGCCGACCGGCTGAACCAGTTGCCCCTCGCGCTGGTCGGCATCGGCGTTGGCACCGCGATCCTGCCGGTGATCTCGCGCTTCATCGGCGCCGGCGACGAGGCCGCCGCGGTCCACACCCAGAACCGCGCGATCGAGCTCTCGCTGCTGCTCGCGCTGCCGGCGGCGGCGGGGCTGATGGTCGCCGCGACCCCGCTCGTCGGCGGCCTGCTCCAGACCGGCCACTTCACGCCCGCCGACACCCGCGCCACCGCCGCGGTGCTCACCGCCATGGCGTTCGGGCTGCCCGCCTATATCCTCATCAAGATCTTCACGCCGGGCTTCTACGCGCGCTCGGACACGCGCACGCCGGTGCGCATCGCGATGATCGAGATGGCCTGCAACATGGCGCTCAACCTCGCCTTCGTGTTCGGCACCGATCTGGGCGTGTTCGGGCTCGCCGTCTCGGGCGCGGCCTGCGCGTGGATCAACGTAGCGCTGCTCTACGGCATGCTCCACCGGCGCGGCCATTTCCGCATCGACGCGCAGCTCCGCCGCCGCGCGCCGCGGCTGCTGCTGGCGGCGATCGCGATGGCGGCGGCGCTGCTGCTGCTGAAGCCGTTCGTCGCGCCGCATCTCGGCGGCGGGCTGCCGGCGCGCGCGGCCGGGCTCACCGCGCTGATCCTGCCCGCCGCGCTGTGCTACTTCTCCTGCGCCTTCCTGTTCGGCGCGATCCGGCCGGGCGAGTTCCGCGCGCTGCTCTCGCGCCGCCGCGCTTGACCGCCGCCCGCCGCTGACCGACAGCCCGCCCATGAACCGCATCGTCTCGGGCATCCAGCCGACCGGCAACCTCCATCTCGGCAATTATCTCGGCGCGATCCGCCGCTGGGTCGACTTGCAGGACGCGGCGGACGGAGAGTGCTTCTTCTTCCTCGCCGATCTCCACGCGATCACCGTCCACAACGATCCCGCGACGCTGCGCGACACCATCCGCGCGATGGCCGCCGCGCTCCTGGCGGCCGGGATCGATCCCGATCGCTCCACCCTCTTCCGCCAGGCGCGGGTGCCGGCGCATGCCGAGCTGTGCTGGCTGCTGAACGGCACCGCCCGCATCGGCTGGCTCAACCGCATGACCCAGTTCAAGGAGAAGTCCGGCAAGAACCGCGAGGGCGCCTCGATCGGGCTCTATGCCTATCCCGTCCTCCAGGCCGCCGACGTGCTGCTCTACCAGGCCACCCATGTGCCGGTCGGCGAGGACCAGAAGCAGCATCTCGAGCTCGCCCGCGACATCGCCGCCAAGTTCAACACCGATTTCGCGGTCGAGCTGTTCGGCCTGCCCGAGCCGATGATCGGCGGACCGGCGGCGCGCGTGATGTCGCTCCGCGACGGCACCGCCAAGATGTCCAAGTCCGACCCTTCCGACATGAGCCGCATCAACCTGACCGACGACGCCGACGCGATCGCCGCCAAGATCCGCAAGGCGAAGACCGACGCCGAGCCTCTGCCGGAGGCGCCCGGCGGCCTCGACGCGCGGCCGGAGGCGCGCAACCTCGTCGGCATCTATGCGGCGCTGGCGGGCGGCACGCCGGACGACGTGCTGGCGCGCTTCGCCGGCCAGGGCTTCGGCGCGTTCAAGCCCGCGCTCGCCGAGCTCGCGGTCGAGACGCTGCGTCCGGTCAGGGCGCGGCTCGATCGCTTCGCGGCCGATCCCGCCGAGCTCGACCGGCTGCTCGACGCAGGCGCCGAGAAGGCGCGCGCGGCCGCCGCGCCGACGCTTGCGGCCGCGTATCGCGCGCTCGGTCTCTGACGCCGGAGCAGGATCGTCCGCGAGGATCAAACGCCCCGAACAGACGTTCAACCGTTGTTCACCTGCCGGGTCGCAGCCTGACCGCCGTTCGATCGCGGCCCGTGTCCGTTCAGAGGTTTACCCGCCATGTCGCTTGCCCGTACCATCCTCGTTATCGCCGCGCCCGCGGCCCTGCTCTCGCTTTCCGCCTGCGCCACGCCGTTCAGCGCGGATGTCGCGCGCTTCCAGGTGCTGCCGCCGCCCGCCGGGCAGAGCTTCACCATCCAGCCGCTCGACAGCGATCTCGCCGGCAGCCTCGAATTCGCGTCCTATGCGCAACTGGTTGGCGCCGAGATGGTCCGGCAGGGCTTCCAGCCCGCCGCCGACCCGCGCGCGGCGACGCTGGTGGTGATGGTCGATTATGGCGTCGATCACGGCCGCGAGAAGGTCACGACGACGCCAGGCTTCGGCGGCTTCGGTGGCTATGGCGGCTGGGGCGGTTACGGAGGGTATGGCTTCGGCCGCTACGGCGGGTTCGGCGGCTGGGGCGATCCGTTCTGGGGCGGCGGCTTCGGCTACCCCGATGTCGAGAGCTATACCGTCTACACGAGCTATCTCGACCTCAACATCAGCCGCACCGCCGACAACCAGCGGCTGTTCGAGGGCCACGCCCAGGCGCGCTCGCAGACCGATGATCTCACCCGGCTCGTGCCGAGCCTCGTCACCGCGATGTTCACCGGTTTCCCCGGCCGCTCGGCGGAGAACATCCGCATCACCGTACCGCCGGTCCCGAGGGACGGCCGCGCGCCGATGACCGCGCCGGCCAGGCCCGCTGCCGGCGTTTAGTCCTGACAATATTCGTCATCCCCGCGAAAGCAGGGATCCAGCTTCTTCCAGAATATGAAGGCAGCGGGATCGCTGCTTTCTCGGGATGATGAAAATCGGGTAGTGGCCACGGTGCCGGCCCCAAAAGGGGGGCGGCTCGAGCAACTGCTCGCTGGCCGGCTGGTGGCCGACGCCGACATCAATCTCCGGCTGGCGCGCTGCTTCGGGATGTCCGAGGGGTTCTTCCTCGGCCTGCAACAGGATTATGATGTCGAGGAGTTGAAGCGCGACCATGGTGCCGAGCTCGACCGGATCATACCCCGCGCCGCCTGATCCCTACGCCGCCGCGCTCGCCGCCACTTCCGTCGCCGCCGTCTCCTCGATCCAGCCGCCGCCGAGCACGCGCTCGCCGGCGTAGAGCACCGCCGCCTGACCGGGCGCGACGCCATGTTCCGGCGCGGCGAAGCGGAGCCACTCGCCGTCAAGCCGCGCCGGTACGGGCCTTGCCATCGAGCGGACCTTGGCGGTGAGCGGGCCGGCGGTCGGGCCGAGGCGGTTGACGTCCGACAGGCGCGCCGCCGTGACGGCGAGCGCCTGCCTTGGCCCGACGATCACGCGCCGCGCGGCCGCGTCGATGCGGACCACGTAGAGCGGCGCGGCGGTGCCGCCCACGCCGATCCCGCGGCGCTGGCCGATGGTGTAGCCGGCGATGCCAGGATGGCGGCCGAGCACGCGCCCGGTCGTGTCGACGATGTCGCCCGGCTCGCCGGCGTCGGGCCGCAGCTGGCGGACCAGCGCGGCATGATCGCCATCGGGGACGAAGCAGATGTCCTGGCTGTCCGGCTTGGCGGCGACGCCGAGGCCCAGCTCGGCGGCGATCTCGCGCACCCGCGCCTTGGGCAACCCGCCCAGCGGGAAGCGAAGATAGCCGAGCTGCGCGGGCGTCGTGGCGAACAGGAAATAGCTCTGGTCGCGCGCGGGATCGGCGCCGCGATGCAGTTCCGGACCTTCGGCGCCAAGCACTCTGCGCACATAATGGCCGGTAACGAGGCAGTGGGCGCCGAGCTCGCGGGCGAGGCCGAGCAGATCGGTGAACTTGACGCCCTCGTTGCAGCGCACGCAGGGGATCGGGGTGCGGCCGGCGGCATAGTCGTCGGCGAAGCGCCCGATCACGCTTCCCCGGAAGCTGCTCTCGCGATCGATGACATAATGCGCGATGCCGAGGCGGTCGGCGACGGCGCGGGCGTCGGCGATGTCGCGCCCGGCGCAGCAGCTCCCCGCGCGCGAGACGGCGGCGCCATGATCGTAGAGCTGGAGCGTGACGCCGATCGTCTCGGCACCGCTCGCCCGCGCCAGCGCGGCGGCGACCGAGCTGTCGACGCCGCCCGACATGGCGACGACGACGCGACAATCGCGGGCGTTTCGCGGCAGGTCGAGCTCGGCGGCGGTCATCGGCCGGCCATAGCGGCACGCCGGCGGCCCGGGAAGCGGCGGCTTTACCGGGCTTTATCCCTGCCTCGCTATGGCTGGCCGACTCGCGCGGAAGGAGGCGGCCTGTGGATCTGAGTTTCGCCGCGCGCGGCACGCGGCCGATGCGGATCGGCGCGCTTCCGGCGGTCGCCGATCATCGCGCGCTGCTGGCCGCGCTCGCGGCGATGCAGGCGGCCTGCCCGGGGGCGATGCTGGCGGCGCGGCTGCGCGTCGCGTCCGCGCCCGCCGATGCGCGCGCCGCGCTGACGATCCTGCTCACCGCCGGGGCGGAATGGTCGCAGGCGGCGGCGGCGCTCGGTGGCAGCTTCGCGCCGCAGGCCGCGGCGGCCATTGCCGGTAAGGCGCGCGCAACACTCGTGAAGCCGCACTTTACCTTCGCGTTTTAGCCTTCCTTCAATGCCGCGCTGCTAGGGCGGCGAACGTGGGAGCACATCCGGCCGCAAGGCTCCGTGGGATGAGTAGATGATCGAGAATCAGAAGATCCGTCCGTCCCAGGTGATCGGCCCGCTCGGCGAGCCGCTCACGCTCGAGTCGCTGCCCCCGCCCAGCACGCGCCGCTGGGTCGTCCGGCGCAAGGCCGAGGTGGTGGCGGCCGTCAACGGCGGGCTGCTGAGCGTCGACGAGGTGTGCGACCGCTATGCGCTGAGCCTCGAGGAGTTCGCCGGCTGGCAGCGCGCGGTCGACCGCTCGGGCATGCCGGGGCTACGGGTGACGCGCATCCAGCACTATAAGTCGCTGTACGAGCGCCAGCAGAAATATTGATCGCATCCCACGCGGGAACGGACTGACGACCGGCAGGAACCAGTATCGTCCCGGCGCGTATCTGCCCGACGGATCGTCGCACCGCCGTAACGGCTCGTCGACGCAAGCAGGAGGGACATCATGGGAATCATTCTCTGGCTCATCGTCGGTGGCGTCGTCGGCTGGCTGGCGAGCCTCGTCATGCGCACCGACGCGCAGCAGGGCATCGTGCTGAACATCGTCGTCGGCATCGTCGGCGCCTTCATCGGCGGGCTGCTGCTGGGTGGCGGCAACATCAACAATTCGCAGCTCACGCTCGGCACCTTCCTGGTGTCGCTGCTCGGCGCGATCATCCTGCTCGCGATCGTCAACCTCGTGCGTCGCGGCACGGTACGTTGAGCGGAACGATGTCAGCCTGAACCGGGATGTGAAGTTGTTGCGCCCCGGGTATCGCCGGGCAGGCCGAAGATAACGCCGCGCCGGGAAACCGGCGCGGCGTTCTCGTGCGCCCGCCGGTCAGTTCAGCTCGAACACCACGCGCACCGAGACGGTGAGCTTTTGCTCGCCGCTCTCGATCGCGGTGTCGGCGCCCTGCTTGGCGCGGGCCATCATCATCATCGGGCGCGGCGGCTGGGCCATGTCGACGCCCTGCTCCTCGATCGAGACGATGCGCCGCACGCCGAGCCCGGCTGCCCTGGCATAGAGCTGCGCCCGCGCCCGCGCCGTCGCGATCGCCTGGGCGCGCGCCTCGTCGAGCGCGTCGTCGGGCTTGTCGACGGCAAGCGCCGGTCCGTCGATCTGGTTGACGCCCTGGCCGACCAGCGCGTCGAGGACGGCGCCGGCGCCATGCACGTCGCGCAGCGTGACGGCGAGCTGGTTCGAGGCCTGGTAGCCGGTGAGCGCCGGCGGCTGGTTGTCGGCATAGCGATATTGCGGCGAGAGCGTCAGCGAGGCGGTGCGGATGTCGCGATCGGCGATGCCGGCGCGCTTCAGCGCGGCGATGGCGGCCGCCATCCGCCGCGCGTTCTCCGCCATCGCCGCCGACGCGCCCGTGGCCTGCGTCACCACGCCGGCGGTCACCGTCGCGATGTCGGGCACGCGGGTGACGCTGCCCTCGGCGGTGATGGCGAGCCGGGTGCCGGCGATCGCCGCTGCCGCGTCGTCGCCTTGCGCCGACGCGAGCGCGGGCAGGCACAGCGCGGCGATCGCGAGCGGCAGGATCATCGGACGCGGCATCATTTCTCTCTCCTCCGGTCGGGACGGCCCGCGCCCTTGCCGCCGCGCGCCTGCACCGGCGCTGAAGCCCCGGTGCATCCGGCGTTCATCCCCGACGATCCATGCCCGAGCATCCCGCGCCGGGGCAAGCGGCCGAACCCCGCGACGGCTTGAGAGGGTGCTTTATTTGTGTAATACAGCGCGCGCGTTGCCAGGGACCGCATGACCGCGATGAACATCCAGCAGGGCTTCGGCCGGCCGACGCCGGAAATCGCGGTCGAGGATGCGCCCCCGGCGGGGCGCGGGCGGCTGCGGTCGATCGCGATCGCCGCGATCGTGCTGGTGCTGCTGGCCGTGCTCTGGGCCGTGTTCGGCCGCGGCGCGCAGCCCAAGGCGGTGCCCGATGCGCGCCCGACGGTCTCGGTGATCGTGCCGCGCCGGCAGAGCGTCGCGGCCGCGATCAACGGCGTCGGCACGCTGGCGGCGCGGGTCGACATGCCGGTCGGCGTCGCGGGCGAGGGCGGCATGGTCACGCGCGTGCTCGTCCAGCCGGGCGACTGGGTGGGCGCCGGACAGGTGCTGGCGACGATCGACGCCTCGGTCGCCGCCGAGCAGTCCGCGCAGACGGCGGCGACGATCGCGGCGGCGCGGGCGGACGCCAACGTCGCGCAGGACCAGCTCGACCGCGCCACAAAGCTGGTCGCGCGAGGCTTCATCAGCCGCGCCGACATCGAGCAGAAGACCGCGACCCGCGATGCCGCCGTCGCCCGCGTCAGCCTCGCCCGGGCGCAATATGGCGAGATGAACGCGCGGCGCGCCAGGCTCGACATCCGCGCTCCGTCGGCGGGGCTCGTGCTCACCCGCGCGGTCGAGCCGGGGCAGATCGTGAGCTCGGGCGGCCCGGCGCTGTTCCGCGTTGCTGCCAGGGGCGAGCTGGAGCTCAAGGCCAAGCTGCCCGAGCAGGATCTCGCCCGGCTGCGCGTCGGCTCCCCGGCGCAGGTGACGCCGGTGGGCGCGGGCCGCAGCTTCGCGGGCACGGTGTGGCAGCTCTCGCCGGTGATCGATCCGGTCACGCGGCAGGGCGATGCGCGGATCGCCCTCGGCTATGATCCGGCGCTGCGGCCCGGCGGCTTCGCGCAGGCCGCGATCCGCGGCGGCACCACGGACGTGCCGCTGCTGCCCGAATCCGCGGTCGAGAGCGACGCGCGCGGTAATTTCGTCTATGTCATCGGCGCCGGCGATACCGTGGTGCGGCGCGACGTGAAGGTGGGCGACGTCTCCGATGCCGGCATCTCGATCATCGGCGGGCTGGACGGCGGCGAGCATGTCGTGCTTTCCGCCGGCGCGTTCCTCAATCCCGGCGACAAGGTGAAGCCGGTGCTGAAGGCGGCCGGCTGAGGCCGGCGGCGGAGGGAAAGAGCGCATGCGCAACATCTCCGCCTGGGCGATCCGCAATCCGATCCCGCCGATCGTGCTGTTCATCGGGCTGACGCTCGCCGGCATCATCGCGTTCATGACCATGGACGTGAACAACCGCCCGGACGTCAGCTTCCCGGCGGTCGAGGTGATCGTCTCGCAGCCCGGCGCGGCGCCGCCCGAGATCGAGACGCAGATCACCCAGCGGATCGAGGCGGCGGTGCGCGGCGTCAGCGGCGTCGACGAGATCACCTCGCACATCACCGAGGGCACCTCCGAGACCATCGTCCAGTTCACCATCGGCACGCCGGTCGACCGCGGCGTCAACGACGTCCGCGACGCGGTCGCGCAGATCCGCAGCCAGCTTCCCGACGGCATCCTCGAGCCGCAGGTGATCCGCGTCGACATCGACGGCGGCCCGCTCGTCTACGAGTCGGTGCAGTCGACCAACATGACGCTGGAGCAGCTCTCCTGGTTCATCGACAACACCGTCGCCAAGAAGCTGCTGGCGATCAGCGGCATGGCGAAGGTGGAGCGCAGCGGCGGGGTCAGCCGCGAGATCCGCGTCGTGCTCGATCCCGCGCGCATGCAGGCGTTCGGGATCACCGCGGCGGGTGTCAACGCGCAGCTGCGCGTGATGAACGTCAACGCCGCCGGCGGCCGCGCCGAGATCGCCGGCGCCGAGCAGGCGGTGCGCATGCTCGGCAACGCCAACGACGCCTATGCGCTGGGGCAGAAGCAGATCGCGCTGCCGAGCGGCCAGACCATCAAGCTCGCCGACATCGCCGACGTGCGCGACGCCTATGCCGAGCAGCGCAACATCGCCAAGATGGACGGCCACCAGGTGCTCAGCTTCTCCGCGAGCAAGGCCAAGGGCTCGTCCGACGTCACCGTCTACGACAATATGCAGACCGCCATCCAGGCTCTCGCGAAGCAATATCCCGAGGTGAAGTTCACCCAGCTCTACACCAGCGTCGACTATACCAAGGGGCAGTACAAGGCGGCGATCCGCGCGATGATCGAGGGCGCGGTGCTCGCCGTCGTCGTCGTGTTCATCTTCCTGCGCGACTGGCGCGCGACGCTGATCTCGGCGATCGCGATCCCGCTCTCGGCGATCCCGACCTTCTTCTTCCTCGACCGGATGGGCTTCACGCTGAACCAGCTCAGCCTGCTCGCGCTCAGCCTGGTGGCGGGCGTGCTCGTCGACGACGCGATCGTCGAGATCGAGAACATCGTGCGCCACATGCGGATGGGCAAGACCGCCTTCCAGGCCTCGATCGACGCCGCCGACGAGATCGGCCTCGCCGTCGTCGCCACCACCTTCTCGATCGTCGCGGTGTTCCTGCCCGTCGGCCTGATGCCCGGCATCTCGGGGCAGATCTTCAAGAACTTCGGGCTGACGGTCGTCGCGGCGGTGCTGATGAGCCTCGCGGTGGCGCGGTTCATCACGCCGATGATCGCCGCCTATTTCCTCAAGGCGCACGGCGAGCAGGCGCATGGCGGCGGGCCGTTCATCGCGCGCTACATGGCCGTGCTGCGCTGGTCGCTCGATCGCGCCGGCGCCGATGCCTGGCGCGCGCGGCACCGCGGCTGGCGGGGCGCCGCCGGCTGGCTGCTCGATCATCGGCTGTGGACGATGGGCATCGGCCTCGTCGCGTTCGGCGCCACGATCCTCGGCTTCTGGACGCTCCAGTTCCAGTTCCAGCCGCCGCTCAACCTCGATTCGAGCCAGGCCAATGTGAAGATGGTGCCGGGCGCCACGCTGCGCCAGACCGAGGCCGTGGCGGACGCGGCGACCCGGGTGCTCCACGAGGCGCCCGAGGTGACCAGGGTCGTCGCCGACATCAATGTCGGCGAGGCCAGCCTCTTCATCACCCTCGGCCCCGACCGCAAGCGCACGAGCACCGAGTTCGAGCGCGACATGGCGCCGCGGCTGAACGCGATCCCCGACGCGCGCGTCTCGTTCCAGTCGCAGAGCGGCGGCAACGGCCGCGACGTGACCGTGATGCTGGCCGGCGACAATCCCGTGCTGCTCAACGACACCGCGCTCAAGGTGGTCGGCGAGATGGCGACGCTGCGCGACGTCCGCGCGCCGCGCGTCGACAGCGACCTTCCGCGCCCCGAGATCACGATCCGCCCGCGCTTCGATCTCGCCTCCGACATGGGCGTCACCACCGAGGCGCTCTCGACGACGATCCGCATCGCGACGCTCGGCGACATCGACCAGAACGTCGCCAAATTCTCGCTCGCCGATCGCCAGATCCCGATCAGGGTGGCGCTCGCCGAGACCTCGCGGCGCAGTCTTGACACCATCCAGAACCTGCCGGTGCCGACTGCGGGCGGCGGATCGGTGCCGCTCAAGGTGATCGCCGACATCGGCTTCGGCGCCGGCCCGTCCGAGCTGCGGCGCTACAACCAGACGCGCCGCGTCGTGATCGGCGCCGATCTCGCGCCCGGCGCGGTGAGCGCCAGCGAGAGGATCGATAGGCTGCCGACGCTCAGCCACCTGCCCAACGGCGTCGAGCGGGTGCGGATCGGTGACGAAAAATGGCAGGCCGAACTCGTCAAGAACTTCGTCATCGCGGTCATCACCGGCGTGCTGCTCGTCTTCGCGGTGCTCGTGCTGCTGTACAAGCGCGTGATGCCGCCGTTCGTTAACATGGGCTCGCTGCTGCTCGCCCCGCTCGGCGGCGCGATCGGGCTGCACATCGTCGGCCTGGCGGTCTCGATGCCGGTGCTGATCGGGCTGCTGATGCTGCTCGGCATCGTCGCCAAGAACTCGATCCTGCTCGTCGATTTCGCGATCGAGGAGATGGCCCGGGGCACCCCCAAGCTCGAGGCGATCCTCGAGGCCGGGCACAAGCGCGCGCAGCCGATCGTGATGACCACGGTCGCGATGATCGCGGGCATGGTGCCGGTCGCGCTCGCGCTCGGCAGCGACGGCAGCTTCAACCAGCCGATGGCGGTGACGGTGATCGGCGGGCTGATCCTCTCGACGCTGCTGACGCTGGTGATCGTGCCGGCCGCCTTCAGCCTGGCCGACGACCTCGAGCGCTGGATCGCGCCGCGGCTCGGGCGCGTGCTCACCAACGGCGGCGAGCGCGGCCACCCGGCCCGGCCGCAGCCGGCGGAATAGCCGTCCATCCCGCCAGGCGTGAACCTTTCGCCGGGCCGCGGCTTGAACCCGGCATGACGGCGCATGCCCCCATCATCGCCACCGGCGGCGCGCGCGGCATGCGGATCGTCGCGACCGGGCTGCTCGTCGTCATGGCCGGCGTGTTCGTCGCCGTTCGCGCGCTGGCGCCGGATGCGGGCGGCTGGAGCTATGTCCGCGCCTTCGCGGAGGCCGCGATGGTCGGCGGTCTGGCGGACTGGTTCGCGGTCACCGCATTGTTCCGGCACCCGCTCGGGCTGCCGATCCCGCACACCGCGATCATCCCGCGCAACAAGGATCGCATCGGCGACAGCCTCGCCGCCTTCCTGCGCGACAATTTCCTCACGCCCTCGGTTGTCGCGCGGCGGATGCGGAACGTCGACTTCGCCGGTGCCGCCGGGCGCTTCCTCACACGGCCGGCGGCGTTGAGCGGCGGGCGGATGCGCGAGGGCGCCTCGCGGCTGGCCGCGCACCTGCTCGAAGCGCTCGATCGCGAGCGGCTCGGCGGGATGGTGAAGTCGGCGCTGGCGCAGCGGCTGCGCACGCTCGATCTGGCGCCGCTGGTCGGCCAGGGGCTGGAGGCGGCGATCGCGGAGCGGCGGCACCAGCCGATCCTCGACGGCATCACCGTCTGGGCCGGCCGCACGCTCGCCGCCAACGAGGAGCTGATCCGCGCGATGATCGCCGCCAGGGCCGGCGCGGTGCTGCGCTGGACCGGGCTCGACGCGACGCTTGCCACCAAGATCCTCGAAGGGCTGCACCGCCTGCTCGACGAGATGGCGGCCGACCCGGATCATCCGCTGCGCGCCAAGGCCGAGGAGGGGCTCGCCGATCTCGCGCGGCGGCTGCGCGAGGATCCGGCGATGCAGGCGCGGGTCGCCGCCTTCCGTGACGAGATCGTCGCCAACCCGGCGGTGGCGCGCTGGATCGACGGCCTGTGGGAGCAGGGCAGGAGCGCGCTGCTGCGCGCCGCGCGCGATCCCGAGCGCGCGCTCGCCGGGCGGTTCGGCGAGGCGCTGCGCCAGCTCGGCGGAGCGCTCGCGGGCGATGCGAGGCTCGCGCGGGCGGTCAACGGCTTCGCGCGGCGTGCCACCGTCGGCGCGGTGGCGGACTATGGCGACGGCATCGTCCGGCTCGTCTCGGACACGATCCGCGGCTGGGACGCGCGCACCATCACCAGCCGGCTGGAGAGCGCGGTGGGGCGCG
This sequence comes from uncultured Sphingomonadaceae bacterium, assembly GCA_964245925.1. Classification (GTDB taxonomy): domain Bacteria; phylum Pseudomonadota; class Alphaproteobacteria; order Sphingomonadales; family Sphingomonadaceae; genus Solisphingomonas. The sequence goes on from CAXTPE010000030.1 coordinate 15,496, forward strand.
ATCTCCAATATATCCGCGTCAACGGCACCATCGTCGGCGGCCTCGTCGGCGTCGCGCTGCACGCCGCGGACATGCTGCTGTAGGGCGCGCTTGCCCGCTCCCCATGGGGCTCTAATCGCCGTTCCGCCGCGCGCGCCGCGCCGGCTTGCGCGCGAAGCGGTGCCACAGGAACAGCGGCAGCGCGGCCAGCCCGATCGCCCAGTGGAGGAGCGACGCCCATTCCCGCCAGCCCTCGTCCCCGAGATAGTAGAGCAGCCAGCCGGTGACGACGAGCATGCCCAGCAGCCCGAGGAGCAGCGCGCCGGTCAGCCGCCCGCGCCGCGTCCGCCAGCCATGGACGACATGCACGCCCCACAGCAGCCCGAGCAGCCACAGCGCGGCCATCGCGAAGCCGCCGTGGATCTTGATCGAGAGCGGCTCGGCGGGGCTCGTCTCCGGCCCATAATCCCCCTGCTTCACCAGCCAGTAATGCGCGACGAGCCAGACCGCGCCGCTCAGCCAGAGACCGATCGCGGCGGCATAGACGGCGTAGCGGCGCCGCGGCGGGAGCCGGATCATGCCGCCGCCGCCAGCCCGACCGCGCGCCAGCCGGCGGCGTCCGCGCGCCAGCCCGACGCGCCCCATCGCGCCAGCGCCGGGGCGGCGCCATCGCCGAGCGCGAGCACGACCTTGGTGAGCGCGTCGGCATCGACGCAGCGCGCCGCCGCGACGCTGGCGAAGCGTTCCGCCACGGCCGCGCCGTCGCGCCCGTCGCGATGCTGGCCGCGGCCATGCCGCGCGCGCGAAAAGGCTGTGTCGCTGCTGGCGATCGCGCCGTCGCGCAGCGTCACGACGGCGGGCGCGATCGCCCACGACGGCCGCAGCGCGATGTCCTCCACGATCGGCCCGAACGCGCGCAGATCGCCGCCGGCGTTGACGACCCCTGCCGTCACGCCGTGCTCGATCAGTATCTCGCTGGCATGATCGACCGCGAAGCCCTTGGCGATGCCGGAGAGATCGATCGCGAGCGGGCGGGCATGGCGCACGCCGCCGTCCTCCAGCGCGATGTCCCGCCAGGTGCCGCCGGTGACCACCGGATCGAACGCGCCGCCGCTCGCCCGGGCATGATCGAGCGCGGCGGCGAGGCAGGCACGGGTCAGCGGGTGCAGCGGCACCGGGCGGAGCGCCGCGACGCGGTTGACGAGGTTCAGCTCGCTGCCCGCTTCCTGATAGCTCATCAGCCGGTGGACGAGCGCGATCCCGGCGAAGGCGGCGCCGATCGTCGCGAGCGCATCCGCACCGCCCTGGTCGCTCACCCGGATGCTGACGATGGTGCCGAGCAGCGGCCGCGCGCGCGCGATGCCGGCGGCGTCAGCCACGCGCGTCGGCGTAGACCAGCGCATAGGTGGCGAGCAGCCGCTTGACGCCGTCGGTGACGTGGCGCGCGGACAGCGTGCCGCCGGAGTTATTGCGGATGTCCCTGTCCAGCACGAGCGGCGCGCCATCGCGCTTGCCGGCGAACTGCCGGCGCCAGGCGGGATCGCGCACCTGCCCGCCGTAGCTCTCGTTATACTGCATGATCTCGAGGTCGCGCACCGCGCCGCCGGGATCGAGCGCGAGCGCGAAGGTGATGAACTCGTGCTTACCCAACACCTCGTCGACGATAAGCGACGAGCCGTCCGGCGCGCGCCAGAGCTTCACGTCCTTCGACAGCACGTTGACGCCGGACTTCGCGCGGATCGCCTTGGCCTGATCGGGCGTCAGCGCGCGGAAGTCCGGCGTCAGCGCCGCATGCGGGAAGAGCTGCGCCTGGACCTGGGGAACGGTCATGTAGACCGTGCCCCAGGCGGGCGCGGCAATGGCGGCGGCGAGCAGGGTGAATCGGACGTGCATGTGATTCGCTATAGCAGCGCGGTGGCCGCCGCCTAGAAGGGAACGCCGAGCTTGAACGTGATCTCGTTCAGCTCGTGGCTGCGCAGGAAGAGCTTGCCGCCGATGTCGTTGCCGTCGTCGTCGCGGCCGGGGTTGCCGGCGAACTGGCGCAGCCAGCCGAGCGTCGCCCAGAGCTTCGGCCCGCCGTAGTGGACGACGGGTCCGGCCCAGTAGACCGAATGCTCGTGCACCTTGAAGTTGCCATATTCATTGTGGTTGCGGAATTCGGCGCCCGCGAACAGGTTCGGCGCGAAGCGATAGGTGATGCCGGCTTCGTTGTTCCAGTCGAGCTCGCTGTTCGTATCGGGCCGGTGCGCGAAGCGGATCGATTCCGCCTCGAGCACGAGGTTGTAGGCGAGGATCAGCCGGTCATCCATGAAGTTCTTCTGGATGATGATGCGCGTCTCCAGCTCGAACGTGCCGGGCGCATATTTCAAGCCGTTGTGGAGATCGTGAAAATCATATTCCGGCTCGATGTAGAAGGCCAGGCCCCAGCCGTTCTTGTTCTTGTAAGGGCTCAGCGCGCGATAGATGAACTCCGTCGACACGCTCTGCAGAGTGAAGTTGTGGCGGGTGAAGCCGGTCTCGCCGTTGTAGTCGTCGTCGTCGGAAGTGCGCGTCGCGTGCTGCCGGTTGGTGTTGATGTAGAGCGACGCCTGGAGATTGTCGGTGACGCCATATTCCAGCTCGGTACGAAAATCGGTCGCGTCATAATGGCCGAAGGCGCGGCCCTCGCGTTCGCGCACCACCTGCTCCAGCTCGAAATGCCCGGCCGGCGTGAGATCGGTGGTGTAGAGCCGCGAGAACAGGCCCTCGCCGGCCACCGCCGGCGTGGCGGAAAGGCCGGCGAGCAGTGCGGCGGTGCCGGCCGCGATCGAGAAGCGCGTGGTGACGTTCATATGATCCCCCCAAGGAAAGTGGGGGACTGTTAGCGCTAATGAAAATGGATCGCAATAGCGTGATGTCGGGTCGGCTTAGCCCAGTTCGTTCGGCGCCTCGCCCGGCGACGGCGGCTCGCTCGGCACGACGCCGGGATCGGCCGGCGAGACGATCGGCACGTCGACCGGCGAGGGATTGGGATCGTCGATCGGCAGGGAGGTCGGCGACGGGATCGGCTGGCTGGCCATGGCATGCTCCTGAGCGGGGGGTAGGATAACGCACCGCCGCGCCTCCGGGTGCCGCTGCCGCCGACAGGCCGCCGAACGCAAAGCGCCCGGGCCGTTTCCGACCCGGGCGCCGCGTGACGACTGCTCGTCAGCCCCCTTGAGCGGCCCGCACGCTGCCGATCCCCTTCGATCGGCGGCGGGGCCGCGTCTCCCCGAACCACGGCGTTTTGCCTGTGTTTCGTGGAGGCGGACTAGCCGTTCGGGCCGGGCTTGTCATCGCTCGCGAAGGAGGGTGGCGCCGAATGTGACGGGCTGTTGCTTAGCTGCCACAGGCGGCTCCGCTTGCCGGGCGGCGACTCGCGCAATAGAGAGCGCGGGCGTCCGCGCCGCCTCCCGCGCCGCCGTCGTCGGGACCATCATGCGCCTCTCCCGCTATCTCATGCCCGTCTCCAGGGAGACACCCGCCGACGCGCAGATCGTCAGCCACAAGCTGATGCTGCGCGCCGGCCTCGTCCGCCAGATCGCCGCCGGCATCTATGCCTGGCTGCCGCTCGGCCTGCGCGTGCTGACGAGGATCGCGCGGATCGTTCGCGAGGAGCAGGACCGCGCCGGCGCGATCGAGCTGCTGATGCCGACGATGCAGCCCGCCGATCTCTGGCGCCAGTCCGGCCGCTACGACGATTATGGCGCGGAGATGCTGCGGATCAGGGATCGCCACGATCGCGACATGCTGTTCGGGCCGACCGCCGAGGAGGTCATCACCACGATCTTCCGCGATTCGGCGAGGAGCTATCGCGACCTGCCGCGCACGCTCTACAACATCCAGTGGAAGTTCCGCGACGAGGTCCGCCCGCGCTTCGGGGTGATGCGCGGGCGCGAGTTCCTGATGAAGGACGCCTATTCGTTCGACATCGACGAGGCGGGCGCGCGGCACAGCTACAACCGCATGTTCGTGGCCTATCTCGGCACGTTCGGCAGATTGGGATTGCGGGCAATCCCGATGCGCGCGGACACCGGCCCGATCGGCGGCGATCTCTCCCACGAGTTCATCGTGCTGGCGCCGACCGGCGAGAGCGAGGTGTTCTATCACCGCAACTGGGAGCAGCCCGCCGATCTCGGGCGGATCGACTTCGACGATGCCGCCGGGCTGCAGGCGATCGTTTCCGGCTACACCGCCGACTATGCCGCCACCGACGAGAAGCGCGATGCGGCGCGCGAGGCCGAGGCGGGCAACGCGCTGCGGCGATCGCGCGGCATCGAGGTCGGCCATATCTTCTTCTTCGGCACCAAATATTCGGCCGCCATGGGGCTGAAGGTGCAGGCGGCCGACGGCGCCGAGGTGATCCCGCAGATGGGGAGCTACGGCATCGGCGTCTCCCGTCTTGTCGGCGCGATCATCGAGGCGAGCCATGACGACCGGGGCATCGTCTGGCCGGACGCGGTGGCGCCGTTCGCGGTCGGGCTCGTCAACATGCGCGCCGACGATCCCGTCTGCGCGGCCGCCGCCGACGACCTCTACGCGAAGCTTCGCGCCGCCGGCATCGAGACGCTCTACGACGATCGCGACGAGCGGGGCGGCGCCAAGTTCGCAACGATGGACCTGATCGGGCTGCCCTGGCAGCTCGTGGTCGGACCGAAGGGGCTGGCGCGCGGCGTCGTCGAGCTCAAGCGGCGGGCGACCGGCGAGAAGGCGGAGCTGTCGGTGGAGAGCGCGCTGGCGAGGCTGGCGGGGTGAATCGAACATCCTCGCAAGTTCCGTTCGGCCTGAGCGAAGTCGAAGGCCATGCGCGGATGGTGGCCGCGCCTCGACGGCGCTCGGTGCGAACGGATGTCCGGTGCGGCTTCCCGTGGGCGTGATGATCCTCAGTCGCTACGAGCGGCTGATCGCGCGGCGCTATCTGCTGCCGGGCAAGGGCGAGGGGTTCATCTTCCTCGTGGCATCGATCAGCCTCGGCGCGGTGACGCTGGGCGTCGCGGCGCTCATCATCGTGATGAGCGTGATGAATGGCTTCCGCGCCGAGCTGTTCGACAAGATCATCGGGCTGAACGGCCATGCCGTCGTCCAGGGCTATGGCGGCCGGCTGCCCGACTGGCGCGCCATCGAGCGCGAGGCGATCGCGATCCCCGGCGCCGTCTCGGCGACCCCGCTGATCGAGAACCCGCTGATGGCGAGCTTCGACGGCCGCGTCGAGGGCGTACTCGTGCGCGGCATGCGGGTCGAGGACATCCGCGCCAATCCGGCGATGAACGGCGGCGTCAAGGCCGGCAGCATGGCGGCGCTGGTGCCGGGATCGGGCAATGTCGCGCTCGGCG
>CAXTPE010000031.1:0-20295 GCA_964245925.1 uncultured Sphingomonadaceae bacterium
CGCGTTGCCGGTGATCGGCTCGACCAGGATCTGGTTGCCGGCCTCGTCGTGGCGCTTGTCCTGGCGCGGGTAATGGAGGCCGCCCTTCGACGAGGTGGGTGCCATGAAGCGATCGGCGTGGCGGGTGAGCGCGTCGAGCGTGGCGCCGTCGCCCAGCTCGGATGCCCAGGCGGCGACGAAGCCGAAGTCGCCGGCGTCATAGTCAAGCGTGAGGCCGCCGTGGCTGGGCGGGTTGCTGAGCTTCACGGACATCGTGCCGTCGGCGCCGCGGATCAGCAGGTCGGCGATCTGGCGGCGGTAGTTCGCGCGGATGAAGTCGCGGTTCCACATGTTCATCAGCGCGCCGGTCCAGCCGTCGACCCAGGCGCTCGGCGAGCCGTTGGGGATCACCATGCGGCTGTCCTCGGTCACCAGCATGTTGAAGTGGCCGTTGGCGCCGATCCTGCCGAATTCCGCCCACGTCCGCTGGTAGCTCTCCACCACCTCCTCCGCGCGGGTGCCGCCGGTCAGCACGTCGTGCATCCGAAAGCCGAGGATGGCGGGCTGGTTGCAGATCTGGAAGACGCAATTGGGCTCGCAGGCGATGCCGAGATAGCCGCTCTCGACCATCTTCCAGTAGAGCAGCTCGTTCAGGCTGTGCTGGTCATAGGCGAAGCGCTTCGGCCCGTCGCCCCAGAAGAAGGAGGCGTGCTCGAACACGATCGACTCGGGCCGGTCGTACTTGCCGTCGCCGAACAGCACCGAGTACAGCAGCGTCAGCGACTGGACATAGGCGCTGTACATGATGTTGTCCTTGACGACCGGGTTCCACTCCTCGCCGAGCCGGGGCCGCAGATGCGCGTTGAGCGCGTGGCCGCCCTGGCTGACGTTGCGCCAGTAGAGCCAGACGTCGGGGTGGAGCAGCTTGGCGATCAGCCGGTCGAAGGTCGCGCGGAACGCGCCCGGCGCGTTGGGCGCGCGGTGGAAATGGGCGAGCGCCAGCGCATAGGCCATGAAGGCGAGCTGGAAGCGGTAGGCGCCGAAATCCTCCTGCCCGTGCATCTTGGTGCCCATGTGCGACCAGTCGCCCGGCGGCTGGAGCGAAAGGTTCTCGATATGGCGCAGATGGCCAAGCTGGCGCGCGGACATCTCCGCGTCCCAGCCCGTTTCGAAGGCCGGCGGCGCATCGGCGCGCCACTCGTCCTTCGCCATCGCGATCGTTGCCATGCGCTGCTCCCGGCTCAGACGCGCATGATAGGCGGCCGGCGGCGGATCGCCAGCCGCACGCCGACGAAGGCGATCACCGCCACCGCCGCCGCGCCTGCCGTGACGATCCCCATCCCCGCGCCGATCGCATTGGTGGTGCCCGCCGCCAGCCGGTCCGAGATCAGCCCCGGCAGCAGCGGGCCGATGCCTGCCCCGACGACATTGAACGAGACGGTCGAGAGCGCGAGCGTGCGCGCCCGGCCGCTCGCCGGGACGAGTAGCTGGACCGGCGTCGCCGCGAGCGTCAGCGCGGTGCAGAGCAGCAGCGCGCCGGCGAAGAAGCCCCAGCTCGCCAGCCGCGCATCGCTGGAGAGCACCGCGAACAGGAACGGCCCGGCCAGCAGCGCGCTCGCCACCAGGATGATGTCGATGACGCGCGGCAGCACGCGCTCGCCGGCCACCGCGCTCGCCAGCCAGCCGGACAGCGCCGCGCCCAGCAGCCCCGCGACGATATAGGACGGGCCGATGACGAGCCCGGCCGCCGACGCGCTGATCGCGAACGAGCGCTGGAGCCGCATCGGCAGCCAGGCGAGCTGCACGAACAGGATCAGCACCAGCATGGTCATGCCGAGGATGTAGAGCGCGAGCAGCCCGGCGGTCCCGCTCCCGCCGGCCGCCCGCGGCGCGGCATCGAGGGCGAGCGCCGCATGTTCGCGGCGCGGCGGATCGCGCACGACGAGCTTGAGCACGATCGCCAGCACGACGCCCGGGCAGCCCACCGTCAGGAAGACGAGCTGCCAGGGGAAGAAGCCCCGCAGGAACGCGGGCAGCCCCGGCAGCGCGGTCGTGAAATCGTCGAGCAGCATGCCGCCGACGAACAGCCCGAGCCCGGCGCCGACAAACGGCGCGGTCAGGAACAGCGCGCTGGCGCGCGGGATCTGCCGCACCGGGAAGCGATCGGGGAAGATCGAGAGCGCGGCCGGCGCGAGCCCGGCCTCGCCTACCGCGCCGCCGCCGCGCGCGACCGCCAGCGTCGCGAAGCTGCCGGCGAACGCCATCAGCGAGGTGGTCGCGGACCATATCGCGAAGCAGGCGGCGGCGACGCTCACGCGGTTGCGGCGGTCGAGCAGCCAGCCGATCGGCAGCCCCGTCGCCGCCGCGCAGAAGGCGAAGGCGGGCCCCTGGATGAAGCCGAGCTGGGTGTCGCTCAGATGCAGGTCGGCCTGGATCGCGCGCGCGGCGATGGCGATCACCTGCCGGTCGAGCGAGGCGACCGTCATGCACAGCCAGAACATGCCGACCGTGGTCCACGCCCGCGACGCCGGGTCGCCGCCCCGGCCGGCCAGGCCATGCCCGTCTTCGGATGCCGGCGCGGTCGTCATGGCGTCTCCTTCGCGGCGGTTATCGCGGGCTGGGGCCGGCCCAGTCGAAATCGTCGTGCCAGCGGCGGATGCCGGTGGGGGTGGTGACCTGCCCGTCGCAGGTGAAATGCTTCTGCGACGGATCGACCGCGCAGTCCTCCGCATAGGCGCCGAGGCCCGCGATCTGGCCGAAATTGTGCAGCGTGCCGGGCGCGTACGACACCGCCTGCGACGTCATCTGGCTGCCCGTCACCGCCGCCGGCGGCCCGCCATAGGCGCTGTCGAACGAGCTGACCCGCACCCGGCCCTGATCGTCGGTCGCGACCGAGACCCAGACCATGTTCCTGCCGTCATCCTTGACGATCCAGAGCGTCTGCCGGCCAGGCATCAGCTCGATCGACCGCGCCGGGTTGAGCACCCACAGGCCTTCCGGCATGTTGCCGCCGCGCGCCGTCAGCCGGCCCGGCGCGGTCGCGGTCGCCGCCGCGGGCGCCAGCGGCAGCAGCGCCGCCGCGCCCGCCAGCAGGCCGGCGATGCGCGCGATGATGCGGTTCGTCGTCATGATCCGTGATCCTTCAGAACTTGAGCGAGACTTCGCCGCCGTAGGTCGCCGGCCGGTTGGGGAAGGCAACATCGAACGGCGCGCCGGTCGACTGGCTCGGATAATAGGTCTCGTAGGCCTTGGTCCCGAAGATGTTCTTCGCCCACAGGGTCGCGGTGATGCCGCCGTGGGTGAAGCCGAGGCTGCCGTTCACATAGGTCTTGGGACGCTGTACATCGAGATTGTCGATGAACCAGTATTTCTTGCTGTAATGCTGCGCGTTGGCGCGGACGAAGAGCGATGTCGTGTCCGAGATCGTCGCGGTATAGTCGAAGCCGCCGTTCAGCGTGACGTTGTTGGCGCGCGGCGTCTCGTTGCCGACATATTGCGGGAACGCGGCGAAGCGCCGGTCCTTCGGCTTGGCATAGCCGAGGTTGCCGAACAGGCTGAGCCCGGCGACCGGATTGACCCGCACCTCCAGCTCCGCTCCGTTCAGCCGGACGCGATCGATGTTGCCGGTGACTTCCGAACCCGAGTTGAAGTCGATGTAGGAGAATTGATAGTTCTTGACGTCGCTGCGGAAGATCGCGCCGTTGATCGTCAGCTTGCGGTTCAGCCATTGCGTCTTGAAGCCGACCTCGTAGTTGGTCAGCTTCTCGGCCTTGTAAAGCGGCACGACGAAGCTCGGCGGGTTGAACCCGCCCGAGCGGAAGCCGACGCCGTAGGTCGCGTAGACGAGCTTGGTGGGGTCGATCTTGTAGGTGGCGGTGACCTTGGGCTGGAAGTCGCTGAAGGTGGCGCGGCGGCGCTCGCCGGTGATGAGATTGTCCTGGGTGCGATGATCGCTGTCGTAGCGTCCGCCGACGGTGAGCGTCAGCCCGTCGAGGATGTCGTAATCGGCCTGCGCCGAGATGCCGTAGTTGGACCGCTTGTTCTTCGCCGGGTTCGACAGGATGATGAGCGCCGGGTTGGTCGGGTCGGTGTCGGGATGGCCGGTGTCGACGAAGATGTTGGTGCTGATGAACTGGTCGGCGTGGAGGTAGTCCGCGCTCACCAGCCAGCGGAGCCTGCCCTGCGTGCCGGTGAGGCGCAGCTCCTGGCTGAAGATCCTGTTGCTGAACGGCTGGTTGTCGCCGAGCGAGAAGCCGGGAATGACGACAGGGTTGGTGAAGTCGACGTCGGTCGTCTGGATCTGCTTCAGTCGCGTATAGCCGGAGATCGCGGTGAAGGTCGCGAAGCCGAGATCCTGCTCGAGCTTGGCGGTCACGTTGGTCGAGGTGCCCGAGCCGCGATTGGGGAAGTTGCTCTGCGGCTTCTGGAAGTCATTGGCGTCGCCGGAGAACACCGGCACGAAATAGACGCCGGCGGCGTTGAAATCCTCGTGCTGGGCGATCAGCGTCAGCCGCGTCGTGTCGCTGAGATGGAAGTAGAGATTGCCGCGCAGGCTCCAGTCGTGCGGCACGCGATCGTTGTTCACGCCGCGATAGGCGTTGTGGATGAGGCCGTCGCTGTGGAAATAGCTGCCCGCCACCCGGAACTGGATCTTGTCGGGCACGATCGCGCCCGAGACGCCGCCGCTGCCGTCGAAGGTGTGGCCATTGCCGTAGGAGAGGTCGGCGAAGCCGTGCAGGTCGTTGGTCGGCGCGGCGGTCGTGATGATGATCGCGCCGGCTTCCGCGTTGCGGCCGTAGAGCGAGCCCTGCGGCCCCTTCAGCACCTCGATCTGCGCGATGTCGAACAGGTGCATGTTGAACTGCTTGGGATCGTCCTGCGGCACGCCGTCGACGATCACCGCGACCGGCGTGTCGGCGTTGCTCGCCTGCGAGATGCCGCGCAGCACGATCACGCTGTTGGTATAGGTGTCGGTCTTCTCGATCGTCAGGTTGGGGATGGTGGCGACGATGTCGGCGGTCTGCTTGATCTGCTGCGCCTCGATGCCCTTGGCGGTGAGCACGTCGACCTGGACCGGAACGTCCTGCAGCCGTTCGGAGCGCTTCTGCGCGGTGACGACGATGTCGCCGCCCGCCGTCTGCGTCTCGGTGCCGGGCGTGGTCGGATCGGGGGCGGCCGCCTGCGCGTGCAGGCTGGTCGGCAGGGCCAGGGCGGCGGTCGTCAGCAAGACGGCCCTGATCGGCGCGAATATGGTCATGATGATCCCCCTGTTCGACGGCTGTCCGTCTCGTATGCTTCCCTGTCGTCAGTATAATGGTCGGTCCGGAGGCGCTCAGACGCTCTTTTCGTCGACGACGCAGACCATGTGATGATCGAACATCTGCCAGCGGCTGCCGTTGTGCCGCCAGCCGTTGACGTAGGCGACGACCTTGCCATGATTGCGCGCGCTGATCTCGCTGCCGCTCGGCTTGCCCTCGCCGAACGACGCGCCCGGCTTGAACTCTTCATTGTTATATTTGACGAGGCCGAGCGTGATGACCTCGGCGCCGACCTGGTGCGCGGTGACGTCGAGCCACGTCGCGTCCATGACCTCGATCGACTTGTCGAGGTCGATCATCTGCCGCTTGCCGCCCGACAGGGTCGGCCAGGGCTGGGCGCTGCCGTAGAAATCCTCGGTGAAGAAGCTCTCCAGCCAGTCGTACTGCTTGTTCGCGATCGCCGCGCCCCACTCGTCGTAGAGCGCCTTGAACTGTCTGGAGAGATCGTCGCTGGCCATGGTGCCCCCGCTGCCCTGTTGCGCGTCGGGATCGCGCGCATCGCCCTGCCCGACTGGAGAAACAGCTACACGCACTTATATAATACGTCAACGATTCGTCATCGTTTTGTTATACAATCGATGGCGTCCGTCTTGGCCGTTGCAAAGCCTGCAAGGATGCGCTTGGGCTTTTCCGGTGCAGCCGGATGCCGGGCATCGGAGGGGATGGCGAGGAGCCGCGTCGATGACGGAAGAGGAAAAGCTCTCGGAGCTGGAGCTGACGATGACCGTGCTCTGGAACTCGATCCGGCGATGGATGAACCAGCGCAGCAATGCGAACGCGATCAACGGGCTGTCGGATCTCGACGTGTTCCTGCTCCATCTGCTGGTCTATCGGAACCGCCAGCTTCGCGGCGTCGATCTGGCGTTCGCGCTGTCGATCGACGACATGCACCTCGTCATGTACGCGCTGAAGAAGCTCACCAAGCTCGGTTTCACCTCGAGTTCCAAGATCGGCAAGGAGGTGTTCTACAGGAGCACCGACAAGGGCAGGGATCACTATGCCGAGTTCCTGGTCGATCGGAGGAAATATCTCGAGCCCGCGCTGCGGCTCGGCACCAGCGGCGATTTCGATTTCGAGATGCTGAACGCCGCGTTGCGGGCGCTGTCGGGCGTGTACGAGCAGGCGGCGCGTTCGGCGGCCTCGGCGAAAGGTTCATAGCGGGAAATTGCCCTGCCGCGTTCCAGCACGTATCGAGGGCTGGACGGCCTTTGCCGACATCTCGTGCGGGCAACCGGAGAAGGACAGGCGGGTGATCGATGGCCAGGGCGGCGATGTCGATTTTCCGGATCGCATAACCCGTTTCATCGCCGGGCTGAACGTCGCGCTCGACCGACCCGGATCCACGGGCACGCACGCCCACCGCAAGGCACAGCTCCTTTACACGATGCAGGGAAGCCTGAAGGTCGAGACGCGGGAGGGGTTGTGGCTCGTGCCCTCGTCCTGCGCGCTCTGGATCCCGGGCGGGACGATCCACAACACGCATAGCGGCGGCTCCGCCCGGATCGGTTGCATCTTCCTGGAGCCGGACGCGGTGGCGGGCTTGCCCGATCGGTGCGTCATGGTCCTGGTCCGGCCATTGCTGCGCGAGCTGATGCTGCGCATCCTGAAGAACGGAACCGAGCCCGTCGACGCCGCGCAGGAATCGCGCCTGGCGGGCGTGCTGGTCGACGAGATCACCGCCGCTCCGGAGCCGGTCCATGATCTCCCGCGTCCGAACGACCCGCGCCTCCTGAAGCTGGTGGACGGGCTTGTCGATGCGCCATCGCGGCAGATCACGCTCGGCGAGTGGGCGCGCGCCGTCGGCGCGAGCGAGCGCACCCTGAACCGGCTGCTCTCGAGCGAGCTCGGGATCACGTTCTCGCAACTGCGTCAGCGGCTTCACGTCCGTATAGCGCTCCATGAACTCTCCCAGGGCAAGCATGTCGGTACTATCGCCTTCGAGCTGGGATATGACAGCAGCAGCGCGTTCATCGCGATGTTCAAGACCGTCATGGGCATCACGCCCGCGAGATACGCCGGACAGACCCGGCCATGACGCTCTCGTGACGCGAAACCGGCAATGACTGGCGCTTCGGCGGCATCCGGCGACGATGCCCGGCAAGACGTTCGCTGCTATCCCGCCGATGACGAAAGGGAGCGGCGATGCGGCGCGAGCACGGTCACGATCTGACCTTTTCGGTCAGGGACGACAACGGCGAGCATGCCGTTGCCGCCGCCGCCGATGGATCGCTCCTGCAGGCTCTTCAGGAAGCCGGTATCGCGATCGGCGCCGTCTGTGGAGGAAGTCTCCTCTGCGGCACCTGCCACGTCTATGTCGTTCCCGGCGGGGATGAACCGGCGGGCGCGCCTGGAGCGGGTGAAGTCGATCTTCTCGAGCTGAGCGGCTTCTACCGACCCGGGCTTTCCAGGCTGGCCTGCCAGGTGCCGCTGGATGCCCGCCTGCTGGGCTGCCGCATCGAAGTGGCGCCCGACGACTGAACCGCCGCGCCGCGCCGCGTCGACGACGGCGTGTGCGGCCGCACCACCCTGCTCATGGAGGCAATGATGCTGATCGATCTCACCCTGAACATCACGCCGGAACGCTATGCCTATATCGAGCAGAGCGGCGGACGGGAAGGTCATCTGGGCACCCACTTCGACGTCATGGACAAGAGCTTTCCGATCGAGAGCTTCCGCACCTCCGGCAGGATCTTCGACATCTCCGGCGTGCGCGATCGCGAAGTCCGGTTGGACGACGTCGCGCTCGATGACATCGCCGAAGGCGATACGGTCATCTTCCATACCGGCCATCTCGACGAGCTCGGCTTCGAGAGCCCCGCCTATTGGCGACGCAGCGCCGAGCTGTCGGACGAGGTGGTGGCGTTCCTGATCGCCAAGAAGGTCCGGCTCATCGGGGTCGATGCCGCCGGCGCGCAGAAGCCGAAGAAACATGTCGCGGTCGATCAGCTCTGCGCCGACAACGGCGCGTTCATCATCGAGAATATGGACAATCTCAAGAGTTTGCTGACGCAGGAAGGGCGGGAGTTCACCGTCTACACGGCGCCGCTGAAGCGCTCCGGTCTGACCGGGCTCCCGTGCCGGGTGCTGGCCGAGTTACGGTAATCCCCGCGAAAGCGGGGATCCAGCTGCCTTGTCGCGGCAGAAGAAGCTGGATTTCCGCCTGCGCGGAGATGACGGTGGGTAAGGCTGAAGTCATCCCGCTCTAGGCGCGAAGGTGTTTCAGCAATGTCTGCACTTCGCCATGGAGGAGTTCCGTGCTTTCTCGCACCGACGCCCCCACCGATCGCGTGGAACGGACACTGGTCGAGATCGAGGCCAGCGATGCGACGAGGGCATCGGTTCCGGTCAGCACCACATCGGCGTAGCCGTCGATGTCGTCCGACGTTCTGCTCAGTTCCCGTGTCGCGAGATGTTGTTGATCGACGGTGGCGAGCGTCTTGGCGGTGAACGTCTCGAGCTGCCCCAGCGTACCGTGCATATTCCCCGCGAGCTCGGATCCGGATTGGACGGCGGCGCCGATTTCGCGAAGGCTCGCCTGTACCATGGTGTTCAATTGAGCGGTCCGCGTCGCCAGCGCCTTTACCTCGGTTGCGACCACGGCAAATCCCAAGCCGGCGCTGCCCGCCCGAGCCGCCTCGATCGTCGCGTTGAGCGCCAGGACGCCGGTTCGGCTCGTAATATCGGCGATCTGCGCCGCCGCTTGCGTGATCGCGTCGACCCGCGCGCACAGTGACAGGCTGGCGTTGCGCATGTCGGCGGACTCGTTAGCTGCGCGGGTTATCAGATTTCGGCTGGTTTCCGTCGTCGCGCTCACCCCCGTCAGCGTCGCGCTTATCTCCTTTATGCCGCTGCCGATGCTGACGATCGAGCTCGCCGCGGCACTGGAGCGCTGCTGTATCTGCTCCGCCTTGCCCTGCTGGGATTCGATCATCTCGAGCGTATCGCGCGCGCTGCCTTCGAGATCCCGTGCCGCCACCAGCAGCTGCTCGACAAGCCCCGATACTTTCTGTTCAATGGCACCCGCCATCCGTATCGAGGACGCCTGCAGTTCGATGCGGTGACGCTGGTCATCCGCTATCTGCCGATCGGTCATCTCGACGAGACGCTGTTGGTCTTCCTTTGATCGCGCCAGAGCCGACTCGGCGTCGCGCCTGGAGCGCTCGGCGGCCTCGGCGTTGCTTTCGGCGATCGCCGCGCTTGACCTCGCGGCTTTCAGCCCCGCGTCGATCGCGCGGGCCGCCCTGCCGGCGAACACGACGGTCCCCGCCGATAACGCCGCGAAGATCGCCGCCGCGGCGAAGATGAGCGGCCAAAGCTTGAGCAGTGCATGTTGGCCAGGCTTTGGTTTTCGCCACTCGAGATACCAGGCCGGCCCGGCGTCGGCTCCCAAATGCATGCTGTCCGTGCCGGGGGAACCGCCGGCGCCGCGGCGCAACGATAGATCATCGACATGAAAGGATGTGCCCCAGCGATCCAGCAATCCCCGGTCGAGCTGCTGCACGTAGAGCAGGTATCGCAGCGCGCCCGCCGCGAGGGAGACCGCGCTGGTCTCCGGGAGGATGGGTGAACCGGCGATGATGGCCGGCTTGCCGTCGAACATCGTCAGGACAGCATCGCCGCGCCTGATCCGCGAGGCGGCCGCGAAGGACCGCGGCAGTTCCCGCAACAGCGCGGGCACCGCCGTCGGCGCGGCCAGGACGAGCGGCCGCGCGGGTTTGCCGTCGGCGCGCCGTGCAAACAGCGTGGCGCCTTGATCGCCGATCACGTACACATGGGTTGGCTTGGTGATGTTCGAGGCGGCCCATGGCTGATTGAGCGAGCCGTACAGGTTCAGCGCGGCCTCGTTCCAGTGCGCGGTGTCGTAGGTGGAACGCTTCTGTTCATCGATTTGCCGAGCCAATGCCCCTTCGACCATCGTGCGAGCGTCAGCGGATGCGCGTTCGTCGAATTCCCACACCAGGGCGAGCACGACGCTCATGCTCACTACGAACGCCAGCATGAACGCGGCTGCCAATATACCCGGCGTCTTCATGCCGGGACCAAGACGTGACCCGGGACGGCCGGAGGTGGATCGAGCCTGCATCCGCATCCCATTGTCTTGGCGCGACAAGGTTAACGCCACGTCAACGCCGCGCGCCGCGCGCCCGTCAGACCGCCTGCCGAGGCAGGCGCTCGGGACAGGCCTCGACCCCTCGATTTCGCTCGGGAGAGCCTTCGCTCGGCGCGAACGGAGGACGGTGAACCGGGCGGGTCGGAGCCGGCTCTAGCGGCGGCCGCGATCGACCAGGGCCGCGAAGGCCTGCCGGGCGCGATCGTCGGCGTTCACGTCGGCGACGAAGCGACTGGAGACATGGTGGCTGAGGTAGATGCCGCGAAGCTCCCAGAGGAACTGGTCCACGTCCAGGTCGTCGCGCAGCGCGCCCAGGCGGATCCCATCGCGAACGAGGCCCGCCAGCAGCGCGGTCCATTGCCGTTCGGCTTGCTCCACCAGCGCGCGCACGTCTCCGGGGACATCGTCGAGCTCGAACATCGCCGATGCGACCGGGCAGCCGCCGCTCAGCCCCGCCCGCTGGGCCCAGCCCAGCCAGAACCCGACCAGCGCGGTCAGACGGGGCAGCCCTTCGGCCATCGCCATCGCCGGTTCGACGACCCGCGACATCACCAGCGCGTCCGCGTGCCGCATGATGCGCAGCTGCATGTCTTCCTTCGAGCGGAAATGCGCGAACAGGCCGCTCTTCGACATGCCGAGGGAGTCGGCCAGCACGCCGATCGTGATGCCGCCAAGCCCTCTCGAGCTGATGATGTCCAGGCCTCGATCCAGGATGCGATCGTAGGTGCGCGCGGCCGATGCTTTCATCCTTGCAAATTCCATCCTGCATAAGTACGACCGTTCGTGCTTTTAACGAAGGATGAGACGATGACAATGGACCGGCGCACGTTCACCAAGTCGATTCCCCTGGCGATGGGCGCCGCGGCCATCGCCGGCGCGGCGCGCGGGGTCGGCGCGACGGCGGGCGGGCCCGGCGCGACGCAGGCGTCCGGCGTGGCCCTGCCGAAGGATGCGGGGATGCGGCCTTTCCACATCGGCATGTTCGTCTTCCCCGGCATGACCAATCTCGATTTCGTCGGAACGCACGGCATAATCTCGCGGCCACCCTCGGCCAGGATCCACATCCTGGGCAAGACGCTGGATCCCGTTCCCGACGACGCCGGCAACCGCATACTCGCGGACACGCTGTTCACCGCGGCGCCCGAGCTCGACATGCTGTTCGTCGGCGGCGGGCCCGGCACCGAGCAGATGATGCAGGATCGCGAGATCCTCGCATTCTTCCGCGATCGCGCTCCCCGCGCGCGATATATCACATCCGTCTGCACGGGCGCGCTCGTGCTCGGCGCCGCGGGCCTGCTGCGCGGATACAGGGCGGCGACGCACTGGACGACGATGGACATCCTGCCGATGCTCGGCGCGATCCCGGTGCACGAGCGCGTGGTGATCGACCGCGACCGCATCACCGGGGGCGGCGTGACCGCCGGCATCGACTTCGGGCTTGCCGTGGTCGATCAGCTATGGGGGCGCGAAATGGCCGAGACGATCCAGCTCGCCAATGAATATGACCCGCATCCGCCGTTCAATGCCGGCTCCCCGCTGACGGCACCCGCCAGATCCGTCGAGATGGTGAGGGCGATGGTGCATGACGGCGTCGCGGCGATGACCAGCGCCGCCGCGCGCGCCGCCCGCGGCTTCGCCTGAGCAGGAAGCGCCGGCGCGGCGATCTCCTCCGCCGCGCCGGCGTCCGGATCGATCCATGGCACCCGGCCGCCGCCGCCGACGGCGGACGTCGCGACCCGGCTCAGAAGACCCGCTTCAGCGCAAGCCCGATCTGCCGCGGCCGCGCCGGCGTGATGCGCAGCGTGCTGTAATAGTCCACCACCGAATATTGCGCGCGTTCGTCGAACACGTTGTTGGCGTAGAGGTTGAGCTTCCACGCGTCGTTCTCGGCGCCGAGCTGGAGGTTGACGAGAGTGTACGCCGCCTGGCGGTTGGCGGTCGCGGGATCGAGATTGTTGAACGACGCGCCGGTATGGCTGAGGTCCGCGCGCAGATAGGCGTGGCCGCCGAGCCGCGCGATCGGCACGTCATATTCCCCGTACAGCGCGGCCTTGAACTTCGGCGAGACCGGCAGGCGCGCGCCCTTCGAGACGCCGAGCAGCATGTTGTCCCGCGCGAGCTTCGCGCTCGCCACCGTGCCGGAGCCGCCGAAGCTGAAGCCGCCGCCCGGCCTGACCGAGAACTCCCCCTCCAGTCCCTTGATGTCGGCCTTGCCGGCATTGACGATGACGTAGAAGAAGGTCGCCGGGTTCGGATTGAGCACCGAGAGCTGGATGTCGTCCCACGTCATGTCATAGGCGGTGAGATTGACGGTCAGCCTGCCGCCGAGCCACTGCGTCTTGGTGCCGAGCTCATAGTTGGTGAGCTTGTCGCCCTTGTACTGCGTCGGCACCGCCAGCCCCGGCCGGTCACGGTTGGCGCCGCCGAGCCGCACGCCCTGCGAATAGGTGGCGTAGAGCAGCAGCTTCTGGTCCGGCTTCCACGAGAGGCTGAGCTTGGGGGTGAAGCCGTTCTCCTTCGCCTTGAGGCGCGAATCCTCGCGGGCGAGGCCGAACGGGAACTGCGACTGGATCAGGCCGTCGTTGGTCGAGGTGTAGTAGCGGCCGCCGGCGGTCAGGCTGAGCGCGCGGCCGAGCTTGTAGCTCGCCTCGCCGAAGATCGCATATTGCTCCTGCTCGTAGCGCAGCTTCTGGTAGAAGTAGATGTCGGTCGGCCCCGGCAGCTGGTCGGCGACGGACTGGTAGGATGGCGTGTCGGTATAGTCGTCGACCTCGCTGTTGCTGGTGTAGCCGGTGCGCGCCTTCTGGTAGAAGGCGCCGGCGACCCAGCTTAACGGGCCGCCGCCCTTGGACGTCAGCCGCGCCTCGGCGGTGTAGCGCTTCGCATAGGCGTCGTTCCTGGCATAGCCGGTCGGATCGGGGCCGAAATCGTAGAAGCCGTCGTAGACCGGATCGGCCTGGGCGAGGCTGCTCAAGTAGAAATCATAGGCGGTGTTGTCGTAGAAATAGCTGACCTTCCGGTCGAAATAGGCGGTGGTGAGCACGGCGTCGGCGAAACCGAGATCGCCATCGACGGTGAGTCCATATTGCTTCCAGTCGTCGTGATAATGCTCGTTGGCGAAGCGCACCGCCTTCAGGTCGCCGGCGTCCTCGTCATAGTCCGAGCGCCCGTCGACATCGACATCCTGGAACACGAACGAGGCGGTCGCCTTCCAGTTCGGCGCGAAGTCCCAGCGGAGCGCGGCGCGGCCGCCGTGGCTGTCCTCGCGGTTGACGTTGCGGCGCGCGAAGGCGGCGTTGTCCTTGGTGCCGCCCGGCGTCGCGCCCGCGATATTGTCGATATAGCCGCCGTCGCGCGTGCGGAAGCCGACGACGCGCAGCGCGAGCGTGTCGTCGACGATCGGCAGGTTGACCATGCCGTTGATGTCGTAGGAGAGCGCGCCGTGCCGCGTGTCGCCGAGGCCGCCCTCGATGGCGCCGGCGAGCCTGGCGGGATCGGGCTTGTTGGTGATGATCCTGACCGTGCCCGATTGCGAGCTCGCGCCGTAGAGCGTGCCCTGCGGACCGCTCAGCACCTCGATCCGCTCGATGTCGATCAGGCGCGGATCGGGGTTGGCGGCGTCGACCGTGATCGGCTGCTCGTCGAGATAGAGCGCCGCCGACGACTGGCCGCCGCCGCCGCCCTGGCCGGTGCTCTCGGTGACGCCGCGGATGACCAGCTTGGACTGGCCGGGGCCGGTCGAGACGAACGAGATCGAGGGCGCGAAGCGCGCATAGCTGTCGAAGCCGGTGACGTTCAGCGCCTCCAGCCGCTTCTGGTCGAACGCCTGGATGTCGAGCGGGATGTCCTGCAGCGTCTCCTTGCGGCGGCGCGCGGTGACGACGATCGCATTGTCGTCGACGATCGCGTCGGGGGCCTTCGGGGCCGCGTCCCCGCCCGTGTCCGGGCTCGCGGCCACGCTCCCGGCGCCGGCCACGGCCGCCACCGGGACGACGATCACCGCCACCCCGGCCACATATGCGATCGCCCGCATCCCCACGCTCCCCAACCTGGCGGCGCCCGACCATGGCATCCTTATCGGACAGTTGTATGATAGTGCCCGGACGATGACGAGGATATTTCGCCCGGTGTCTCCGAGCTGTCGCGAACGGCGGCAAGAGCAGACTGGCCGATGAGGTTCGACCGCCCCTTTCGCGCGCTCGGCGCGATCGATGCCTCGGCGCTGCTGACGGCGACCCTCGCGCAGCCCGAGGCGGCCTGGCACGAGCAGGACGTCCGCCAGCGCAGCTACGACGTCCATCATCATACCGAATCGATCGTGCTGCTGTTCTGCGGCGAGGACTGGCCGGACCCCGTCATCACGCGCGAGCCCGGCTGGGCGCGGCTCGCCGACGCCGCGCTGCCGCTGATCGGGACGCTGCTCGCGCGGGGCTATCCGGCCGGCGGCACCATCCTGCGCGCGATGGCGGCGCGGCTGAAGCCGGGCGGACGCATCCGCCCGCATGTCGACGCGCTGCCCTCGTTCCGCGCCGCGCACCGCATCCATGTGCCGCTGACGAGCGGGCCGGGGGTGCGCTTCACGATCGACGGGCGGCCATGCCCGATGGCGCCCGGCGAGGCGTATGAGATCGACAACCAGCGCGTCCACAGCGTGATGAACCAGGGCGCCGGGCCGCGGATCAGCTTCATCTTCGACTATCTGCCGCCGGATCCCCGCCCGTGAAGCTGCTCGCGACCTCGGTGGTGCGCGGCGCCCGGCAGGGGGAGAGCCACGGCGGCGTCTATCTCGTCGATTTCGCGGAGCGACGGGCCGAGCAGGTGATCGACTGGGAGAGCGCCGGGATCGACTGGCGGGGACGCGGCGGGGATCGCGGCCTGCGCGGCATCGCGTTCGCGGGCGAGCGCGTGCTGATCGCGGCGAGCGACGAGCTGTTCGCCTATGATCCGGGCTTCCGGCGCGTCGCCGCGTGGCGCAACCGCTATCTGAAGCACTGCCACGAGATCGCGCGCGCGGGCGGCACGCTGTTCCTCGCCTCGACCGGCCATGACAGCATCCTGGCCTTCGATCTCGCGCGCGCGGCCTTCGTCTGGGGGCTGCACCTGCGCCGCGACGGCGAGCGCATCGCGGTGGCGACGTTCGATCCGGAAGGCGACGGCGGCCCCCCGCCCGCCAACGCCTTCCACCTCAACAGCGTCTTCGCGGACGACAGCGGGCTGTTCCTGGCCGGGCTGCGGACGCCGGGGCTGATGCGCTACGGCGGCGAGCGGCTGGCCATGATCGCGACGCTGCCCGAGGGGAGCCACAACGCGCGCCCGTTCGCCGACGGCATCCTGTTCAACGACACGGCCATCGACACCGTCCGCTACGTCACCCCGTCGCGCCAGCGCAGCTTCCGCGTGCCGGCCTATGCCGACGACCGCGTCACCGGCCGCGAACATGAGGACGGGCATGTCGCGCGGCGCCACTTCGCGCGCGGCCTCTGCCCGGTCGGCGAGCGCCTCGTCGCCGGCGGCTCGTCGCCCTCGACGGTGGCGCTGCACGATCTCGACGCCAACCGGACGACGCTGATGGTCACGCTCTCCACCGATGTCCGCAACGCCATCCACGGCCTC
Organism: uncultured Sphingomonadaceae bacterium; assembly: GCA_964245925.1. Lineage (GTDB taxonomy): Bacteria > Pseudomonadota > Alphaproteobacteria > Sphingomonadales > Sphingomonadaceae > Solisphingomonas. Next base: position 16,021 of record CAXTPE010000031.1, read on the forward strand.
GCGCCATGGCCGTTCTAGACGATGCCCGCGTCGCGCACCCGCTCGGGCAGCGCCGCGAGCAGATCGGCGAGCTGCGCCTTCAGCCCGCCCAGATGCGCGTCGTAGCGCCGCCAGCTCTGGAGCGCGTCGGCATACAGCGGCCGGCGGACCTGCTCGGAGCTGGCGGTGTTCACCGCGCGCGCGGTGCGGTGGAAGGCCAGGCAGCCATCCTCCCATGCGAGCCCGCAGAAATCGAGCAGGCGGCGGGTCTGCCGCTCCTGATCGGTGACGAGCAGCTCATAGTCGATCCGCAGCACGCGCCCGGGCAGCACCGCGTCCCAGTGGCGCATCATCCGGTGGTACTGCCGGATATATTCGCCGAGCTCGAACAGGTCGTAGGAGAAGGCCTGGCCCTGCGCGAAGAGCTGGCGGTAGCAGCCGACCGCGGCGTCCAGCGGATGGCGGCGCGCGTCGATGATCCTGGCGTTCGGCAGGATCAGGCGCGCGAAGCCGGCGGTCGGGAAGTTGTTGGGCATCTTGTCGGTGAAGAAGCGGCGACCCGCCCGGTGGCGCCGCGTGCGGGCGATATAGCTGCGGCCGAGCGCGCGCGCGTCGGCCGCAGCTATATCGCGCACCGCCTCGGGGTAGCCGATCCCGTCCGAGCGGAAGCGGCCGACCGACATCGCCAGCCGCCCGAGATCGGGCAGTTCGGCGGTGCCGTCGACCGCGCTGTGGCTGGCGAGGATCTGCTCGATCAGCGTCGAGCCCGAGCGCGGCAGCCCGACGATGAGGATCGGCGCGGGATCGTCGTGCCCCCAGCCGGCGCGATCCGCGAAGAAGCCCGCGTCGAACACCGCGACGATGCGATCGTTGAGCAGCTCGGTCTGGACCGGATCGTAGCGGACGAGATCGCGCTGGAGGCGGTTGCCCCGCGCGTAGAGCGCGAAGGCGGCGTCGTGGTCGGCGGCGTCGTCGCGCGCCTTGGCGAGCGCGAAGAGGATCGCCGCGCGCGCCTGGTCCGGCGGGTCGCGCGCCAGCGCCTGCTCCATCGCGGCGACGTCGCCGCGCGAGAAGCGATGCGTCTTGAGATTGGCGAGGCTCCACCAGACCTGGCCGTAATCCGGGTCGCGGGCGAGCGCGGCGTGATAGGCGGCGCTCGCCTCCTCCGCGCGGCCGATCGTCTTGAGCATGTGGCCGCGCCCGACCAGCCCGCCCGGATGGTCCGGCTGGAGCGCCAGCGCGCGATCATAGGCGGCGAGCGCGGCGGTGGCGTCGGGTGCGGTGGCGAGCGCGTTGCCGAGGTTGAACCAGCCGCGCGCCGAGCCCGGATCGAGCGCGCAGGCGCGGCGGAAGGCGGCGATCGCCTCCTCGGGCCGGTCCGCCTCGCTCAGCACCGTGCCGAGATTGCTCCACGCCAGCGCATAGTCGGGCGCGAGCGCGACGGCGCGCTCGGCGCTGGCGACGCCCGCCCCGGCGTGCCCCGTCTGCGCGAGCGCGACGCCGAGCAGGCGCAGCGCGTCGACATGGTCGCGCGCCTCGGCCAGGATCGCGCGATAGAGCGGGATGGCGCCGGCGGGGTCGCCCGCCTCGTGCGCGGTCGCGGCGCGCGTCATCATGCTGTCCGACATCGCCGCCATGATGCCGTCCATCCCGGGAGAGAGACAAGTGCCTGACGTCCGCCGCCTGCTGCTCGCACTCGTCTGCGCGCTGGTTTCCGGCCCCGTGCTCGCCGCGCCGGCGCCGGTGACGCTGCGCGTGATGACCTTCAACATCTGGTACGGCGGCGATCAGGTGAGCTTCCCCAAGATCGTCGAGGCGGTGCGCGCCGCCGATGCCGACATCGTCGGCATCGAGGAGGCGGACGGCAGCCTCAGGCGCCTCGCCGACGCGGCCGGCTATCCCTATGTCGACGAGCGCCGCCGCATCCTCTCGCGCTATCCGATCTTCGATGCCGCGGCCGGCTATCGCACCGACACCGGCACGCCGCCCTATTCGATCATCGCGCTCGACCGCGACGCGCTCCAGGCCTGGGTGATGGTGCGGTTCGGCGAGATCGTCGGCGTGGCGGTGACGCATCTGTCGAGCGATCCGTCCGGGCTCGAGCTCGCGCGGCAGGGCAGGACGCACGATCAGGTGATGGCGCTCGAGCGGTCGCTGCGCCTGCCCGAGGCCGTCCCGCTGACGGCGCTGGCCAGGGTGGCGGCGGACGGCACGCCGGTGTTCCTGCTCGGCGACTTCAACACCCCCTCGCATCTCGACTGGACGCCGGCGGTCGCGCGCGAGCGCCGGACCATCCCCTATGCGATGGAATGGCCGGTCTCGAAGCTGCTCGCCGACGCGGGCCTGCGCGACAGCTATCGCGAGGCGCATCCCGATCCGGTCGCGGTGCCGGGGCTGACCTGGACCGCCGGCCAGCCCAACCCGATCATGCCGGCGGGCGGCACGTTCGACCGCATCGACTTCGTCTACACCGCCGGGCGCAGCCGCACGCTCGCCAGCCAGATCGTCGGCGAGGCGGGCGGCCCGGACGTCGACATCGGCGTGATGCCCTATCCGAGCGATCATCGCGCCGTCGTCTCGACCTTCAGCGTCGTGCCGGCCACAGCGCCGCCGCTGATCGCGGTCGAGCCGCGGCGCGTGATCGCGGGGAGCAGCTTCATCGTCCGCGCCTATGATCCGACCCGTCCCGAGTGGACTGCGGTGGTGGTCCATCGCGGTGACGCCCCCACGGCGGCGCTGACCGGGCTCTACGGCATCACCGCGCTGTTCCAGACGAGCGTCAAGCTCTCGACCCATGGCCTCGCCGCCGGCGACTATGACGCGCTGCTGCTCGACAGGCGGGGCACGCCGCTCAGGCGGACCGGCTTCACGATCGCGCCCGCCGATGCGCGGCCGTCCCTGACGGTGCTCGCGCCGCGCGTCGCGCCCGGCGCGCCGATCCCGGTCCGCTGGTCGGACACCGAGGGCAATGCGCGCGACTGGATCGCGCTCTACGCGGCCGGCGAGCCGAACGTCGCCGGCTACCAGGGCTGGACCTATACCCAGGCGCTCTTCGCGGGCCAGGGCGCCGTCACCGCGCCGGCGGCGCCGGGCCGCTACGAACTGCGGCTGATGCGCGACGAAAGCTATGTCGTGCAGGCCACCGCGCCGGTCGACGTGACGGCGGATCGGCACTGATCGGCATCCGGAGGTCGCGAACCGCTCCCGGACGACGCTCGATGGTCACCCGCTTCGCCGGCTGATAGTCAGTCCGCATGAACGACGAACGGAAGCAGACCATGGCCGACCCGGTGCCGATGCTGGATGTGGACCTCTTCGCGGAAGCGAGCCTCGTCGATCCGTTCGACGATTACCGCCGGCTGCGCGATGCCGGGGCGTTGGTGCGGCTCGATCGGCCCGACGTGTTCGCGATCGGCCGGTTCGACGACGTCCAGGCGGCGTTGCGGGCCTCGACGATCCTCGTCAGCGGCGAGGGCGTCGGTTTCGGTGCCGCGTTCAATGCCCCGAAGGGCCGCAACGTCCTCCAAACCGATGGCGACGTCCACCGCCGGATGCGCGGCACGGTGATCCGCCCGCTGCTGCCCGCGGCGCTGCGCGATGTGCGTCCCGATCTGAAGGCGCTGATCGCGACGCGGGTCGCCGCGCTGAAGGGGCGGGGCCGGTTCGATGCGATGAAGGATCTCGCCGCGTTCCTGCCGGTCGAGGCGGTGTCGCATCTCGTCGGCCTGCCGAGCGTCGGACGCGAGCGGATGCTCGAATGGGCGGCGGCGGCGTTCAACGTGATCGGCCCGGATCAATTCCCGGACGATGTCGCGACGATGAAGGAAGCCTTCGCCTATATGTCGGCCTTGCGCGAGGACGAGGTGCGCGACGGGAGCTGGGCCGCCTCGCTCTTCGCGGCCGCCGAAAGCGGCCGGTTGAGCCGCGCGGAGGCGATGGCGGCGATCAGCGCCTATGTCATCCCCAGCCTCGACACGACGATCCTCGCCAAGGGGCACCTGCTCTACAATCTCGCCGCCAATCCCGATCAATGGGCGGTGTTGCGCGAGCGCCCCGATGCCATTCCCGCCGCCGTGCTGGAGGGGGTCCGCCACAGCGCGGTGATCCGCTGGTTCTCGCGCGTCGCGATGGCCGATTATGATGTCGGCGACGGCGACGGCGTCGTGCCCGAGGGCGCGCGCGTGATGCTGCTCTATGGCTGCGCCAATCGCGACGAACGCCATTACGCCGATCCCGACCGTTTCGACATCCTGCGCGACGCGCGCGACCATCTCGCCTGGGGGACGGGCCCGCATA
>CAXTPE010000032.1:0-20105 GCA_964245925.1 uncultured Sphingomonadaceae bacterium
CTCATGCCCCACGCGACCGCATCCTGGCTGGTCGACAACACCTCGCTCAGCTTCGCGCAGATCGCCGAATTCTGCGGGCTCCACATCCTCGAGGTGCAGGCGATCGCCGACGACACCGCCGCCACCAAGCTGACCGGCCGCGATCCGGTGCGCGCCGGCGAGCTGACCCAGGCCGAGATCGACAAGGCGCAGGCCGATCCCGATCATGCGATGGTGATGTCCAAGGGCCCCGAGCAGGTCCGCCGCACCAAGGGGCCGCGCTACACGCCGGTCTCCAAGCGGCAGGACAAGCCGGACGGCATCGCCTGGATCATCCGCAACCATCCCGAGGTGACCGATGGCCAGATCGGCAAGCTGATCGGCACGACCCGCACCACCATCGCCGCGATCCGCGACCGCAGCCACTGGAACATCGTCAACATCACGCCGAAGGATCCGGTGACGCTGGGCCTCTGCTCGCAGCGCGAGCTGGACGCGGTGGTCGCCAAGGCGGCGAAGGCGGCGGGAATCGAGGCGCCGGTCGACAATCGCCTGGCCGGCGATCGCGAGGCGCTGATCGTCGAGTTGCGCGCCCAGCGCGAGGCGATCGCGCGCGGCGAGATCGAGGAGCCCGCGGGCAGCGCCGGCTATGTGCTGCCGGCCGGCATGGTCGATCCGTTCAAGCGCTGAGCGCCGGTCCGGCCGGCTTGATTCCCTGATCCATGTTCTCCACAAGCCGCTGATGGATGCCAGCGCGGAAGATGTCGCGGCGCTCAGCTTCGAGGACGCGCTGAAGCGGCTCGAGCAGATCGTCCAGCAGCTCGAGGGCGGCGAGGTGCCGCTCGCCGACGCCATCGCCATCTATGCCGAGGGCGATCGGCTGCGCGCCCAGTGCGAGCGTCGCCTCGCCGACGCGCAGGCCCGCATCGAGCGCATCCAGACCGGCGCCGACGGCCGCGCGGCGGGGGTCGCGCCGTTCGATGGCGGGTGACGTCACGATGGCGCCGGTCGGACAGGGCCTGGACTTGGCAAGCGCCGACATCGCCCGCGATGTCGGGCGGCTGTTCGACCTGCTGCTGGCGGTGCCGGACGATCCCCGCCGCCGGCTCTACGAGGCGATGCGGCACGCCGTCGACGGCGGCAAGCGGCTGCGGCCGCTGCTGGTGGTCGCGGCCTGCGACCTGTTCATGGTGACGCGTGAGCGCGCGCTGCGCATCGGCCTCGCGATCGAGTGCATCCATGTCTACAGCCTCGTCCACGACGATCTGCCCTGCATGGACGACGACGATCTGCGCCGCGGCCGCCCGACCGTCCACAAGGCCTATGACGAGGCGACCGCGGTGCTCGCCGGAGACAGCCTGCACGCGCTCGCCTTCGAGCTGGTCGCCGATCCCGCGACCCATCCCGACGCCTATGTCCGCGCCGAGCTGACGCTGGAGCTGGCGCGCGCCGCCGGCCCGTCCGGCATGGCGGGCGGGCAGATGATGGACCTCGTCGCCGAGACCGAGCCGTTCGATCTCGCCACCGTCACCAAGCTCCAGCAGCTCAAGACCGGCGCGCTGTTCGGCTTCTGCCTGGAGGCCGGCGCGATCATGGGCCATGTCTCGCCCGAAGGGCGCACCCGGCTGCGCGGCTATGCGCGCGACATCGGCCTCGCCTTCCAGATCGCCGACGACCTGCTCGATCTCGAGGGCGACGAGGCGCTCGCCGGCAAGGCGCTCGGCAAGGACGCGGCGGCCGGCAAGGCGACCTTCGTCTCGCTGCTCGGCCCGGAGCGCGCGCGCCGGCAGGCCGGCATGCTGGTCGATCAGGCGATCGCGCATCTCTCCAGCTTCGGCGCCGAGGCCGATCTGCTGCGCGCCATCGCCCGCTACATCATCGATCGCGACCGCTGATGCCGGAGAACCGCGCCATCGAGCGCATCGGCGTCTATCCGGGCACCTTCGATCCGATGACGCTCGGCCACATGGACATCATCCGGCGCGGCGCCAAGCTGGTCGACCGGCTGGTGATCGGCGTCACCACCAATCCGTCCAAGTCGCCGATGTTCAGCGTCGCGGAACGCATGGCGACGGTCGCGCGCGAGACGGCCAATATCCCCGGCATCGGCGTGGTCTCGTTCAACACGCTGCTGATGAAGTTCGCCGAGGAGCAGGGCGCGGGCGTGATCGTGCGCGGCCTGCGCGCCGTCGCCGATTTCGAATATGAGTATCAGATGGCGGGCATGAACCAGCAGCTCAACAACCGCATCGAGACGGTATTCCTGATGGCCGACGTCGCGCTCCAGCCGATCGCGTCGCGGCTGGTCAAGGAGATCGCGCTGTTCGGCGGCGCGATCGGCCGCTTCGTCACGCCCGCGGTCGAGGCCGAGGTGCTCGCGCGCATCGCCGAAGGACGGCCCGGCCCCGCCGGCGGCTGAGCATCGTTCAGGCGTAGGAAAGCGGCTGGCGATCAGCTAAGCGCCATCACGGGTTTTCTGGAGACGGCTGACGACATGCGGAAGGCTTTGATGATCGCGGCGCTGGCCGCGCTCGCCTGCGCGGGCGGCGCCGAGGCGAAGAAGAAGGAGCGCTCCAGGATCGTGCCCGTGGCGCCGCCCGCGGTCTATGTCGTGCCGCCGCTCACGCCGGAGACCACCTGGGACATCGATCTGTCGACCGGCGGCCGCGTCGTCATCCAGCTCCGGCCCGACAAGGCGCCGCTGATGGTCGAGCGCATCCGCACGCTCACCGCCCAGGGCTTCTACAACGGGCTGAGCTTCCATCGCGTGATCGACGGCTTCATGGCGCAGGGCGGCGATCCGCGCGGCACCGGCGAGGGCGGCTCGACGCTGCCCAACGTCCATCAGGAGTTCAATGATCTGCCGCACGTCCGTGGCGCGGTCGCCGCGGCGCGCGCCGAGGACGAGGACAGCGCCAACAGCCAGTTCTACATCATGCTGATGCCGAACCTGAAGCTCGACAATCATTACACGGTGTTCGGCCGGGTGATCTCCGGCATGCAGTATGTCGATGCGCTCCATGTCGGCGAGCCGCCGGCGGATCCGTCGCGGATCGTCCACGCCTCGCTCGGCACCGACAACAGCCCGCCGCCCCCGCCCGGCACGCCCGCTCCGCCGCCGCCCGCCGTCCCCGGCCTCTCCGCGGCGCCGCCGCCGCCGCCACCGGGAGCGACGCCCGGCGGCTGATGCGGGTAGCCGACTTCGACTTCGCGCTCCCGTCCGGCGCCATCGCGCTCCGCCCTGCCGTCCCGCGCGACGCCGCGCGGCTGCTCGTGCTCGACGGCGCCGCCACCGCCGACCGCATCGTCCGCGAGCTGCCGGCGCTGCTCCGCGCCGGCGACCTGCTCGTCTTCAACGACACCCGCGTGCTGCCCGCCCGGCTCGAAGGGCGGCGCGGGCAGGCGCGGATCGGGGCGACGCTCCACAAGCGCACCGGCCCGCGCAGCTGGGACGCGTTCGTCCGCAACGCGCGCCGGCTGCGGCCGGGCGATACGATCGATTTCGGCGAGGGCGTGACCGGAATCGCGGGCGGGCGCGGCGCGGACGGCGCGGTCGCGCTGGCGTTCGCCGGCGAGGAGCCGGTCGAGGCGCTGCTGGCACGCGCGGGCCGCATGCCGCTGCCGCCCTATATCGCCGCGCGCCGCCCCGCCGACGCGCGCGACGCGGCGGATTATCAGACGATGTTCGCGGCGGTTCCCGGCGCCGTCGCCGCGCCCACCGCCGCGCTGCATTTCACGCCCGCGCTGATGGCGGCGCTGGCGGCGGCCGGCATCGGTCATGCGATCCTCACCCTCCATGTCGGCGCCGGCACCTTCCTGCCGGTCAAGGCCGAGGACACCGCCGACCATCGCATGCACGCCGAATGGGGCCGCATCGACGCCGCGACGGCGGCGCGGATCAACGCCGCGCGCGCCGCCGGCGGCCGCGTCATCGCGGTCGGCACCACCAGCCTGCGCCTGCTCGAGAGCGCCGCGCGCGATCACCCATCCGCCGGGGGCACGACCGCTCCGTTCGAGGGCGACACCGCGATCTTCATCACCCCGGGCTACCGCTTCTGCGGCATCGACGGCCTCCTCACCAACTTCCACCTGCCGCGCTCGACGCTGTTCATGCTGGTCGCGGCGCTGATGGGGCTGGAGCGGATGAAGGCGGCTTATGCGTATGCGATAGAAAATGGCTACCGTTTCTACTCTTACGGGGATGCGTCGCTGCTACTTCCCTAGAAGATGTTTGGTGGGCCGGCGGCAGGCCGCCGTTTTACATGCCCTTCGCGAGCATATTGACTGGCACCCTTCTGAAAGGTGCTCCGCCTTGGATGCACAAGACTGCCTAGGCGGAACGTCTTGAGTTGGGTAATTGATCGCTTCCCAGCGGGAAGGCCATAAACCTCAACGCGATGCAAACACTGCGGTTCATGCTGGTCGCGGCGCTGATGGGGCTCGACCGGATGAAAGACGCTTACGCCCACGCGATAGAGAATGGCTACCGTTTCTACTCTTACGGGGTGCGTCGTTCCTCCTTACGTGAAGTGGCCTTGGTAAGATGTGGTGGGCGAACGGTGGGAAAGGCCGATCCAGTGTAGGTCAGCGCGTGCGTCCTTCGCGAAAGGCCTAGGGGCACAGATGGTTGATCGCCAGCCGGCCGCCACGGGGCTGGCAAAACCGTCGTTTCTGCTGGGCCCAGCATCGGGAAGGTCCATTTCCGGTCGTTCAGGACAGCCTGAAACGGTCGCAGAACCGGCCGCTCGTTCAGCTTGACGCGTGAACGAACAGACTCTTGGCATCGAACTCATCGTCGAGGAGCAGGATTCGTGAGCGGCAGCAATCTCGATGAGTTGCCGGTCGAATGCGGAGAGGCATGGCAAATATGTGTTGCAGATTGCTGATAGGCGGAGTGGCAATCGAGTCCACGCTCCAGACCACTTGGATCCAACCACCGGATATTATGGGGCGCCGCTGATGCACGCCGCGCGGAGTTATCGAGGGCGATACCTATGCTCGCTGCTGATGACGCCGGTGTGCCAACGGACATAGGTCGTTACGGTCGCGACGAAAGCCGCGGATTTTGAACGGCTGCTACGTCGAAGCTCCGAAAAAGTTGCATCAGCCGCAAGAAAAGTTTCGCTTTCAGCCAACGACTTATCGCCATACACGGTCCGAGAAGCAGCAGGTCCCGCATCGTAGGCGGGGGATTTTTGCTGGGAGGTGGTGTGGTTTTGAGTAGCTTTGCCAATCGTCCGTCGGTCTTCGGCGTCCGGTCCACCCGGATGCTCCGGGCGAGCACCGCGCTCAGTTCGATCCTCGCCGTCGCCATTTTCGTTACGCCGGCCCATGCCGCCGACGAGTGCGGCGCGGCGGCGAACGGCGCCGTGGTCTGCACCGTTGCGGGCAACCCCTACGCGGGTGGCATAAGCTACGCGCCGGCCGGTGATCTCCAGCTCACCACCAACGGCGATGTCGCTGCCACGAATACCATCACCGTCAACGGCACGGGCGCGACCCATGTCACCAACAACGGCACGATCACGACTAGCGGCGCGGGCTCGACATTCTCGCCGGGCGCGCAAGGCATCTTCGCGCGTGGCGCCACCGTGATCGTGGACGGCACCGGCGCGATCGCGACAAGCGGCCTCAACGCGCGCGGTATCGATGCCGCGACGACAGGCGCGGGCGCGGTCACGGTCGATGTCGGCGACATCACCACCTCGGACACTGGCGGTGGTGGCCCCGGCTTCTTTCCGAACAGCTCGGCGATCTTCGCCAACACTGACGCGGGCGCGATCGACGTGACCGCCGGCACGCTCGGCACCGCTGGCGACTTCGCGGCGGGCGTTCAGGCGATCTCGAACACCGGCGACATCGCGGTCGGCACCGGCGCAATCGCCACCACCGGCAACAACGCCAGCGGCGTGCTCGCGCAGACCTATGGCACTGGCACTGCCGCCGTTACCTCGACTGGAACGATCGGCACCAGCGGGCAGGCAGCCAACGGCGTCTATGTCGTGGCGCGCAACGGCACCGCGAAGGCCGATGTCGGCGATGTCAACGCGACCGGCTTCAACGCCGCCGGCATCCTCCTGAAGGGCGGGACAGCCGCCGACGCGAATTTCGACTCGGTCACGACGTCCGGCTCTTTCGGCCAGGGCATATTCGCGCAGGCCGGCGGCGACGTCACGGTCTCGGGTGCCGACGTCACCACGTCGGGAGTCGATGCGGCGGGCATCTATGCGTTTTCGGACACCGGCCGCGCTAACGTCACCACGAGCGGCACGATTACCACCACCGGCGCCTCGTCGCGCGGCGTATACGCCTATTCGAACACGGGCGACGCTAGCGTCTCTGTCAACAATATTGCCACCACCGGCAATAATTCGGGCGCGGTTGTGGCGCATGGCGCCAACGCCATGGTCGTCGTATCCGGCGACGTCTCGACGCAGGGGACCGCGATGTACAGCCCGGCGCCGATGAACGGCGTGATGGCGACGGCGACCGCTGGAGACGCCAGCGTCACGAATAATGGCACCATCACCACTGGCGGTGACAACAGTGGCGCGATCGCCGTTTCGGGCACGAACTCGGCGACGGTGGATGGCACGGGCTCCGCCGCGACGACCGGTGCGCGCGCCGATGCCGTGACCGCCACCTCGGCTGGCGACGTCTCGGTGGCGCAGGGCGCGGTCGGCACAACCGGCGACTATTCGCGCGGCGTTGTCGCGTCGTCGACCGGCACCGGCAATGTCGATGTGAACGTCGATACCGTCACGACCACGGGCGCCCTGGGCAGCGGTTTCTTCTTCCTGCCCAATTCGGCGGGCATCGTTGCCACCGCCGGTAGCGGCGACGTCGCCGTTACCAACGGGACGGTAAGCACGGCCGGGCTCGGCGCCACCGGCATCCGCGCCGGCTCTTATTCGGGCAGCGTCACGGTCGACACCGGCGACGTTGCCACCACCGGCGGCGGCGCCACCGGCATCCAGGCGATCGGCAATTACGGTGGCGACGTCGCCGTGACCTCAACCGGCACCGTTTCGACTGCCGGCGACGGCGCCTACGGCATTTATGCCAGCGCCCGAGGCGGCGCCGTATCGGTCGATGCCGGAACGGTCGCAACCCAGGGCTTCAACGCGGATGCGATCCGCGCGATCGGCGGCGCCTCGTCGGAGGTGGCCTTTGGGAACGTCTCGACCGCCGGCACCTTCGCTTCCGGCATCGACGCCGAGGCCACCGGCGACGTCACCGTCAGCGGCGGCGACGTCGCGACCAGCGCGGTCGCCGCGCCGGCGATCTATGCCTTCTCGGATACCGGCAACGCATCGGTCACCACCACCGGAACCGTCGCGACCATCGGCGCCAGCTCGCGCGGCATCTATGCCTATTCGAACAGCGGCGACGCGAGCGTGGTCGCCAACAACGTCACCACCGCCGGCGACGATGCCGATGCGATCCGCGCGTCCGGCGCGAACGCCAGCGTTACGGTCAGCGGGAACGTCTCAACCCAGGGGCAAAAGGCCTATTCCAACAGCAACGCCAACGCGATCAACGTCAACGCGACCGATGGCGTGGCGACGGTCGTCAACACCGGCGCGGTGAGCACGGCCGGCGACAACGCCACCGCGATCGTCGCCCAAGCCACGCAGGGCGTCGCGATCAGCGGCACCGGATCGGTGGCGACGACGGGCTACAATGCGCTCGGCATCGATGCGTCGAGCGGCGCCGGCCCCGTCGCAGTAACGACCGGCAACATCAGCACGCATGGCGATTTCGCCCAGGGCATCCGCGCGCAGGGTAACGGTCCGGTCACGATCGCCACCGGCAACGTCACGACGACGGGCGCGCTGGCGATCGGCATCCAGGCGACCGGGCTTGGCACCGATCCGGTGTCGGTCACGACCGGCGCCGTCGCGACCTCAGGCAATTATGCCTCGGGCGTGCTCGCCTACAGCAGCGGCGGTTCCGTCACGATCAACGCGGGCAGCGTCGCGACCACCGGCGCGAACGCCGTCGGCCTGCAAGGGCGCGGCAGCGGCGCGGTCGCCATCACGACCGGTACGGCGTCTTCCGCGAGCCGCGAGGCAGTTTATGCGGGCAGCTTTACCGATGCCGCGACGGTCACGCTCAACGGCGCGACCAGCGGCGGCGGCAACGCGGTCTTCATTGCGGCGGCGACCGACGCCACGCTCAACCTCGGCGCGGACGGCTCGCTGACCCAAGCCGGCGGCAACGTCGGCCTGCTCGCGGGCGGCACCGCGACGGTGAACAATGCCGGCACCATCACCGGCGACGGCACCGCCCCGATCATCAGCGTGTTCAACGCGACGCCGCTCGCCTTCAACAACAGCGGCATGTTCACGGGCACGATCGGATTCGCGGCCGGCTCGGACGACACGATCAGCAACAGCGGCACCTACAACGCCGTCTACGATCAGGATTTCGGAGCTGGCATCGACACGTTCAACAATTCCGGGACGTTCAGGGTGCTGCCGGGCTCAGTCACCGCGGGCACGGTGCATCTGGCCGGGCTCGATGCCTTCAACAATTCGGGCCTCGTCGACCTGCGCAATGGCCACGCCGGCGACGTGCTCGATACGTCGAGCACGTTCACTGGATCGGGCGCCAGCGCGCTCGGCATCGACGTGGCGTTCGGCAACTCCGGTTCCGCCTCGCTTGCCGACCGCCTGACGGCGGCTGGCGCGATCACCGGCTCGACCGCGCTGCTGGTCAGCCCGATCGGCGTCAACGGCGCGGTCCTGAACTCCGGGACGGTGTTCGCGACCGGCGGCGCCGGATCGTCCACCACCGCCTTCACGCTCGCGGGTGCCTCGCTGAATCAGGGCTTCATCCGCTATGGCATCGCCTTCGATCCCGCGACGAACACCTACAGCCTCGTCGGCACGCCGGGCGATGCTGTCTTCCGCGCGCTCAAGATCAACGAGGGCGCGCAGCAGCTCTGGTACAAGTCCGCCGAGACGTGGACGGCGCACATGAGCGACCTGCGCGACGGCAAGTTCGCCGGCGGCGGCGCCGATGGCGGACGTCTCTGGGGCCAGTTCTACGGCTCGACGGTCACGCGCAACGGTGGCCAGAATGTCTCCGCCTTTGGCCAGAACCGGACCGTCGATCTGGCCTACAAGCAGGACGCGTATGGCGGCCAGCTCGGTCTGGACCTGGGCTTGCGCGACATGGGATCGGGCAATTTCGTTTTCGGCGTCACCGGCGGCTACCTCAATTCCGATCTCACCTTCCGCGGTTCGGCGGATCGGGTGAATTATTCTGTCGCTAACCTCGGCGCCTATGCGAGCTACGTGTCGGGCAACCTGTTCGCCAACGTGCTCGGAAAGTATGATTATATCTGGGCGAACTCGAAGAGCGCGCTCGCGGGCTATGCCGACAAGTTTCATGGCATGAGTTACGGCGCGCAGGGCGAGCTCGGCATCCGGCTCGGCGGCGACAGCTTTTACGCCGAGCCCGTCGCGACCATCGCCTATGTCCGTACCGATCTGAAGGACATCCGCGCGCTCGGCCAGACCATCGACTTCGACAAGCTCGATGGCCTGCGAGGCAAGGCCGGCCTTCGTATTGGCAGCAAGATGGATCTGGGCGGCGGCTCTGTGGCCGTGATCTACGCGCAGGGCAACTACGTCCACGAGTTCAAGGGCAGGGACGGCATCAAGTTCGTCAGCGGCGGCCAGTCGCTCGATTACCGGAATGATCGCATCGGCGACTATGGCGAAGGCAAGCTCGGCTTCAACATCACCACGTCGTCTGGCGTGACCGGCTTCATCGAGGGCTTCGGCGACTACGCCAGGCATGGCGATTACAAGGGTGGCGGCGGCCGCGCCGGCATCCGCGCGAGGTTCTGATCGCGGATAGCGGCGCCGTCCGCTAGGGCGGCTTTCCCGAGAAGGAGAGCCGCTGAATGACCAGCATCACCAATCCCGTGCCGGGCGATACCGGCATCACCGTGTCGCGGAGCCTGGGCGGCTGGCTGGAGGCCAACCGCACCGGGCTTGCCTTCACCTCCTATCAGACCGGGCAGCTGTTTCTCGTCGGCGTGCTGCCCAACGGGAGCATCTCGTTTAACCAGCAGAATTTCACTCGAGCGATGGGCGTCTGCCGCGACGGCCCCCGGCTCTGGGTCGGCTCGCTCTTCCAGCTGTGGCGCCTGGAGAACATGCTGCGCGACGGCGAGCTCGCCAACGGCTCGTTCGACGCCTGCTTCGTGCCGCGCGAGGCGCATACCACGGGCGACATCGACATCCACGAGATCGGTATCCTCGCCGATCGGCGGCCGGTGTTCGTCAACACCAAGTACAGCTGCCTCGCGACGATCGATCCCGTCCACAGCTTCCGTCCGCTCTGGCGGCCCGATTTCATCTCCAAGCTCGCCGGCGAGGACCGCTGCCACCTGAACGGTCTCGCGATGGCCGACGGCGCGCCCGTCTATGTGACCGCCGTCAGCCAGACCGACGTGTTGAGCGGGTGGCGCGCCCGACGCGAGCATGGCGGCGTGATCGTCGAGGTCTCGACGGGCCGCGTCGTGACCGATGAGCTCTCGATGCCGCACAGCCCGCGGCTTGTCGACGGCAAGCTCTATGCGCTCGACTCCGGGCGCGGCCAGATCATCGCCGTCGATCCCGAAAGCGGCCGTCGCGAGGATATCGCCTTCTGCCCCGGCTTCCTGCGCGGTCTGGCGATCCACAACGGCTATGCCATCGTCACCGCATCCAAACCTCGCAACGGCAGCTTCAAGGAGCTGGAACTGCAAGGAGAGATCGAGAAGCGCGATGGCGAGGCTTGGTGCGGCGTGTTCGTCGTCAACCTGCGTCACGGCGACATCGTCGAGTGGGTCAAGCTCGATGGCGCGATCGCCGAGCTGTTCGATCTAGCGGTATTGCCGGGTCTGCGCTGCCCCATGTCGCTGGGTGTCGGCACGCTGGAGATCCACAGCACAATCACGTTCGAGCCGACCGGGTGACGGGGCGTCGAGCTTTTCCCGGTATAATCATCTAATCCGCAGTCGACACGTCCCGGGCATGAACCGCGACGCGCTGGACGGGGCGACCGCGATCGCAGGCCTCCCGGTGTGCCCACACAAGTCTGGAAAACACGAGATGACGCGAGAGGCGAGCGGCTCC
The DNA here is from genome assembly GCA_964245925.1 of uncultured Sphingomonadaceae bacterium. Classification (GTDB taxonomy): domain Bacteria; phylum Pseudomonadota; class Alphaproteobacteria; order Sphingomonadales; family Sphingomonadaceae; genus Solisphingomonas. The sequence continues at coordinate 11,115 of CAXTPE010000032.1, forward strand.
GCCTTCATGTCGATCTGGCCGACTAAGTGTCTGATCTGTTCAGCACCTTTTACGCAAAGCTCGTGCTGAGCCCCAAAACGATCAATCTGCAAAACGCTAGATCACGTGAAGATCATTATCGGAAACCCAACGCAAGCTTTTTCCGGATCGCCTGAACGAAAGGGCAAGCCTTCTTCGCAGGCTCTGTTCAGGCTGGTCGCGGCGCTGATGAGGCTCGATAAGATGAAAGATGCCTACGCCCATGCGATAGAAAGTGGCTACCGCTTCTACTCTTACGGGGACGCCTCGCTTCTTCTTCCGTAATGCGTTTTCCAGCCAGCCGTCGATGTGCAACACGCGCTCCCGCCGGCCGACCCGCCACCACTCCCGCAGCAAGGCCAGCAGCCCGGTCGGGAGCATGGCGTTGCGATACCGCCTGCCCTTGCCGCGCTCGACCCGGAGCAGCATACGCTCGCTGTCGATGTCGCGCACTTTGAGCGCGGCGATCTCGGACGCGCGCAGCCCCGCACCATAGGCGACCGACAGCGCCGCCTGATGCTTGAGGCACATGGTCGCAGCCAGCAGCCGCGCCACCTCGTCCCGGCTCAGCACCACCGGCAGCTCGCGCTCATGCCGCATCCGGACCAGCTTGCGCGCCAGGTCCGGCCGGTCGAGCGTCTGCGTGAAGAAGAACCGCAGCGCCGACACGATGGCGTTCATGGTCGGCGCCGGGACATCCAGCTCGCCTTGCTCGATCTGAAGCGCCAGACGTCCTCCGCCGTTGCGGTGTCCGGCGAGCGCCCCAGAAACGTCCCGAACCGGCCGACATCGCGGATGTAGTTGCGCTGCGTCTCGCGTCCGAAGCGCCGTATATCCATCTCGTCGACGAGACGCTGGCGTAGCGGGCTGACGGCAACGGGAACGAGGGTGGTCATGGCAGGGCTCCTTCTCGTGGAACCCCGATGCTCTGCCTGCCTCCTGCCGCGCTCAATCCAAGCGCAACGCCCGTTCCATCACCTCAACCGCGCCGCACACCCCCCTCCCGCGTAGCGGGTTCGTGCTTCCGCCAGTCCGGCATCGGGCCGTTCAAATGTGCGCAGCTAGGAAGGCCTGCGGTCGTCCAACGGCGTCGCAATCGGCTTGACCGCAACGCCGCCTGCGCCAACTCCACGGAGCCCCAGCTTGTCAGTTCGCCGGCCGCCTCGCGCCCGTGAAAAAAGGGCGCGAAGCTGCGAAGCTATGGCTTCTATGCCGCCGCCGAGCCAGGATCGCCCCTGCGATGCGCAGATCGCTCCATCTTATATGAAGGCGTCAGCGGGCCTTCGTATTGGATCGACGTGGAAGCCTATTGCGAAGCTTCGTTGCCCTGACCATGATCGCCTCGCCCTCCGTGAAAGCCGGGGGGCGGGGCGTGGAAACCCCAAGAAGTCACCGGTCCAGCGTTTTGCTGGGGCCGGTGGCATGCGCGCATGTCCAGCCGGCTCGCCGGTAAAGGCGCATGCGCCTGTCGACTTCTTCAGGTTTCCAACACCGGCCTTAGGGCGCCCCGAGAGGAACATAGGGGCGGCACGAGGATCGAGCCGAACGTCGCCCGAGCACGGGGGCGACGCAATGACACGACCGCACGCGGACCGTCAGCGCAGCGCGCCCTGGCGCGACCGCTTGCGCCCATCCCACATCGACAGGAGTATATCATGCGACACGTCATCGTGATTGCCGCCGGCTGCCTCGCGCTCGCCGGCTGCCAAGGTTCCAAGCGCAGCGCCGAGGCTTTCGTCCGCGCCAATCTCAAGGACCCAGATTCGGCTAAGTTTGGTGACTATTACTATAACCGCGCTACCAAGCGGGCCTGCCTTACCGTAAACGCGCGAAACTCGATGGGCGGCTATACCGGCGACGAGCAGGTTCGCCTCATGATCGGCGACGGCGGTTGGGTGTGGGTGGACCAGCAGGAGGAGGCACCCGACGGTTGTCGCGTGGGGTACGCGGACGTCGGTATCGCCCAGCCGTCATCGCTACGCGATAATCCCGAAGATGCCCTCAATGAAATGAATCGCGAAGCCGACCAGCTGGAGGCCTCGGCAAACCAAGCGGACAATCTCGATACGGGCGCTGACCCGGAAAATGATGCAGGGCAGGCAGGCGTCGATGCCAACGGCATGCCTTACGGCCCGGAACACTGATCGTTAAGATCATCCCAGCACTGATCTCCGCGGCGTTCGGCGCCATCGCCAACCACTGCAACGGCGATCCGCCGAGTATGCCCAAGCTCAACGCGTCGCCCGCCGCCGACGAGTAGCGGCAGATCTCCGTTCAATTTGTAAGCCCTCGGCAATCCGCCGGGGGCTTTTCCACATTGGAGAACCATCATGCTGAGCATAACCAGCTCGGTGGCCTTGGCGCGCGCCCTGGACCAGCCGATCGACCCACACCTTCGCGCGCTCCTCGCCCTCCGCCTCTCCCAGATCGACGTGCCGGACATGGCCGACGTCGCGAGGTTCGCCGTCGTCCAGCCCGGCGACGGCGTGGCCGACGTCGAGGCGGAGCTGGGCTCGCCGCTGACGTACGGCGGTGAGCCCTGCCACGACTGGCTCTTGCCGCACCCGGGCGGGACCTACGAGGTCGCGTTCGACTTCGGCGAGCTCGTCCACGTCGTGGTGGTGCAGGACCGCCCGGGCGTCGACCCGGCGGAACTTGACCCTCTGGAAGGCTTGTCCGCTTTTGGAAGCCTCCGCCAAGGCGATCTGATCGACGATTCGATCGACGAGCTTCTGCCTCATCGATGCAATCCCACGGACCCTGAAAGCCGCTGGGTTCGACTGAACGAAGCTCAATGACGATAGCACTGGCATGTTTGATCTCCTCTGATTGAGGTGATCGACCTCCCCAAGAACGGGGGCAGGGACAACGATCCACCGTTGTGACCCGACTGTGACGCCTGGGCACTGGATTGCGACTCGCTAACGCATTGATTGAGATCGGAAACGCTGTGACGCAGCCGATTGTGAAACAACGTCAAACCTGCTGAAAAGGCATGTTAAATCAGCGTGTTATAACCGTGTCTATTCTTCGTAAAGCGAGGGTCGCAGGTTCTGGTTCTGCAAGCGGCACCACCGTCCTAGAGCGTCTATACAAGGCAAGCGCCGCCCTCACTAGCGGGGACGCTTCGCGTGGGAGCGTCGGTGGCCCGGCTCGGACGGCCTTGGGTGGGAAGCGGCCTCAACCATGCGACGCGGTTGGGGGGAGGTGGCTATTTCCATCGCCGCAATAGTGCGCTAACGACTTGGCATCATGAAGCCGCCGCTGCCCTGCCTGATTGAACGCCGCCCGCGATAGCGACGCGGTTTTGATCAAGACGAGGGCGACATGGACGACGTGAATTTTCAACATCTTGCTTCGGCGCTGGCGGTGCCGAGCTTGAAGGCCGTAGGCAGTACCCTACAGGTGGCGGCGGCTCCAGAGCCGTTCGTGCCGCCAGTGTTCCAGCATGTGGCCGGAGTCCCGCTAGGACAGGGTCAGGTCATCCTGATCCGGGCGTCGGCTGCCGTAGGCAAATCAACCTTGGGCCGCGCGCTATCAGCCGCACGCGAGATACCCATTCTCGATCTCGCGGTAATCCCCGTAGCAACCGGGTCGCTGGTAGGCATCCTCAATCACTTTCGTGGCGCCAGCGACCCGCTGGACACGTTCCACGAGGCGCATGTGCCCATCATCGTGGACGCGCTGGACGAGGGGCGTCTGCTGTCCGGCGACAACGGCCTTCTTAGCTTCGTGCAGACATCTGCCGAGCTCATTCTCGAAAATCAACATCATCGTCTTCCCAAGCTGGTGATGCTGGGAAGACCGGAAGCGATAGCCTACGCGGACCTCTACCTGACGGACGCCGGAATCGATACAACGACGCTAGAAGTAGGCTTCTTCAACGAAGATGGCGCGCGACAGCTCGTGCACGCGTATGCGCTCAAGAGCGCGAAGAAAGGCTCTCTATACCTCGCCCATCGCAAGCCTGCCGACGATCTAATCACCACCTATTTCGAGAGGATCGCTACCGCCCTCGGCCTTTCGGCAGCGGACCTTTGGACGGATATTTCCGGTCGCAGCTTTGCCGGTTATGCCCCCGTCCTTGCCGCTATCGGCACGCTAATTCCGGAGATCGATAACTACCAGGAAGCTCAAAACCGTCTGGATCAAGTCGGCACCGAGAGCGCTTGGGGCGTAATCGAGTCCGTTTTGAGTTCGATAACGCTTCGGGATCAAACGAAGGTCGTCCATTTATTGTCGCAGGCACAGTTCTCCGGGCCTACGAAAGACGTTTTTTCACCGCTGGAGCAATGTGCGCTGCTCCTTCAGAAGGTACAGAAGCTGCCGCTTAAAGGGACGGGGCAGCTCAGCCTCAGCGGTTCCGACGCGGCGAAATATGCCGATCAGGTGCAGCGCTGGTTGCCGGAGCATCCTTTTCTTAAAGACCACGCCGTGTTCAGCAACGACGTGATCGCTTCGTATGTCATGGCGGCAGCCATTCTTCACGGATGGTCTATCAAGGACGAGTCGCTGCTACAGCGTCTTGGCCGACAGCCGTTCCTCTGGCGGTCTCTCAAGTCCGCGTTGATCGCGGAGACCTTGATAGACGGCCAATTTCTTGGCCTGATACTGTCATCCTTTTGGAACGATCCGATGACGATCGACGAGACCGTCATCATCCGCGACCTGGATGACGGCGGCGGTTCAATGGTGGAAATAGCGTTGCGGAGTGAGGCGATAAGCTTCGTCGCGACTACGCCGCTACATTTCTACGGGCAGATGCGAAACGTCAGTGTCGAGACGCGGGAGCCTATCACTCTGGTAGGCTTGGGCGACGGACCCGCTCGGATTTTCGTCCTCGCCGGCAATAACAATATCGCCGGGAGCGTGATCGATCTGCGCGCAACCGAACTGCGGCTACGAGGCGGCAGCACTTGGCTCGATGCCGAGGTGGTCCCATTTTCCGGACAGTTCAAGCTCGTGATCTCCCCCGACACGCAATATGGATGGAGCGACAAGCTGGCGGTAACTTACCCGTTCAGCGATCATCCGAGCACCATCACGTCTCGGGAAGCAACGGCCGACAAATTGGTTCATCTGCTTTCGGACTGCGCAGCCCGTGCTCCGACGGGCACGTCGATCGCACTGTTCGCGGACTATTCCGTACCGGAGAACGACTACCTTCGTGGAATCTTCTCCAGATACGACGTAGCTTTTCGCGAGTTGATCTCGATCCTGGTGGAGACGGGGTTCGCACAAACTCAGCCCATCCAGGCGGCCGGACCCACGAAGGTTCGCGTTCGTCTGAAGGTGCCGTTTTGTGACCTTCGAGATGCGGCTCGTGACGGTACGTCCGACCGTGAGTTGTCAGACTGCATCGCGGCATTGCGCGCAAAAATCTATTAAGATTGCAAAATGTCTAGTCGCGGATTGTCAACCGCAACGCGGGGCTCCAATTCGCCGGAGCCCCGGTATCGGCCACCATCTGATTGGCTACCAACGATCGACGAGCAGTTAGCGTGGCGGCGTCATCGGTGCAGCCACAGAAGCGCTAGCGCAACCCGCTGTATGTATTGGTCAAGCGTCTCCGGGGGATAAATCACAGCCTCTCCTGCCCGCGCGTTTAGCTCCAACACCGCCAAGGCATGTTTGGCACGCTCGTAAAGAACACGCGCCACCTCGGACGAAAAGCTCGCCCATGTAATCGGGTCTGCCTCAAGCTCTTCTAAAACAGCATCGGCCTCAGCTTCAGCACTCTCCCGGTATTTAGCTATTTCAGAGACTGTATGGAAGAAGGAAGCGACTGGACACAAAAAGCTCTATACCTTGGTCGGCTCACCGAATAACGGCTTAATCTGCTCTGGAGCCAGATCCATTTTCCTCGCGATAAACGGCACATCTAGCTCGATCGACAGATGTCCCCCTTTTGACTGCCAAGGGACTCGGACCTAGCGGCTCGAAGCCGCGTTGACGTCTCGCTGCTGCTGCCGCGGAGCGGCTGACCCGCATATCGTGGCGTCAGGGTTGGACGACATAGTCCGCCCGGAACCCGCGCGCGAACCCCGCCAGCCGCCCCGCCGCGATCGCATCGCGCAGCCCCGCCATCAGCGCCTGGTAGAAGGCGAGGTTGTGCTCGGTCATCAGCATCGCGCCGAGCATCTCGCCGGAGCGGACGAGGTGGTGGAGATAGGCGCGGCTCCACCCCGCGCACACCGGGCAGGCGCAGCGCGGATCGAGCGGCGTCTCGTCCTCGGCGAAGCGGGCGTTGCGGATGTTGAGCGGGCCGGCCCAGGTGAACGCCTGGCCGTTGCGGCCCGAGCGGGTCGGCAGCACGCAGTCGAACATGTCGATGCCGCGCTCGACCGCGCCGACGATGTCGTCCGGCTTGCCGACGCCCATCAGGTAGCGCGGCTTCGCCGGATCGAGCTGGCCGGGCGCGAAGTCGAGCACGCCGAACATCGCCGCCTGCCCCTCGCCGACCGCGAGCCCGCCGACCGCATAGCCGTCGAAGCCGATCTCCAGCAAGGCGTCGGCGGACGCCTTGCGCAACCCGTCGTCAAGCGCGCCCTGCTGAATCCCGAAGATCGCCGCCCGACCGTCATCGGCGTCGTCGAACGCGGCCCGCGATCGGGCGGCCCAGCGCATCGATCGCGCCATCGCCGCCGCCTGCACCTCGCCGGTCGACGTGGTCGGCACAAGCTCGTCGAACGCCATGACGATGTCGGAGCCGAGCAGTCGCTGGATACCGATCGAGCGCTCCGGCGTCAGCAGATGGCGCGATCCGTCGAGGTGGCTGGCGAAGGCGACGCCCTGCTCGCTCACCTTTGCGAGCTTCGCGAGGCTCATCACCTGATAGCCGCCGCTGTCGGTGAGGATCGGCCGATCCCACCCCATGAAGCGATGCAGCCCGCCCAGCCGCGCCATCCGCTCGGCGCCGGGGCGAAGCATGAGATGATAGGTGTTGCCCAGCAGGATGTCGGCGCCGCCCGCGCGAACGTCCGCCGGCTTCATCGCCTTGACGGTGGCGGCGGTGCCGACCGGCATGAACGCCGGCGTCCGGATGAGCCCGCGCCGCATCGCGATCCAGCCGGCGCGCGCGGCGCCGTCGGTGGCGTCGATCGTGAAGGCGAAGCGGGGCGCGCCGGTCATGCCGCCCCCTAGCCGGGGCGGCGGCGGCGGTCACGGCGCATTCAGGCCGGATCGCCGAAAAGCCTCCACCTGTCACCGCACAAGCGTTATGGGCCGGTCATGCGCCACCCAGCCCCGCTGCTCCTGCTCCTGCTCGCCGTCGCCGCCCCGGCACATGCCGGCCACGCCGATCGCGACGATTCGAACATCCACCGGCCGCTGTTCGTGGCGCCCGACTGCAAGCCCTATCGCGGCCGGCCGGGCGATCCCTATCCGGTCGCGGCCTGGTTCGCCGAGGCGGACGCGAACCACGACGGCAGGCTCGACCGCGCCGAGTTCACCGCGAACTTCCTCGCCTATTTCGACGTGCTCGACGCCGATCACGACGGCGAGATCGGGCCGCAGGAGATCGGCCACTTCGAGAGCGACATCCTGCCCGAGGTGCGGATGGCGAGCCCGGAAGGCAGCTTCGGCGCCGACGAGCAGTCCGGCGGCTCCGACGATGACTCCTCGCCGAAGACGCCGCCCGAACGCCCGCGCGGCGCCTCCTTCTTCGGCTTCTTCGGCGCGCCCGAGCCGTTGATCGTGATGGACGCCAATTTCGATCGCGGCATCAGCCGCGCCGAATATGCCGCCGCCGCCGCGAAGAGCTTCCGCCAGCTCGACGCCACGAACCTGGGCTACCTCACCCTCGCCACGCTGCCGAAGACCGCGGCGCAGCGCTGATCGGCCTCACCCCCCGCCGCGCTATCTGGCGGCGTCCACGGCGTTCATCCCGAGCTGGTCGAACAGGAACATCAGCTCGTCGGTATATTCGGCGATCCGCTCGTCGAGCGACGAGCCGATGCCATGGCCGGAATTCCGCGAGGTGCGCAGCAGGATCGGCCGTCCGGGATCGGCCTGGGCGGCCTGCAGCGCGGCGGCGAACTTGCGCGAGTTGAGCGGATTGACGCGGCCATCGTTGGCGCCGGTCAGCATCAGCACCGCCGGATAGCGCGTGCCGGGCACGACATGATGATAGGGCGAATAGGCGTAGAGCGCCCTGAATTGCGCGGGATCCCGCACCGTGCCGAATTCGGTGATGTTGAACGCGCCGTTCGGATCGAGCTCGACCCGCGTCATGTCGTAGATGCCGACCGAGGACACCACCGCGCGGGCGAGATCGGGGTGCTCGGTGAGCGTCGCGCCCATCAGCAGGCCGCCGTTGGAGCCGCCCATGATCGCCAGCCGGTCGTGGCTCGTATAGCCGAGCCTGACGATCGTCTCGCCGGCCGCGGCGAAATCGTCGAACACGTTCTGCTTCTTCGTCAGCATGCCTTCGGTATGCCAGCGGTCGCCATATTCGCCGCCGCCGCGAATGTTGGCGAGCACATAGACGCCGCCCGCATCGAACCACAGCCGCCGCAACGCGCCGAGGAAGCCCGGGCTCATGTTCACGCCATAGCCGCCATAGCCGTAGAGCAGGGCCGGGTGGCTGCCGTCGAGCGCGATCCCCTTCCTCGCGACGATGTTGAGCGGCACCCGGGTGCCGTCCTTCGAGATCGCGAAGGTGCGCGTCACGGTCATGTCGGCGAATCCGATCGGCGAGGTCATGGCGAGCGCGGTGCGGCTGCTCCGGCCGGTGGCGACGCTCCAGCGCTCGAAATGCGCCGGCGCGGTGAAGCTCAGCACATTGTAGAGCGCGTCGCCGCCCGGCAGCGGATCGACCTCGCCGACCGCCGAGATCGGCGGCAGCGGCAGCGTCGCCAGATGCCCGCCGTCGAGATCGGTGACGTCGACCTCGTTCGGGCCGCCGGCGATGCGGGTGACGAACAGATGGCGATCGGTGACGGCGAGCGCCGCGCCGCACTCGCCCCCGTCGAC